>JBPCPU010000266.1:0-10318 GCA_050998795.1 Pyrinomonadaceae bacterium
ACTTAAATGAAGCCTGTGCGTAATTAAATATCAACAAACTCAATCGTTGAGAGGCGGTCTGTTCCTGCCGTTCGTTGAATTTTCAAAGGCGGCGGGAACAGACCGCCTCTCAACGATGAAATTAGTATTAGTTACTAAAGTCGAATTACGCACACCCTTCAATTAGCTAATCAATTTCAAACTGCTTTTCATACAAATGCAAGCCGTTCTTTTTTTATGTTACGATTGGTTTTTTGTTAATTTGGATAAAAGTTTATGAGCAACACCAATCCGGCGCGCGGAATGCGTGATTTTCTGCCCGCCGACATTCGCAAACGCAATTACGTTATCGGCATCATCAAGGAAGTCTACGAAAGTTACGGCTTTGAGCCGCTGGAAACGCCCGCCGTCGAAAACATCGAAACTTTGACGGGCAAATACGGCGAAGAAGGCAATCAGCTAATTTTCAAAATCCTGAAACGCGGCGAAAAACTCGAACAAGGCGCATCCGAAAAAGATTTAGCCGACCTTGCGCTTCGTTACGATTTAACCGTTCCGCTCGCCCGCGTCGTGGCGAATCACAAAAACGATTTGCCGAAATTTTTCAAACGCTATCAAATCCAACCCGTCTGGCGAGCCGACCGTCCGGCGCGTGGACGCTTTCGGGAATTTTATCAATGCGACGTTGACGCAATCGGTTCGAGTTCGATGATTGTCGAAGCCGAACTCTGCGCGGCGGTCAGCGAGATTTTAACCGAGTTGGGATTTGATGATTTTGTGATTCGCATAAATCACAGAGAAATTTTATATGCGATGCTAGACGCCGTTAAAATTGGAGAAGAAAAGCAAACCGATGCTCTAGTCGCCTTAGATAAACTCGATAAAATCGGGAACGAAGGTGTTTTAAAGGAGTTTGAAAATCGTGGTATAGATGAAGGGGCTGCGAATACGTTGCTGCGATTATTTGACGAATTAAAAGATTCAGACAGTTCACGCATTCTTTCAAGTCTTTCAGAGTTTATCGGTAATCACGAAACGGGTAGAGAAGGCATCAACCAAGTTTCGCAGATTCTCAAACTAGCTCGTCTGGAAAGTCTTAGAATTGACGCTTCGCTGGCACGCGGTTTGAGCTATTATACGGGCGCGATTTTTGAAGTCAATGTTCCCGATTTGACGGGAAGCATTGCTAGCGGCGGGCGTTACGACGGGCTTATCGGAATGTTTGGCAAAGAACAAATTCCCGCGTGCGGTTTTAGTTTAGGCTTGGAAAGAATTCTCGTCGTGATGCAGGAACGCGGAATGTTTCCGAGAGAACTTGAAACAAACGCGGCTGATGTTTTGGTAACCGTCTGGAACGAAGATGCAATCGGCGAATCGCTCAAACTCGCGGGCAAATTAAGACAACAAAAATTGCGAGTTCTCGTCTATCCCGAAGCCGACAAACTCGGCAAACAATTTAAATACGCCGATTCGATTAAAATTCCGTTTGTCTGCGTTTTGGGCGACGCAGAACTTGCCGAAAACAAAGTAACGCTCAAAAATATGCGGACGGGCAAACAGGAAATGATTCGGCAAGAAGATATTTTGAGCAAAATTAAAATTACGAAGTATTAATTTTCAGTTTGGACTTTCAGTTCCAAAAGTAGATAATAACCGAAGAGAAAACTGCCGATAAAACTTTAATATGTTCACAATTCGCGCTAAATACAGTGATAAAATCGAAATTAAAACGAATTTGGAAAAAGTTCGCACATTTTTTGCCGACATTAAAAATTTTGTCGAGATGATGCCGAATGTCGAAAGTATTCACACCGACGCGAAAGGCATCGCACATTGGACAATCCGCGCCGAAATTCCGATTGTCGGTTCGATGATGCAGAAATTTGCCGTCGAACTGGCGGAAAATAATGAGGAAAGAATCGAATGGCAGCCGGTTGCGGGCGAAACGAAAAATCTTTTGCGTTACGCGGCGGAATTTGTCGAAAAGGGCAAAAATTTAACACTCGTGCAGGTTTCGCAAGCCGTCGAGCTGCGTCGCAATTCCGCACGGGAACTGCATTTGTTCGCCGGTCTTGCGGGCGAATCAATCATCAGCAGCGAAATGAGCAAGAAAGTCGCCGAAATGCTGACTTTGTTTATTCGGCGGGCGCAGGAAAAATTGGAGGCACACTAAACTTTTTAACATCAGAGGAAAAATATGAAAAAAACAATTTATTTCGTCGGAATTTTAACATTACTTTTGGCTTCAGACGCTTTTGCACAGTTAAATCTGCCGCGTGAATCGCAGCGTCAGGAAATTGCTCAAACCATCGGTGATACACGCATTTCGCTTGTTTATCATCGCCCGAACGTCAAGGCGCGGGAAGTCTGGGGCAAAATAGTTCCCTTCGGCGAAGTCTGGCGCACGGGCGCGAACGAGAATGTAACTTTTGAAACGAGCCGCGACATAAAAATTAACGGTCAGGTTTTGCCCGCCGGAAAATACGGCTTGCATACAATTCCGAACAAGGACGAATGGACGATAATTTTTAACAAAGTCAACAACGAATGGGGCAGTTTCAAATACGATGCAAAACAAGACCAACTGCGCGTTTCGGCAAAACCGCTAAAGGCGGAATTCCACGAAACGATGGCTTTGACTTTTGAAAATATCAAACCGACCACGGCTGATGTCGCCGTCGTTTGGGAAAACCTGCGCGTTCCGTTCACGGTTGATGTCGGCGATGTCAAAGCCAGAACATTGACGGAAATCCGCAAACAAATATCGAACTTAAAAGTTGAAGATTTCCGCACACCCACGCAGGCGGCAAATTGGATTTACTCGCAGAAAATGACGGCGAATTATGCGGAAGCAATCGGATGGCTCGACGCTTCTCTGAAAACAAAGGAAACGCCAAACGCGCTCGGCTTAAAGGCTTATCTTTTAGCAGATTCGGGTAAGAAAACAGAAGCAATTACCGCCGCCGAACGAGCGATTCAGTTAGCAAAAGCAATGACACCAGCCGGAAACACGACCGAACTGGAAAAGCGTCTGGCGGAGTGGAAAGGCGGAAAGTAAAATATTTTCTGAAACAAAAAAGTGCGGTAAGTTTGTTTAGCTTACCGCACTTTCTTATACCAGGTTGCGCGAAAAATTAAGGTTCGTTGAGAGGCGGTCTGTTCCCGCCAAAGCATCGGGTTTTCAGTCTTTGGCGGGAACAGAGTGCCTCTCAACGGTTGTATTTTTTTCTTATTTTATTTCGCATTTTGGTATTATGTATAATTTAAAAGGTGGTTTTAAGTTACCGCGCCGCCGTCAACAATGACAATTTCGCCGTTCATAAAACTGTTGCGGTCGCTCACCATAAACGCGGCAAATTCCGCAAGTTCTTCGGGCTTTCCGAGCCGACCTTTCGACACCCAAAAATCGTGCATCTGCAAAAGGCGTTCGGGCAATGTATTTCCTAAATCCGTGTCGAAAATTCCAGCCGCAATCGCATTGACCGTTATCCCGAAATTTGATGCTTCGCGCGAAAGACATTTTGTAAAGCCAATCATCGCGGCTTTTGAAGTTGCGTAGTGAACCGATGTCGGAAGCGAGCGAATCGCGCCGACGCTGGTGATATTCAGAATTGAACCGATTCGCTCACGAATCATTTGTTTATAAAAAGGTTTTGTGACGGCAAACAGGCTGTTGACGTTTGTATCAACCACCCAATCCCAGGATTTATCGGTGGTCGTCGCAAAATTATCGGGTTTGTTGACGGCGGCATTATTGACCAGAATGTTTATCGCGCCCCACGCTTCTTTGATTTCGCGGGCGATATGCTTCATGCCGAAACGGTCGGTAACGGAAACCTTATACGCCAACGATTTCCTGCCGTGAGATTCGATTTTTGCTTTGACTTCCTCCGCCAAATCGTCGCGCGAATGATAATTAAAAGCTACGTCCGCGCCTTCGCGGGCAAAAATTTCGCAGATTGCCGCGCCGATTCCGCGTGTTCCGCCTGACACAAAGGCGCGTTTTCCTTCAAGTAAAAGACTCAAATTAATTCTCCGATATAATAAATGCGATTTTTAATAAAACTAGAAAAAGGTTAATGAAATTGTGGAAAAGTAACAAGTGAGAAAAGTAAATTTATCAAAGTCAGACTTGTGCAAGTTGAACTTTAATCTCCCGGCGGCGCAACGACTATTGAAGGTTGACAACCCGGCAAAAGCGCGGAAATTTCTTCGATAATTTTCTGGGTTGAATTAGGAATCGCCATCCCGATGGTGGCGGCTTTCATCTGTGCATATTTTGCCGAACCATTGAGCAAACTTTGAATCGTCGGCACAATGTCTGATGCTTTTTCCAGCAAAATTCCCGCGCCGTGTTTGGCAAGCAGATTAACCGTTCCGGCTTCCTGCGGCATTGGCGGCGTGGTCGTGTCGACGATAATCGGCAAATGACACGCCAGTGCTTCAAACGTCGTCAAACCGCCGAGTTTGGAAATCATTACATTTGCCGACTGCATAATTTTCTCGACATCATCGGAATAACCGATAACTTTGACGGGAAATTTCGCCGTTTTCGCCAGTTCTTCGGCTTCTTTGCGAAGATTTTCGTTCTTTCCGGCGAGAAAAATCGTCTGCACGTCGAGTTCGCCATTGATGAGTTCGCGGAAAATCTGCGGAATATTTCCGCCGCCAACCCAACCGGCGTTGACAAAAACCGTAAATTTATCGGGATTCAAATCAAATGCGCGACGCGCGGCTTGGGCTGCTTTTTCGTCAACTTCGTGAAACTTCGGATTTATCGGCATTCCCGAAATCTTGATTTTTTCGGGCGAAATTCCGTAATCAACTAACTGCCGCTTGGCATCTTCATTCGCTACCAGATAAAGCGAAACATCGTCGCACGCCCAGCCTTTCCAAAAACCGTAACACGGGTCGGTTACGACCGTTACAAGCGGAATTTGTTCGGCAAGATTTAATTCTTTTAAGATTCGCGCAAAAATATGCTGCGTCAGCGGGTGAACGCTGACGACGATATGCGGACACCATTTTTCAAATTGTTCGCGCACGTAGACGAGGCAGCGTTTATGCACAAACTCGCGTGTTTCGGGACGAAAGCGATTCATCGCCCAAAAAACGTATTTCATCCAGTGTTGTTTGTTTCGCAGAATCCAATTGTATAAATTAACGAGTTTTTCGGTGATGTGATGAGATTCTTCGACAGCTTTGATAACACGAACGGCGACAAACTTGCTTTCCCAAAATTTCTGCAAACCTTCGACCAATGCTTGCGCCGCCGAACGATGTCCGCCGCCGGTGTCGGATGAAATAATGAGAATTTTCGGTGTATTGTGCGGCATGATAAGTCCCAAGTCTAAAGTCCAATGTCCAATGTCGTTCTTTCGTTGAAATAAATCGGTTCTTCCAAATCGGCTTCGCTGTCGAAGATATTTGGATTCGGAATCGGCAGAGGTTCACCTAAAAGCAAATTCGTTTCCGCCATATCAACCAAAGCCGAAGAAAGAAGTCGGCGCGTTTCGTCCAAATTCTGACCGCAGGTAATTACACCCGCAAAATCTAAAACTTCGCCGTGAACGCCGTCGTTAAAAAATTTATACATTGCCTTGTAAGCCAACATAATTATATTTCAACTTTATTCGGAAATTCAGGAAACAAACCTGATTTGGTCAACTTTCGTTTTGGATTATAAAAACTCAGATTGCCGTATTCGTCGCAAATCCAAACTTCCTTCGCGCCTTGTTCAAAATAAAGTTTGCGCTTCTCTTTCATTTCATCGGCGGAATTGCTCATCGAAAGAACTTCGACGCAAACTTCCGGCGCAATAGTAGCTTCCGTTTTGCCTTTCTGTTTTTTCCATCTTTCATCAGAAAACCAGGCGACATCAGCCACTTTCGTTCCCAACCGTGTCCAAATTGCGAGTTCTACGGAAACCTTTCCATCTTGAGTAAAACTTCTTAACAAATAGGAAATTTCACCTTGATAGACGGAATGATTAAGTTTTACCGGATTCATAATGATTTGTCCGCGCTCGTTCAACTCAATCTTAAACGGTAAATCGCGCAAACTCGGATGTTCGGTAACTTCTTTCCAGTTCATTTTTTAATTCGCCACAAGGCTCGTCAGAGTTTTCAAATTTTCCGCTTCATCGAAAATCGCGCGAATCGGAATTTTGAAATCCGCCAAAACAACGCTTTCAATCTCGCCGTCTTTTGCTTTTAATAAAAGTTCGTATTGCTCGTTTTGCAAAAAATATTGTTCAACTACTTTTTTATCCGCGTCAACAATCCAATATTCAGATACGCCGTGCGCCGCGTAATCTTGAAATTTCGTTTCGCGGTCGTATTTTGCCGTCGAATCCGATAAAACCTCGACAACAAAATCAGGCGCGGGAAACTGCATCTGTTTTCGTTTGAAACTTTTCGCTTTTTCATTGCCGAAAAAGCAAATATCCGGTTCGTAATCGTTGCGCGTCAATGAAACCAAAAGTTTTTCCAAACCCATAAGACCAAGATTATGCTTAACAACGAACGTATCAAGCAGTTTCCCCAGAAGTGTGGTGGCGCGGTTATGCTGTAATTTCACAGGCGAATGAAAAATGATTTCGCCGTTGATAAATTCCATCTTTTTATTTTCTTCGACAATCTCGTAAAAATGTTGCCGCTTTTTCTTTTCGGCTTGCAAAGCAGACTCCAACTTCTGCGCGAAAAGAACCGCGTCGGGCATTTGTAAGGCTTGTTCTAAAGAAATCTGCATAATGATTGAATTGACGCGAAGCGTATTTTTTCGCCAAACGCTTGGCTTCTCGCCTAAAGTTCTCAACGACAATGATTTTATAGTTCATTGAGAAATGCGCCTAAAGTAATGGCTGGTTTTTCGCCGCGTCGGATTTGTTCAGATTCACGAAAAGCATCTTGCAAATCATTCCGAAAATCAATCAAAGTCTTCAGTCGTTGATGTTCGGCAATTAACTTATCCCAATCTTTGACGGCAATTTGGACAAATAACTTTTCGCCCTTTCCGTTCACGATGTAATTTACTTTCGGCAACATTTTTTTACGCTTTCACCGCCAAACCTTCTGTTTGCGCTTGATTCAAGTCCATTTCCTTCGACGCTTTTTTCATTTGTTTTTCGAGTTTCTTTATCTGAATCAGATGTTTCGGATTAAATGGCAGACTCGGATAATAAGAGTTTGATTCGTGCGTACAGAAACAGCCGTTGGCGACTTCCTTGCGTCGTGCTTTCATTTGCGGCGAAGTCCAGGCGGCTTGGAAATTCCAGTCAAAATCGCGTAAATTTGCAACTTCGCTCTTGTTTTCGCAAGACGAAATCGTTCCTTCGTCATAAATGACCGCGCCCGCCGTTCCCGCATAGCAAGTCATCTGCTTCTCATTAGTTTCCTTAACTTTGGCAATCAGGTCGTGCATATAAATATCAATCGCCGCCTTGAAAAATCCGGCTGAACCGCCGTAATTATTTTTAATCGCCGCATTTTTCACATCGTCAAGAATCAGATGCGACAATTTTGCATAACGATGATGGTCGAAATTAAGTTCATTCGGGTCTTTTGACGGCGGACGGATGTAGTTGATATTGATTTTGTCGGGCTTCAAATCGTGCTTCAGAAAATCATACCAATCAAAAATCGTGTCCTGGTTCGAGTTCATCACGCAGGTGCAGGTTTGCACGTCAATGCGCGGAAATTCCTTTTTCATTTCCTGCAAAGTCCGCGCCGTGTGAATCGCTTTGTCCCAACTTCCCGGTTTTTGACGAATCTTTTCGTGTTCGTCTTTGAGTCCGTCAATTCCCAAAGCAATCGTTACATTCAGATTCGGATTTTCCTGACAAATTCGCGTAACGTCGGGAAAAATTCGCGGATGAATCTGTCCGTTCGACATCAGATAAACCGATTCCAGTTTATTGTTGCGGTGAAACGCGCCGACAATTTCCGGCAAATCTTTGCGCGTGAACGGTTCGCCGCCGGCAAGAACTAAAACGCCGAGATTGCCGCCGAGAGTTTCGGAGATTTTTTCGAGTTCGTGCGTTTTCATTTGCAATTTTTTGCGCGGACGGTCATCGAGTTCTTCCGTAAAAAAACAATGCGTGCAGCGCATATCGCAAACGCTCGTTACCAGAATGTTTAATAAAATCGGCGCAAACGGTTGTCCGATTGCCAGTTTCGCGTATCTTTTTAATAATTCCTTTGTTGTAAAATCCATTTTTTAATCCTTAAAAGTTAAAACCTAATTTTAATTTAACTTGTCAAACAGGCTTTCCGCAAGTTAGATTTCCTATGCAGCCCTTTTATATTTCCAACATTCTTTGATGCAAAGAAACCTGGTATGAGTTTGTTAAAGAAACTATTCTTGAGCTTTTGTCTGTGCTTTCCGTTTATCACGGCGCAGGCGCAGTATCGGTTTGACCATTGGACGGCGGACGATTGGCTGCCGCAGAATTCGGTTTACGGGATAGTTCAAACTCAGGATGGGTATCTGTGGCTGGCAACCGTTGACGGGTTGGCGCGGTTTGACGGAGCGCGGTTTACGGTTTTCAATAAAAGCAATTCGCCGGGCATCGTCAATAATCGTTTTATCAGTTTGTTTGAAACGGCAGGCGGAGATTTGTGGGCGGGAACCGAAGAGAGCGGCGCGGCGCGTTTTCGCGGCGGGCGGTTTGAACATTTCGGCGCGGAAGCGGGCGTTCCGCGCGGAGTGGCTTGGATTGAAGCGGATGCAGAGAACGGCGGAGTTATGATTCTCGGCGATAGTCAAGAATTTCATTTTTCAGACGGGAAATTTTCGCCGATTGAGGCGGGGTCAACATTTCCGCTGCCGGCGCGAGCCGCTCGTTCGTCGAACGTTAAAATTCTTTGCCGCCTTAGTTCCGAAAACAAATTTTCCGAATGTTTCGTTAACGGGCAATGGATTAGTTTTTTGCTCGCCGACGGCTCGTCGAAAGAGAAGTTCGTATCGGTAGTACAGGAGGCAAATTTGCCGAAAGTGAGGTACGCATCAGCAGCGCAAGAGGCAAACGGAATCGTCTGGCTGATAACCGCCGACGGGCGGGTTGCGCGGGCGGAAAACGGACGAATCACCGGCTTTTTTGACGAGCGCGATGGCTTGCCCGAATTTCCATTGTATTTTATGACCGGCTCGCAGCTCGGTCTCGTTGCCAAAGACGCGGACGGCTCGCTGTGGCTGGTTGACTTGCCCTCGATGCGGAAAGAATTGCTGCTCAAAAAAGCCGCCGTTCCGCCGCCGCTCGAAAAGGCGGAGATTTCATCAACTTATCAGGATAATGAAGGCAATCTCTGGTTCGGCACGATCCGCGACGGTTTGTTTCGAGCCAGAAAACAAATCATCACTGCTTATTCCGAGGCGGACGGAATCGCGGAGAAAAACGTCTATCCGATTTACCAAGACCGCACCGGAACGATTTGGATTGGAACGACGAGCGGACTTTTCAAACGCGAAAACGAAACTTTCGCTTTGGTCAAATCCACCGAGAATTTTCAGGTCAACGCCATCGGCGAAGACGCTATCGGGCGAATTCTCATAAGCAATTTCAGCGCGTTATACGTACAGGAAAACAATCGGTTCGTGCCGTTCGAGCCGGAGAAAACTCCCGATGTCGGTTACATTTATGCGATTCACGCCGACCGTGAAAACGCGCTCTGGATAGGCGGCGGCAACGGGTTAATGCGGTTCAAAGACGGCGTTCTGACCGGTTTTACAACTGCCGACGGGCTTGCTGGAAACGATGTGAAAGTCATCATCGAAGCACGAGCGGGCGGGTTATGGATCGGGACTTACGACGGTTTAACGCATTACAAAGACGGCAAATTGACAAGCTGGCGGGAAGCCGACGGCTTGCCGAGCCGCACCGTGCGAGCGCTTTATGAAGACGCGGACGGGACGCTCTGGATCGGCAGTTACGACGGTGGGCTTGCCAGATTCAAGGACGGAAAATTCACCCGCTACACGACGAAAACGGGTTTGCCGAACGACGGCGCGTTTCAGATTTTAGAGGACGATAGCCGCAATTTTTGGATTTCGTCGAATCGCGGAATTTATCGCGTCAGTCGTGATGAATTGAACGAATACGCCGACGGGCGACGCGGGCGTGTGACGGCGATTGCCTACGGTAAATCCGACGGAATGCTCAACGCCGAATGCAACGGCGGACGCTCGCCCGCCGGAATCCGCGCGCGCGACGGGCGGCTCTGGTTTCCGACGCAGGACGGCGTAGCGGTGATTGACCCGCGCGAAATCAAGGTTAATTCTCAGCCGCCGCCGGTCGTCATCGAAACGATCAAAATTGACAATGAATTGTCAGAACCACCTG
>JBPCPU010000006.1:0-18415 GCA_050998795.1 Pyrinomonadaceae bacterium
TCTAATGAGTAAATATCCATTGGGTTGAAACTCCTTTTTATAATTCGCTAAAATTTCTAAAAGTAGATTTCAACTCAATGTTTCTTATTTTTCAAATATCTATCTTGTTTTTGTCCTGTATTTAGACAGCATTTACAAAACCGGAATCACGATTGAAGCAATTTTAAGAATCGGTGATTTTTATGTTGATGTCGAAACGAAAATTGATATAGGCTCGACTTATTGCGTCTTTGAACGACATCTCGGCGAAGGTTTGAACTTGGAAATCGAAGCCGGAATTCCAATAGAAATCGGCACGGCAACCGGAAGTTTTCCCGCTTTCGGTCATTAATTAACTTTGCTGGTTTTCGGCATCGAAACTGTTTCAATCATATATTTCTCCGAAAGCGATTTATTTATCTCTTTTATTTGTCTGCAATTTGTTTTGCTGATTTTCTAATGTTATGCTCGTTTACAACTAATTTTCACGGGAATTATAATAATGGTTTTTTTGAGATTATTCACAATATTTTTGTTTTTACCAATATTCATCTTTTCCAACTTGCAAACTCTTGGTCAAGATATTGAAGCAACAACATCAGATGGAAAAAAAGTAATTCTTAAGTCTGACCAAACTTGGGTTTATAAGAAAGATTCTTCATTACCTTTACCAAAACTACAAAGCGAAGAGTCAACTGTAAAACCTTTTATAATTACTGACATTGATTTAATTTTGGATACATATTCTAAAGGTTCAGCGTTAAAGTCAGAATTTGAAACTGAAAAAGAATACCTAACCCGCATTGAAGCAATGGACGAAAGCATATTGGTTAAAGGCAAAAAAATTAAAGATGCTTTTCTTTATTTGCCGTCAGAGCCAAACTATTCTGCTGAAGAGAATAAATTCTCATTTGATTTCTTTAGAAGGGATATTCCAAGAACAAAGAAATCACCTATAAGTGTTGAACTTGTCAGACGAAATTGCCAAAATTTTCTCAAAATGTTGATGAATATCGGAAAAGATATTCCTTGTGGAGATTTTGTGTGGGGTGAACAATGGCGATATATTTATGAAAATCCTTATGTAAAAATGACTTCTGACGAAGCCAGAATTATGAAGTCTCGACTTAAGTTAGCAGTAAGTGGAATACCTATCGAACTGGATAAATATGGTAACTTAAAGCTCAAAGTAATATCTTGGATTATATTTGACATAGAAACTGAAAAAATTTATTACAGTCATTATAAAAACTAAAAATTGTATCAGTAAATTTTATAATTCAAACTATATTTCTTGAAACTCCTAGTTGGTTTAAGAAACCTACAAACCATTTACATACAACAATTTATTATCTTACCTGAAAATACACTTAACAATTCTTGATAGAGGATATTCTGGAATTCCAAATATTTTCAGCAAACGTAGCTAGCCACGGTATTTATAAATAAAACCGAATCGAAATATGCACTATCATCTTATTGGAATATGCGGAACGGCGATGGCATCATTGGCGGGAATGTTGCAATCGCGCGGGCATAAAGTTACGGGTTCGGATCAAAATGTTTATCCGCCGATGTCAACGCAATTGGAAGAACTCGGCATTGAAATTATTAACGGTTATAAAGCGGAAAATGCCGATGTCGGCGCGGATTGTGTGATTGTCGGCAATACGATTTCGCGCGGCAACGCGGAACTCGAAGAAGTTTTGAATCGCAAACTTTTATATCGTTCGCAAGCCGAAGTCGTCAAGGAAGAATTTATTCGCGGTCGGCGTAGTTTGGTTATCGCGGGAACGCACGGAAAAACGACGACGACGAGCATCGCAGCTTGGGTGGCGGAAGTCGGCGGTTTGAATCCGGGTTTTCTCGTCGGCGGCATTGTGCAGAATTTCGGCGCGAGTTTTCGCGTTGCGAAGAGCGATTATTTCATCATTGAAGGCGACGAATACGACACGGCTTATTTTGACAAAAAGCCGAAGTTTATGCACTATCTGCCGGAAATCGCTATCGTCAACAACATCGAATTTGACCACGCCGATATTTACGATAATTTGAACGACATCAAGTTTGAGTTTTCCCGTCTGATGAATTTAGTTCCGTCAAACGGACGTTTGATTTGCGGCATTGATTCGCCGGTTGTGCGCGAGGTTTTGATTGAGCAGCACGGCAAACTGCACACCAACATCGAAACTTTCGGAACTTCGGACGACGCGAAATGGCAAGCCAGATATATTGATTTTTCCGGCGATGTAACGAGATTTACAGTCTTCAAAGATTCCCATTCGTGGGGCGAATTTGAAACGCATTTGATTGGCGAATTTAATGTCCGAAATTGTCTGGCAGTGATAATTGCGGCGGATACCTGGGGAATTTCCAGAGAGAAAATGCAGGAAGCGTTTCGCACATTCAAATCAGTCAAACGGCGTGTCGAAATTCGCGGAGTCGAACGCGGCGTAACTATCATTGACGATTTCGCGCATCATCCGACGGCGGTTGAAGAAACTCTCAAAGCGTTAAAAACAAAATACGAAGGCAAGCGTTTGATTGCAGTTTTTGAGCCGCGTTCGTGGTCTTCGCGTTTGGCGGTTTTCCAGGAAAAGTATGAGAAAGCCTTTACTTATGCTGATTATGTGATAATAGCGGGAGTTTATAACACATCGAAAGCAAGCGAACTAGGCAAAGTTTTGGATGTCGGCGAACTCGTCGAAGATATAAAATTGCAAGGCAAACCCGCGATGAGTTTTCCCGATGCCGATGCGATTGTCGAACATCTCGCGCCGGAAATGAAACCAGGCGATGTCGTGGCGATTATGTCAAACGGCGGTTTTGGCGGCATTCACGACAAGATTTTGAATGTGCTAAAAAGTGAAAAAGTGGAAAAGTGAAAAGGTGAAAAGCCTCTTCTCAACGAACAATCTTACTTTTTCCCTTTTTCACTTTTACCCTTTTACCCCTTTACCCTTTTTCACTTTTTGCTTGCCTAAATTATAAAAGATAGGCATACTTGCAAAAGTTTTGCTCTCAGGTATCTCTGGTAGATGCGCCCGTTCAAGATAAGACAAGCGACGATTTCGGTTGGGTCGAGAGTTTTGTTCAGAGTTTTAGAAGCAGTTTGGTTTTACCGTGAAAAGTCAGGCGCGTCGCATCCGGGTTAGAAAAAGTATTTTAGAAGTTTTCCTTCCTGCAAATTTTAGCCTGCTTTTGCTTCATTTAGTTAAAAAGAGATAGAGAAAAATAATGAGTACTAAACTTTATGTAGGGAACTTGTCTTTCGGCGTGACAAGTGATGATTTACAAGAGCATTTTGCTCAGGCGGGAACGGTCGAATCAGCCAAAGTGGTTGAAGACCGCGATACAGGACGCTCACGCGGTTTCGGTTTTGTCGAAATGTCGTCGGCGGAAGAAGCAACGGCGGCGATTGAACAATTTAACGGTCAGGATTTGGGCGGACGCAACCTGGTTGTCAACGAAGCTCGTCCGCGTGAAGAAGGCGGCGGCGGAAATCGCGGCGGTCGTGGCGGCGGCGGCGGCGGAAGCTATTCGCGCTGGTAAATAAGAAAGTGAAAAAGTGAAAAAGTGAAAAAGGGTAAAAGTATTGAGTGTAGTTCAAAAACTTTTACCCTTTTTCACTTTTTCACTTTTTCACTTTCCCCCCTTTTCCCCTTTAATTTGTTTTTCCGTTAAACTTTGCCAAAGCGACAACAATTTCATCAATCGTTGTCTGGCGGATTTTTGCAGTGTTCACGCCGTTGACAATAATAGAAAAAACCAACCTTTCGCCCGAAGCTGTATTGACATAGCCCGAAAGCGCGGAAACCTGGTCAATCGTGCCGGTTTTTCCGCGCACGTTTCCGGCGGCGGAAGTGCCGATAAACCGATTTTTCAAAGTTCCGTCAACGCCGCCGATAGTCAATGCCTCGCGCCAGGCGTTGACGTAACGGCTTCGTTTCGCCATATACGAATAAAGCGCGACGGCGGAACCCGGCGTTATCAGATTATGCCGCGAAAGTCCCGAACCGTCCGACTGAATAACGCTGTCGGACGGAATGCCGATTTCATTCAAAAAATTCCGAACAACAAATAAACCGCGTTCTGCGCTGGTTAATTTCGGATTTGTCAAAGGGTTTTGTTCTGCGCTGTCAAAAATTTTATAAGGAATAGTTCCGCTATTTTGACCGAGCGTCCATAGAATTGTTTCCGTATAAAGATTCTGGCTCGGTTTCATCGTCTTTGCCGCGATGATGCTCAACGGCGGCGATTCAAGTTTGGTAATTTCAACCGGCGCAACCGAAGAAGCAACTACTGAAACGGCTTTATCTTTGGCGTTCACAATCTTGTTTTGCCCGGTAATAACAACACCTTTTTTCATCAACAGCCCGCGCAGCATTTCGATAAAAAGTTCGGCAGGATGTGAAACAGCAATATAACCTGTGAAATTTTTATCATCCGACGGCATTGTGCCGGTAATTTCAAGAATGTTTTGGTTAAGTTTTTTCACAACCTGAATATCGCGTTTTGTGCCTGACGCGGAAGTGGTGCAGCGATTGACAATTTTTACAACCGCATTGATTGGCAGAATTTGGACGACACACGGCGCGTTAACCGAACTTGCCCTGACAGTTAAATCAACCGAATTATCATTCACGCCCAGAGCCGAAATTTCCGCGCCGTAATACCACTGCAAATCGTCCCATTCCCAACCAGGCGGAATCGGATTGCCGGTAAAATAACTTTCGTCGCCAACCAGATTTCCTTCGATGCGTTTTACACCCGCCTGCACGATTTTTTCCGCCAAAGCATCTAAACCTTTGTAATAATCACCGTCATTAAAAGCTGCCGAAAATGAAACGTCACCGCGACCGTAAATTGTCAAATCACCGCGAATCGTGCCGTTTGCGTCCGGCATCGCGGGCGCATAAACATTCGTTACAAAATGAAAATCGGGCGAAAGTTTTTCAAGTGCGGCGGCAACCGTAAAACTTTTCATATTCGAGGCGGGCATAAAATACTTTTCGGCGTTTTGTTCAAAAATTGTTTTGCCTGTGTCGAGCGCAGCGATTTTTACGCCGACTTGCCCGCGCTGAAGTTCGGGACGCGCCAAACTTAAACGAATCTGCGATTGTAAATCCGTTATGGTTTGAATGGGAACAGGTGTCGGTGTCGCCGTCGGTGTCGGATTCGGCGTTGGCGTCACCGTTGGTTTGGGTGTCGGCGTTGGTTTTGTAACAACTTGTTGGTTTTTAACGCTCTGCGCTGTAACCGAAATGCCGAAGTTAAAACCGAAAAAGACGATTGCAAAAGCTAGAAATCCCGCGATTTTTATTTGATTTAGTTTTCTTTTCATTGGGCTGATTTTGACCGGGAGCGCGGGCATCCTGCCCGCCGGTGAACGCGGAAGCGTTCGAAACATTCCCGGTAAATTCAATATTAAATTTAGTTAAAACATTTACGTCGCTTTGGCGACGTTGGCGGGCAGGATGCCCGCGCTCCCAGTATAATACTTTTTTTAACAAAAAAGGCTGTCAGAAATCATTTCCCGACAGCCCGAATTATTCAAGGAGAAACGTGAAATTATTTTTTTTCACCGATTAAAACATTGATGTCGGTTTGCGGAACTTGCAGATTAAGCATTATTTCATTGCCGTTGCGCGAAATTTTTGCATTATCAATCATCCGCCCGTAGACTTTTTTGTCCACACTTTTCGAGCCGCCGATTAACGCTTTTCCGACCATTTGCAAACCTTCCAGAGTTTCCTGCAAACCTTGCGCTTGTTCGGGTTTAGAAGTTCTCGCCGTAACCTGAAGATTTGTGTTTTCGCCAACTACGTCCAGAGTTCCGTAAATCTGTCGAATCGCGTCAATGTTTTTCCCGAGTTCGTCGTTGTCCAAATCAATAAAGCCGGACAATCCGTTCGGCAGATTTGCGCCGAAACTCATTACGACGTTTTGCTTGCGGTAAATTAAATCTAAAAATTGGCTGTCAATGCGTGTTTTCGTCTGCAAAGTTTCGCGGACACGCGCCACCGAGCCGATTGCTAAAGTGTTGTTGTCGTAAGAAGTTACGGCAAGCTCACGGCTTAAACCCGTAAACATTCGGTCAATCGCCTTGTCAAACCACGAATCTTTTACCGCCGGTTTATTTTGCGGTTTGTCTTTTTTAACCACTTCCTTCATCGTAAATACATAAACGGTTTTGTCGCCGATTTTTTCTTCACGGTATTTGCCTTTGGAAGCGACCTTGGCAACCGCCAATAATGCTCCCGCATTAAAAGTTCCACGCGCCAATACGACCGGCTCGAAATCAATTTCTTTTGCCGACAATTGTTTGGTTGCCACGCCGACCGCAACCTGTTGAAACTGTCTTAAATCAATGCCCGTTTGATTTTTAATCTCGTCAATTTTTCCCAAAACTTTACTGAGCATCAGTTGATTGCCCGACAAAATTTGCGGAAGCGCGTCATTCAGAAGACGCTGCACATCTAAAGTCATTACACCGTCGGAAGCCGGCAGCAGCGCGACAAGTTGTGATGTTTGACCTGCTTTTTTATTGGAATTTGTATCGGCAAATACTGCGCCGATACCGTTTATGACAAACGCGCAAGCGACAAACAGCGCGAAAATTTTCTTCTTCATTTGGAAACCTCGATTGAATATTTTTTAAGCTAAAATGCTACAACATTAAAGATGATTTATAATTAGTAAACAGTTGGCTGTGATAATAAATTTTTGTTAGAGAAGCAAAAATCCGACAGTTTTTATGTATTCCATAAATTTTCCAAATCCGCGCTACCACGAATTTACCGAATGGGTTTTATTCGGCGATTATTATTACAACGCCCGCGATATTATCGGCTTCGGCGGCGAGTTGACAGTTGAAAATTTGCGAAACGCTTACCGAAACGGAATTTTCCCGTGGCACATTGACGGTTTGCCGCTTCCCTGGTTTTGCCCCAAAAAGCGGGCGATTTTAGAATTTGAAGAACTTCACGTTCCGCGAACGCTGCGAAAAGAACGGCGAAAAACTGATTTTACATTTACGATTGATAAAAACTTCCGCCAAGTCATCGAAAATTGCGCGAAAACCCGACGAAGCGGTGAAAGCGGAACTTGGATAACGAAAAATTTTATCGAGTTATACACAAAATTTCACGAAGCGGGCAACGCGCACAGCGTCGAAGTTTGGGACGGCGAAACTTTGGTTGGCGGGCTTTACGGCGTTGACGCAGTCGGCGTTTTCTGCGGCGAAAGTATGTTTCATCTTGCTTCAAACGCTTCCAAACTCGCGCTCCTTTTTTTGATTGAACATCTCAAAGAGCGCGGCGCAACCTGGCTCGATACGCAAGTGATGACTCCGCATTTTGAAATTTTGGGTGCAAAAGAAATTGACCGCATAGATTTTTTAAATAAACTTACTGACACGCAAGCAATAAACTTGAAACTTTTTTGAGAAATATAAATACAATTTGCAAATGAGAATTTTGGAAAAGGAAGAAAAATAAATGCCGCATCGTGAAAGAAAAAACATCCGCGCAGGTTTGCGCGTCGCCATCGTTTTAAAACAAGACCAGCGAACAGGCAACCAAACCGTCGGCTTGGTCAAAGATTTGCTCACCAATTCAAAATTTCACCCGCACGGCATTAAAGTTCGCCTGACCGACGGACAAGTCGGGCGTGTGCAGGAAATTTTGGCGGACGAGAAATAAGAAAATTTATCCACAGATGAACACGGATTAACTCAGATAATCAAAACAAGACAGAGACGACAGACAAGATAAAATAAAAATAAAAATCTGTGTCCATTTCGTGAATTCCGCGTGTTTTACGGACATAAATTTTTACTGTTATCTTAACCGGTAGTTCACGTTAATTTAGAATTTTCTCTTTACATAATAAACTACGCCGTTATAATCATCGGTGAACAGAAAAGAATTTGCGTCGAGTTTCATAATGTCGCACGGGCGACCGAAAACGGTTTTGCCTTGCAGAAATCCGGTCATAAAATCTTGCAGTTTCTCGTCTTTCCGCATAATCACGATTTTATAACCGTGTCCGATATTTTTGTTGGTCGAGCCGTGAAGGGAAACGAGAAATGCGTTTTTGATTGTTTCGTTCGTGTTTGCATCGTCAAAATAATCAAAGCCCATCGCCGACGAATGCGCCGGAAAATATCCGTAAGATGCCGGAACATTGGCGCAGGATTTTAGGCGATTATATTTCGCATCGCGGAAAACTTTGCCGTTTGATTGGTAACACGAAGCCCAACCGTAATCCGCATCGTTTTTCAAGGCGTAAAAATTTTCGTCCGGTTTGTTTAAGCCGAGATGGTCTGCGCCTTGATTGGTCGCAAACAGGAAATTGCCAATCCATTTCAAACCGACCGCGTTTCGCAAACCTTTGGCAAAAATGCGTTGATTTGTACCGTCTGCGTTCATTTCCAAAACCGTTGCGCGAACTTCTTCTTTTTCAAGACAGGCGTTACAACTGCTTCCGACCGAAACGTATAGTTTGCCGTTTGGCGAAAAAGCGATTGTCCGCGTCAAATGCCAGCCGCCATATTTGTAGCTCAAACCGTAATCGGGAAATGTCGCCAGAGTTTGCGGGCGCGTGTCGGTCGGTTTTGTTTCATTTGGCGTAAATTTGCGGCGCGTGAGTTTGTCGGTTTCGGCGAGATAAAACCAATTCTGTCCGTTTTCGTCTTTGTAAAACGACGCGCTGTTCGGGTTTTTCAAGCCGGTTAAATACGGCAAAATCTTTGTAAATTTTCCCGTTTCCAAATCAAATTCACTTAAAATATAAACCGCGCCTTTGGCGTTGTCGGAAAGGTTGTGCATATCGGTTACAAAAATTCTTCCGTCGGGCGATTTGGCGAAAAAACGAACGCGCTTTAAGCCTTCGGCGGCGGGAGTTATTTCGTAATCGGCAGGCAGATTTAGATTGAACGTCTTGCCGTTTTTCAAATTGATTTGATGCGGAACGAGTTTGACTTGTCCGAAAACCGGAATGAAAAGAATCAGAAAAAGCAGAATTGTTTTAATCATAGCTAAATTTGAACGTCTAACACGGAAATTATTTTGGAGTCGGACAGAATTATTTTATCAGATTTTTTTACCACTGAATGTCAGCGAGTAGTGAAAAGTTAAAAGTCAATAGTCGCACGCGCCAAACATTCACTGTTCGCTGTTTAGTATTCGCTATTTTTCAGAGATTTCTCACCGGACAAAAATCGTTTTAACTGCCTGACTTCTAAGTTTCTCTAAAATTCAGGACTTGCGGCTTTCCGTCTTTTCCGGTTGACGGCTTTTTTTCTCACGTAATAAATCACGCCGCCGCGGTCGTCGCTGAAAAGAAACGAATCGGGCGAAAGTTTCATAATGTCGCACGGACGACCAAAGATATTGATGCCCTGCACAAATCCGGTAATAAAATCCTGGTGTCGGTTGCCTTCGCGCACCGCAATGATTTTATAACCGCGCGCCCAATTTCTGTCGGTCGAACCGTGAAGCGCGACGAGAAAGGAATTTCTTAAATTTTTATCGGAAGTTTTCGCGTCGAAAAAATCAAACCCGAGAGCTGAACTGTGCGCGGGAAAATAGGCGTAAGCGGTCGGTACGAAACTGCAATCAGGCAACGGTTTTTTCTTCTTCACGTATTTCGGGTCAACAGCGACTTTGCCGTCCGCCTGAAAACATTGCGACCAACCGTAATTTGCTCCTTCTTTTAATTCATAAAAAGTGTCGTCGGGTTTGTCCAAACCTAAATGGTCAACGCCTTCATTGGTCGCAAAGGGTTTATTGCCAATCCATTTCAGCCCGACCGCGTTTTTGATATTGCGGGCATAAACACGCCGCTCGCCGCCGTCCGCGTTCATTTCCAAAACAACGCCGCGAATGTCTTTTTCTTTTTTCTTTTCCGTGCAGGAATCGCAGCTTGTGCCGATTGAAATGTAGAGTTTTCCGGTCGGCGAAAAAGCAATTGTTCGGGTCATGTGCCAACTGCCGTGTTTATAATTTAAACCGTAATCGGGAAACGTCGCCAAAACTTGCGGCGTGCCGGTCGGCGCGACGGATTTTCGGATGAATTTATAGCGCGTGAGTTTATCGGTTTCCGCCAGATAAAACCAATCCTGACCTCGCTTGTCAGTATAGAAAGCGACGCTGTTCGGGTTTCTCAAATTCCTCATAAACGGGATAATCTTGCCGAATTTTCCCGTCTTCGCGTCGAATGTGTCGAGAATATAAACCGTGCCTTTTCGATTATCACTCATATCAAACATATCGGTTACGAAAATTCTGCCATCGGGTGATTTGGCGAAAAAACGCACTCGATTCAAATTTTCCGCCGCCGGAATTATCTCGTAATTGGCAGGCAAGTTCAGATTAAAAGTTTTGCCGTTTTTTAAACTAACTTTATGCGGAACGAGTTTAACTTGAGCAAAAGTTGAAGAAGATAAAAACGAGAGCAGAAATACGATGCTCAACAAAATTTTGTCGCGGCTTTGACGTAAATTTGCGAAATAAAATTTTTGGATAAATTTAATCTCAATTTTTGACATTCATCTTCTCCATTTCTTCTTTAATTTTCCTTCCTTCTCCTTCCACCATTCGCGCCATTCGGCGGTGGCTGTTTCTCTTTCGCCCGGCGAACTCGCCGGTTTAAAGTTTAGTCAAGTGTTTGTCGCGTCGCGCAAACACATTTCGGCGAAAAACCTCGTTTGCAAATCGTCGCTTGAAAGTAATTTTATGAGTTCAGCAATTGTTTTTTCGGCAAATTTCTTCCTTAAATTAGAAAAAAATTAGAAAACTCTATTTTGTTCATAAAAAATTAAAAAAGCGAAAAGTTTTTCACTTCTCGCCTTTTGTAATTTATTTGCAAAAACTTTTACGGTTGCATAAATCCAAGATTGGATGTCGAAAAGTTTCCGATGTTCGGGAACACAAGCGGCATATCCGCCGCGCCCAGTCCATACCAATTCGCCAAAGTCGCCGCGTATTGTTCAACCGAGGTCGTCGGAATCCAGCGTCCGCGGGCGTTTGTCCCGCTATCGGCATCGTCCGGTCCGTTCATTACAAGCGTCGGATACGGCGTTCCGTTGGAAGTGTTCGCGCCATAAAAGTTGCTGCCTAAAACCGAGCCGCCGACGACGAACATATGATTTGCCCAAGCGTGGTCCGAGCCGACGGCTGCGCCCGAACCTGCCGGATTAAATGTACGTGCAAAATCAGACATCGTAAATGTCGTTACGTTATTTGAAACGCCCTGCATTATCATTTCATCATAAAAAGCGCGAACCGCCTGGCTGAACTGCAAAAGCAAACCGCCTTGTCCGTTAATTTGGTTGGTGTGTGTGTCGAAACTGCCGACCTGACAATAAAAAATCTGTCGGTTAACACCTAATTCACCGCGTTTCTTTATCAAGCGGGCAACCTGTTTTAATTGACTGCCGATGCTTGTATTCGGAAACGTAACGGTAACTTCCTGCGGAAATGCGCTTAACGCTTGATTGGCTTGAATAGCTTGATCGGTAATATTACTTGCCGCTTTGATATAATTTGAACTCAAGTCCTGCGCCCGCAGTTGATGAAACGCGGCAAGACGCGCTTGCGATTCCGGTGTTGTATTAAAGCCCTGCGGATTTAATACACTGCTCAAGGGAGTTGCGGCATTGGCAATTGCCAGCGGCAAAGTCGTCTGTCCGGAGGTAAAAAGCTGCGCTCCGTTAATTGAAGTTATCATCGGAATTAAACCGTTCGGATTGTCGGATGCCGTGCGCCGGTCGGAGATTCTGCCGCCCCAACCCGTGTAGGAAAAAGCGTCGGAACGTCCCGCCTGATATTGCGAAACCTGGTCGGAATGCGAAAATAGTTGGAACGGTCTTTTTATTGAGTTACTTTGATATTGCGCGCGCGTCATCGGTGCTACCAGCGTTCCGGTGTTGGTCACAATCGCCATTTTATTTTGCGCCCAAAGTTCGTGGATGCCGTTGTTGACAATCGTTGTTCCGTTTTGCGTCAGCACGCCAAAATTCGGATTTAAACCATAAGTCAAATTTCCCGCCCGCGGAACGCTAATCGGCAAAAGCACATTTTGCGCGATAGCCAAACCTTGCGTATATCGTGCCGCATTATAAGCCGAATAATTACTCAAAGTCGCGTCGCTGTGATTTGGGATAACGGTATTATTGCCGTCGTTTCCGCCCGCCATAAAAACACATACCAAAGCGCGATAATCACTCGGTGCGTTTAATTCGTCCTGTGCGTCAACTTTTTGCGCCAAAGCACTCATCAAGCCAAAATGCTCAACCTGCGTCGCCAGCGTTACCATACCTAAAGCGCAGCTTGATTTCTTTAAAAATTCTCGTCTGTTCTGTGTCATAATTTTTACCTCTGCACCTGATATTGCGACGAAGTCGCTACTAAATAAATAGCCGTTTGAGCGCGAAGCAGCGTGTTTGTGCTTGCCACTGCCTGGACAGCCGTTAAAATTGTGTTTTTCATTTGCGCGGACATCGTACCGTGCATCATTTCAGTATTGAGCGTGTCAACCAGCCGATTGCCGGTTGTATCCGCCGCCGCTAACGCCTGCATTTCGGCTAATTTGATTGATGTTCCGACCGGCGCGAATGAACCGACATTAACACGGCTAAAGACCATCGTATTCATAAAATTAGCGCGGGCGATAGTTGTTCCGGTTGTCAAAATACCGAATTCAGGACCGTTGAGAGCCGTGCCGGGAATGACGTAATCCGGCGTGTAGTAATTAAAAACCGTCGGCGAATTAAACACATTTTGTCCCATCGGCGCAACTATTTGATTAATGTAACCGTCGCTTTGCGTTGTTCCATTGGCAGATTGAACGCCGAATTGCCGCAAAACATTGGTCGCCAATTGGACGGGTTCACGAAGTTTGCCGTAGTTCGGGTCGGTTTTGACATTGCCGCGGGCTTCGGGGTCAAGCAAAATCGCTCTGACAACCTCTTTCATATCGCCGCGCACATTCGAGCCGTTGTTGTTGAAAACCGCCGCAACGCGCCCGACATACGCCGGTGTCGGGTCGCTCATTACCATTTGCTGAATCAAAATTCGGCTGACAAAAGGCGCGACATTCGGATGATAAAAGATATTATCCAACGCTTGGTTTAGTTCGGTTGCGCCATTTTGACCTGCCGCAATGTTTTGATTGACCGCGCCCGGATAACTTAATAAAGTTTTAACCGTTACGTCATGATTATTCTGATTCAAAACCATCGGGTCTTTGAAATTCAGAGTGCCGAGAGTAAAATTCGGACAAATCGCCGGATTGTTGCTGTTGCAGTAAGTCCAACCGGTAAAAACCTTCGTGAAATTATTAACCGTGTTTTGGTCGTAAGTCGGAATCGGATTGTTATTTGCGTCGCGCTGCAAAGTGCCGTCTTGATTGAGCATAAACAAACCGATGTTGAAAAGCTGCAAAATTTCGCGGGCATAGTTTTCATTCGGACTGTTTTTTGTGCTTCGCACCATATCGAGATAATCGCCCATTCCCGGATTAAGCGTCATATCATACATCAAATTTCGATAGCTGCCGAAAGCATTTTTTGACAAAAGTTGATGATAGGCAATCATATGGCTCGATTGCTGAATATCAACACCGGAGATTACCCACATTTCACTCAATGCCCAGGCAACACGATGTTTTAGTTGTGCATTGCCGTAAAATGCTTCTTGAAAAAACCAATTTTGCACCGGATATTGTGAATAAAAATCGCGGGCGCAATTTGGAGGAATCCCGGCTCGGCAATCATCGGAAATATTTGTCGGCATCAGCGCAATATTCGGATAAGGATTTGTCGGATAAGGTGCTTCGAACTGTTCGGCAAGCCACGTTCGCAAACCGACGCGGCGAATCCGCGTATCCAATTCCGATTTTGGTCCAAAGGTCGCCTGTTCCATAAATCTGGTGCGGTCGCCGGAATAAAGATAACCGACATAATCGGGTTCGATATTACCTATGGATTTTTTCGGCGGAGAAGTCGGCATAGGTGTCGGAACTGCTCCGGCATCATCTTTTATAGAACTGCCTTTTGTGCCGTTGCCGGTTTTGCCAAATCCCAAGCGAACACGATTGCTCGCCAAACCGCGCCACACGACGCTTACCAAAAAATCGCCTTTCGCCAAAGGCTGTTCCCAAAATCCGAGTTCGTCTTTTAGTTTGATAGTGAGCGCGTAAATCCATTCCTGACCTTTGACAGGCTGAATATCGAGGACGGGAAAGCGGTATTGTCGCCCTTTTGCGTCTTCGACATTGACACGGAAAGCATTTGCTCCTTCATCTTCCATTAAATCCAAATTCGTCACAAAAAGCACGATTTTTGAATTCGGCAAAAATGCTCTGCTTTGAATTTCCGACACATTTCCGCGCAAAAAATTATCGGCTGGCGTTGCCAGAGCGCGGGTCGAATTCGGTTCACTTATCAAAATCGGTGTCGGTGAATCGGGATTCGGGTCTTGTGCCAAAATCGGGAATACCAACAGAAACGCTAAAAAACTTGCGCTCAGAATCTGCCACACCAGGCGCGGTTTTCTGTTATTCATAACCCTTTCCTCCTAGGTTTTTCTTCTAAATTTACTCTTGTGTTCGGGAGTCAATCTTAACGGCAAGCGGGAAAACACCGTTAATCAACCTTATACAACTAAGTGTATAGAAAATTGGACTTAAAATACAAGCTAAAAATAATGTATTCTGAAATTTTTTATAAAAAAGATTTCTAATCGTGTTAGACGCAGGAAAATGCGGTTTGGTTGAAGAAATGTAAAGTTTTGTAAAATTTTTTTGTGTTATTCGTTAGTTTGATTCTTTAGATTGTCAAATTTTCGCTGAAAGACGCACCGTAATTGCTGCTTAAAATACGACTTGACGCGCGAAATAATTTGTCTTTATTCTTGCATCGTCGAATAAAGAAAACGGAATTTAGCCGCGAACGGACACGAAAAAGATACGAAAAATTTTGTTTTTATTTCGTGGTATTTTGTATTTGTTCGCGGCTAATAATTTTTAATCTGACGACTGACGCAAAAGGCGTTTAAGCATCAAAATTTGTCCTTTGTGGGTTGCCTGATGCTGAACTAAATGATGCAAAATCGAACGCAAACTTATCTCTATTCGTTTGTCGGGTTTATTGAGTATGTGAATTTTTTCGAGGTCTTCGTCGGTAAAATCCGCTAAAGTTTCTCTCGTCATTCGAGAAATTTTATCAATCGCTTCGATACAGTATTTTACGCCGTAACCTTTTTCAGCGAAATTATCTTCTTCCCAATCGTCCGAATGCGCGATTCGGTTCATTTCTTCATCCATCTCTCTGCCCGTCACAATGGATTGAATCCACCAAAATTCAGCTTCGCCGATGTGCAAAATCAATGCGCCGATAGGTTGCACGGTCGGCAGAATCTTCTTTGAATTTTCTTCATCAGACAAGTCTTCTACCGCCTGGCGAAGTTCTGCGCGAACTTCCTCCAAACTGCTCAGATAAAAGCCGATTTCCCGCGACACACCCGCCATCGGCTCTAAAACTTCCCGTTCAACTTTCATAATTTTCACCTTATTTTCACCTTAAATCATTTTCCATCTTTCGTGCCAAAAGAAAAAGTCCGAAGCCGTGAAACTTCGGACAAATCCAAAATCCAAAATCCAAAATCCAAAATCCAAAATCAGAAGACGTATTTGTTCGCTTGAATTAAAGTATCGGCAATTCTCTGCCGCGCGGCGATTGTATTAACGGGCGAATTGTTTTTCGTAAAACGCTTGAGTGCAACAAGCAGCATTTTCATTTCGTCGCCTTCGCTCATCGCCGCAATCGTGTTTTTCGCCGTCGCTTCGATGCGCTGAATCGCGTCGTTGCAAAACACTTGCGCCATCGCAATTTGATTTTCGGCATTATCTTTTTCCGCAAGTTTCTGCGCCCGCAAAATCGCCGTTTCCATCGCATACGCATTCATAATAATATCCGCCGCGTTCATCAGAATTTCCTGTTGACCCGGCAGTTCGGTCATATATTTTTGCGCTGCCGTGCCGACGACCATCAACGCGATTTTCTTGGCGTTGTTTGCGAGTTTCATTTCCGTCGCCAGCGTTCCGGTTTCTTCGTCAAACGACATTTGCGGATTCAAGAGTTCGCCCTGCAAATCCTTCGCGGCTTTAAGTAATCCGAGTTCGCCCTTCATTGCACGTTTCAAAAGTTGTCCCGGAATTAAAAGCCGATTGATTTCGTTTGTGCCTTCAAAAATGCGGTTGATGCGGGCATCACGATACGCTTTTTCCGCCGGATAATCCGCCGAATAACCCGCGCCGCCGTAAATCTGCACCATTTCATCAACGACATAATCGAGTGCTTCCGAACACCAAACTTTATTTATCGAAGATTCGACCGCGTATTCTTCAATCGAGCGCAGTTTTTTCTCTTTATCGCCGCCGTCTTCGCCAATCAGCGCGTCAATCATTCCGACCGTGCGATACGACATTGATTCGGCAACCCAGGTTCTGATAGCCATTTCCGCGAGTTTATGCTTCATTGCGCCGAAACTCGAAATCGGCACGTTAAATTGCTGACGTTCATTGGCGTAACGAATCGAATGATGAAGCGCGAGCTTCATTCCGCCGGTCGCCGACGCGCCTAATTTAAATCGCCCGACATTCAAGATATTAAAAGCGATTTTCGCGCCGTCGCCGACTTCGCCGATAAGATTTTCAACCGGAACTTTGCAATCGGAAAGAATCAAAGGCGTTGTCGAAGAAGATTTGATGCCCATTTTGTGTTCTTCCGCGCCCGGACGACAAGTTTCGCTTCTCTCGACGACGAACGCCGAAAACTTTTTCTTTTCGCCGTCAACTTTGGCAAAAACGACATACATATCTGAAAAACTGCCGTTGGAAATCCACATTTTTTCGCCGTTCAAAACGTAGTGCGTTCCGTCATCGGAAAGTTTCGCGTTTGCTTTCGCGCCCAAAGCGTCAGAACCCGAACCGGCTTCGGACAAACAGTAAGCCGTAACTTTTTCGCCCGAAACAATGCCCGGAATATATTTTTCCTTCAAAAAGTCCGAGCCGAAATAAAGAATCGGCAAAACTCCGATTGAAGTTTGCGAGCCGAAGGTTACGCCGAAACCCGAAGCGCGTCCCATATTTTCGGCGACGACCACGCCGGTCGTTTGGTCCAAATCCAAACCGCCGTATTCTTCGGGAATATTTGCGCCCAAAAGTCCGAGTTCGCCCGCTTTGTGAACAAGCTGCCGCGCCAATTCCCAATCGTGTCGCTCCATTGCTTCGAGATTCGGCACGACTTCATTATCTACAAAATCTCTGGTCGTTTCGCCAATCATTCGCTGTTCTTCGGTTAAATCTTCCGGCGTAAAAATCTCGTCCGCCGCGCGGTTTTCGATTAAAAACGCGCCGCCTTTAATGTAATCTTTCTCCATCTTCGCATCCATATTTTTTTCCTCGTATTTATTATCTTTAGAACTGATTTTTGCTGCGGCTATTATAACTGAATGAACATTCATTCAGCAAGAATATATTTTGATTAGATAATTTTCTTTTTAATTTTGTCTAATCTTTATTCGTATGAATTATCGTTCTCAATCTCAAGGGCGTGATTAAATCTAGCCCGGTAATTTTCGTAAGCAAAGCTTGATGTTAATTCAATAATTTGTTCTTCATCAAAATGTTTTTGTAACCTTTCAAAAAGTTCATTAGGAAATGCTACAGGTGTTTTTGTCAATAAAGCTACTTTATCTGTCTAAAACCCGCCCCTAGTTAAAGTCACGCCACATCTTGTACATGCTTTAATTTTGAAATTTCTAAACCTCCGACCAACCCCGCCACCTTTTGATGGTTCGGGTAACTTCAAATACGAATTACAATTCGTGCATTCCCCTTGATAATCATCGATAATTTTGAATGGAGAACCTCCACATGCCGGACAAAAATTACCGAATGAATCTTCCAATCGAGAATAACATCCGGGACATTTCAACGGTGGATATAGTCTTGAAATGGCGAACAAATATATCCCCAAAACCACAATAAAAAAAACTACTATTGGGTTCGAATAACTGCCCGGCAAAATAAGGTAAAGTAAAACTCCACACGCCAATATCGCACCAACTCCCAGAAACATATTCCGCTGTTGGTTGAGATTGCGAGCCATCGCAGCATTAAATTTTTGCTGAATAATCGCAATCTCTTCGTTAGAATATCTAGTCTTTTGCATTTCTTTAACAGATTAACCAATCAATTCAAAAACCGACGCACATCGTAACCCTTCGGTTTTTATAACTAATAACTCATGTTACGCACGAATAAGGTAATTAGGCAAAAGATGATATTTTTTTAGAATGGAAAAATTATTAGACTTATACACAGACTATCTGATCTCCAGTTTCGGGCAAACCAGTGCCACCGGATT
>JBPCPU010000009.1:0-6243 GCA_050998795.1 Pyrinomonadaceae bacterium
GTGATTATTTTATGTTTTGTGTATTTGAAAGTCAAACAATCGCGCAGACTCCGCGATTGCTGATGAACGCCCTACATCTCCACCTAAACCGAAACGGTTATAGATGGAGTCTTGGGCTAATTCTTGACTAAAAAGTAAAAAGTAAAAAGGCAAAAGGCAAAAGTTGAAGCCGTTTGTTTTTGAAATCAAACATTTGCGAAACGCAGATGTTTTTGTGTAAGAAAGGATCAAGGAGAAAATAAAATTATGGCAAACGAAGCAAAAGACCAAAAATATCCGTTTGAACTGCCCGCGCTCGAATATGATTTCGACGCGCTCGAACCCGTCATTGATGCCAAAACGATGGAACTGCATCACGATAAACATCATCAGACATACGTTGACAAACTCAACGAAGCCGTCGAAAAACATAAAGATTTACAAAGCAAAACGCTGGCGGAACTGCTGGGTAATTTAGATTCCGTGCCGGAAGATGTTCGTCCGGCAGTTCGCAACAACGGCGGCGGACACGCTAATCATTCAATGTTCTGGACGACGATGAAACTCGATAAAGGCGGCAAACCGTCCGGCGATTTGGCAGCCGCAATTGACAGCGCGTTCGGTTCATTTGACGATTTAAAAACTAAATTTAACGATGCCGGAGCCAAACAATTCGGTTCGGGCTGGGTTTTCGTTTATTCCGACGGCGGAACTCTGAAAATTGAATCTGCACCAAATCAGGATACGACTTTGCAAAAAGGCATCGAGCCGATTTTTGGGAACGACGTTTGGGAACACGCTTATTATTTGAAATACAATAATCGCCGACCTGAATATCTGAAAGCGTGGTGGGACGTGGTTGATTGGGAGGCGGTTGCCGCACGTTACGAAAAATTACGCAGCGCATAATTTTGACTTTAGCAAAAGCGAAGTTTTAACCACAGATGAACACAAACAGACACGGATTTGAAGTTAAAATTCGTTCGTATTTGTGTTAATCTGTGGTTTTATTATTTATATGATTGAAGAAAAAGTATTAATCGAAAAGTTCGTCGCCAAAAGCAGAAAGCGCGAAAGACTGCCGAAACCCGATTGGCTGAAAATCAAAATCGGCGACCCGACTAATCAAAACGCGGTTTTAAAGTTGATTGACGGTTTAAATCTGCACACCGTTTGTCAGGAAGCGCGTTGCCCGAACATTTTTGAATGCTGGACGGACAAAACCGCGACATTTATGCTCGGCGGCGACACCTGCACGCGCCATTGCGGTTTTTGCGCCGTCAATAAAGGCAAACCGATGGATTTAGACCCGCTCGAACCGACTCACGTTGCCGAAGCCGTCGCGCATCTCGGACTTGCACACGCCGTCATCACATCGGTTAATCGTGATGATTTACCGGACGGCGGCGCGGCGCATTGGGCGGAAACCATTCGCAAAGTTCACGAAATAAATCCGACGTGCCGCGTCGAAGTTTTGATTCCCGATTTTCAAGGCAATGAAGACGCGCTCAACACGGTTTTAGCGGCGCGTCCCGAGGTTTTAAATCACAACACGGAAACGATTGCGCGGCTTTACCGCCGCGTTCGCCCCGACGCAAAATATCAGCAATCAATGACGCTTCTTGAACGTGCGGCGTATTACCGCGACACGCAGTTTCCGCAAATGAAAACGAAAAGCGGAATTATGGCTGGACTCGGCGAAGAATTTGAAGAAGTCGTCGCTTTGATGAAAGATTTACGAGGCGTGAGTTGCGACATTATGACCATCGGACAATATCTCCAACCTTACGAAAAACGCTTGCCCGTCGAACGCTACGTTACTCCCGCCGAATTCGCCGAATGGAAACGCATCGGTTTAAGTCTTGGATTTAAGCACGTCGAATCTTCGCCTCTGACGCGCAGTTCGTATCACGCACGTCAGCAAACCGAATCAGGTGAAGCTAATGTTGTTTCGATTGGAAAGTAGAGACTAGAATTAGATAGAAGTTTTAAACTTTATTGCGAAAGGGTTTAGAACAATCATAAAATATGACGGCAGTTGATAAGGGAGAAAAAAATTACTGGAATTCCCGATTTGCGATTTATTGTGATGTTTCTTTGAAACCAGAACGCTATGAATTTGAGGATTGTGAAATCAAGGTTGAGGTTTTACCAGAGCAATTAAATCAAATAATTGGAACATCAAGCAATCTAAGATTTGTTAATTTAAGACAAAATGATTTTATAGATAAAAATATAAGCGAAATTCATGCTAAATCACTAGAAGTTTTAAATCGGTTTTTGAACAGAATATCGTTAGTTGGATTCTGTAAAACAGAAATTATTAAGCATTTTTCGACCTCTCTTATGTCTTGTCAAATTGGTCAATCATTTGATGTTCTCTGGAGTGGAATACAATACGAAAATAAGTACGATTGTGAAATTACAAATAAAGATTTAATTGCAAGTAAAAATGAAGATGATGCTAACTATGAACAAGCACTAGATTTATTTAGAAAAGCACTAGCGACTAACTCAAATGAGGAAAAACTTATATTTCTTACTACCTGCTTGGAACGAATTAGCGAAAAAGATTGTCAAGAATATGCAGAGAACGAATACAAGTGTTCCGAATGTGGGTATGAAGGGAAAACGCGAGCAAATTACAAGGCAACCAGATACTATATTCGTCATGTCTTATTTAATAACAATGGTAAAGATAAAGATTTATTTGATAAACGACATGTGATAGCTCACGGCGGATCAAGAAATAGTGTGTTTTACGACTCGTTGGCGGAATCAATTGGAAAGTCCATTGCTACAATAGCATCCATTTTAGCTGAAAAATTTGGGTTAAATTTTGTAAATGCAACAAATATTTTCAGTAAATCTGGTTGGGAAATTTATACATTTAATGCTACTAAAATTGGTTCACAAGTTGATATTACCATAGAAAATGGAGGTGGACAGATTCCGATAGTAGTTTCAATTATAGAAGCGGCTCCCCAAGATTCAAAAGGAAAACTTAAAACTCAATTTAGTGCAATAGTGCATAGGATTATTAATAATTCGGAATTAGTCCCATTTTATTTTCCAATTCTTGTCGAAGAATAAAGAATTATCGTGAAAATTCTTGAAACCGAACGCACAATTCTTCGTGAAATTATCGAAAGCGATGCCGAATTCATATTCGATTTGCTCAATCAGCCGTCATTTATCAAATATATCGGCGATAGAAATGTGCGAACCTTGCAAAGTGCGCGGGAATTTATCGAAAATCGCTATCGAAAAAGCTATCGTGAACACGGCTTCGGGCTTTATGTGGTGGAATTAAAGACAGATTTTTCTATTCTCAAATCCGAAATCCAAAATCCAAAATCCAAAATCCGAACGCCGATTGGAATTTGCGGTTTCGTCAAACGTGATTCGCTGCCCGACGCGGACATCGGTTTCGCCCTTCTGCCGCAGTTTTGCGGAGAAGGTTACGCCTTTGAATCCGCCGATGCGGTGATGAAATACGGCAGAGAGGTTTTAGGCTTAAAGCGCGTTCTTGCCATCACCTCGCAAGATAACGAAAGTTCGGGCAGATTGTTGGAAAGAATCGGTTTCAAATACGACCGCCTGATTAAATTGCCGCACGATGATGAAAAACTCAAACTGTTTTCGTCGGACATATAAAAATCAATGAAAATTTAGTAATTCTTATTTTCAAAACAACTATCCAAACCTCTGCTATCGCAAATTTAACTTTTTCGTGTAAAATTTAATTTATGTCAATTCAAACGGAGTCTGCAAAAATGCTGCGAAAATCATTAAATTCAAAAGTTTTAATAATTTTATTTATTGCGCTGATTTTTTCTATGTATCAAGAAACACCTGCCCAACGCAAGAAGCCCAAAAATCCGAAAACGGCAGTGGTTGAAACAAAACCTGTTGTGCCGGACATTAGTTTTACCGTTTCGATGTCAAAACCTTTTACACATCTTTTAGAGGTCGAGATGCGTGTTCAATCGGCGAGTCTGCCCGCGCAAGCCGAAATTAAAATGCCGGTTTGGACACCGGGTTCGTATCTGATTCGTGAATATGCGCGGCACATTCAGGATTTTGCCGTGAAAGATGCAGGCGGAAATACGCTTGATTGGCGAAAAATTAACAAAAACACCTGGCAGATTGATACGAAAGGCGCAAATGAAATCGTCATCAATTATAAAGTATATGCAAACGAACTGACGGTTCGCACCAACGAACTCAACGCCGACCACGCATTTTTTACAAACGCCGCCGTTTTGATGTTTCCGAAGGATTTTTTGAACGCGCCTTCGACGCTGAAAGTCGTTCCGTTTGGCGATTGGAAAATTGCGACGGGTTTGCCGAAAGTCGAAGGACAAACAAATACTTTCCGCGCTGAAAACTTTGATATTTTGTATGATTCGCCGTTTGAAGTCGGCAATTTTCTGGAAGTTCCGTTTGTAGTTGACGGTATTCCGCATCGTTATGTTATCGAAGGCGAAGGGAATTACGATACGAAAAAAATTGCCCAGGATACTGCGAAAATTATCGAGCAGGCGAAGGCGATATTTGGCGAACTTCCTTATAAAGATTACACATTTATTTTGAATCTGCGCGGCGGCGGCGGTCTCGAGCATTTGAATTCGACGGCTTTGCAGTGGCAAAAATTCGGCTTCAAACCCGAATCGCGTTATAAAGCATTTCTCAATTTAGTCGCGCACGAGTATTTTCACCTGTGGAACGTCAAACGGATTCGCCCTGACGCTTTAGGTCCGTTCGATTATGAACACGAAAATTACACGCGCAATCTGTGGATTGCCGAAGGCGGAACGGCTTATTATGAAAGCATTTTACTGCGCCGCGCCGGTTTAATCAGCGACAAAGACGTGCTTGATTCAAAAGTTGCGGTGATAAAAGCATTGCAAAATCGTCCGGGAAGATTTGAAACGAGTTTGGAAGATGCGAGTTTTGATGCGTGGATTAAGTATTACCGGCAAGACGAAAATTCGATAAATAACCAAATTTCGTATTACGACAAAGGCGAACTCGTCAACTTTTTGCTCGACGTCGAAATCCGCAAAGATTCAAGCGGCGCAAAATCTCTGGACGATGTAATGCGCTATTTGTATAACGAATTTTTCAAAAAGGGCAAAAATTATATGCCCGCCGATTATCAGAAAACTGCTGAAATGATGGCGGGAAAATCTTTGGATGAGTTTTTCCGCCAGTATGTGCGCGGAACATCGGAAATTGATTATGATTCGATTTTAAGCGGTGTCGGCTTAAAACTCGTTGTCGAAGGCAGCGACAAAAAACAAGCGTATCTCGGCGCAACTTTGACGGAAAACGACGGCAAACTGACGGTAACTTCTTTACCTTCAAACACGCCCGCGTATCAGCAAGGTTTGAACACCGCCGACCAAATCGTGGCGATTGACGGAAACCGCGCTAGTCAAAGTTTTCTGCAAAGTTATTTGAGCGAAAGAAAGCCGGGCGATAAAGTGAAATTAACTGTTTTCCGTTTCGACACTTTGCGTGAACTTGACATCACGCTCGGCGAACAAGCTAATCAGAATTATTCAATTGTGCCAGTAGAAAATCCGACAGACGCGCAAAAACGACTTTATAAGAATTATTTATTGGCGGATTTGAAGTAAAATTTTACAGGGTTTATAGGGAGTTGGCAGGAAAAGAAGCAATAGTTAGCAGCAAAGTTCTCTACCGCTAAGTGCCTATTGTTTTGTAATCTAAATTTTAAAGTTTTGAGTTCCAACTAAAGATTGGCTCTTAGCTGGCGAAAAGCTAACCTTTAGTTGGAACTCAAAACGCTTAGCGAAATTTCAATTATCAAAATTAAGATTACAAAGCACTACTGTTTTTATCTATGTTAATTGTTTTTTAAAATTTTAGAGTGTTGGTTTGAAAATTATGTTTCAGCGAAACTTTGGAAAGTTTCTTTTATTTACGCTTTTACTCGCGGCTTTCGGTTGCGGGCGGGCAGTTTTCGATAACAAACAAACGGTTGCGCCGCAAACTTTGCGCGATGTTCCCGCGCTGCGCTTGAACTATCGGTTTGAATCTGATGTTCCTGCGCCGCCCGCGACCAATGAAACTGTGCAATCAGAAGAAAGAAACGCGGCGGTGCAGAGCGATTTCGACCAGAATCGTCTGCAAGAACTGCTCGATAAAACAATTACTTCGCCAAATAAACAGAGAGTTTTGGCGGTTTATCACAAAGTCGAAGATTTGCCGTCGGAATTTCGGCTGGATATGTAT
>JBPCPU010000043.1:0-6739 GCA_050998795.1 Pyrinomonadaceae bacterium
TCCTGACCGTCGCGGGCGACGCGGTAAAATTTTTGCCAGATTTTATCAATGTCGCTGTTGGGAATGCCGTAGCCTCTGTCTTCAACGACGACGCGCAGAAAATCCGATTCCAAAATTGTCGAAATAATGACGGAAGTTCTTTCAGGACTATATTTGATGGCGTTATCAACCAAATGCGAAACGGCTCGCCTAATCAAACTTTTGTCGGCGGCAACCGGCGGCAAATGCACGTTGGCTTGCTCGACAAGACGAATCCGCTTACGTTTCGCCGCGTCCTGCATATCGCCGACAACTTCGTGAACCACCGTGTCGAGTTTGACGGGCGTTTTCGTTACGTCCTGTTTATCCGATTGCTCAAGATTTGAAACGGAAAGAAATGTCGAAAGCATTTTGGAAAGCCGTTCTGATTCGTGGTTGATAATGGTCAAAAATTCGCGGGCTTCTTCGGGAATATTTTCATCAATCAGCAAAAGTTCGGCAAAACCTTTGATGCTCGTAATTGGCGTACGAAGTTCGTGCGACATCAGAGATGCCATATCGCTGCGGAGTTTTTCGTTTTCTTTGACGGCGGAAATGTCCCGAAAAGTAATCAAAAAGCAAGCCGGTTTCATCGAGATATTTGTTTCGTGAATAGATTGATTGTCGGACGGAACTTTGACGAGCGAAATTTGCATATTCAGAGTTTTACCGCTTTCGGGAAAATAAAGCTCGCTTTTGTAGGTTTCGCCCGTTTGCAGGACACGCCGAATGGCAAAAGTAGGTTCGGTGAAAATATCGGTCTTGAATCGTTCAAGCAGACTGAAAAGGTCTGTGTTGTAAAATTCCTGTGAATTGAGATTGGCAAATTGGCGCATTTTTCGGTTCATATACGCCAACGTGCCGTCCAGATAAGCGATGGCGTGAGCTTCCTTGAGATACGAACTCGCAATCGCGCTAAAAGATTGTTCCTTAATAATGCCGTGAACAAGATTGATGATGTCAAGGCGATTTTCTGCCGAAAAAGATGAAAAAGAACTCCACCAGGAAGTGTGCGGCAAACTTTTTTCACGCATTTCCTTGCGTTGAAAATTTCGCGCCAGTTGTCCGCTGAACGCTTCCAAAATATATTGGTCACTGCGTTCAAAATTCTGGTGGATTTTTACAAATAAAACACCGATTGCCACATCTTCGTCAATCAGCGGAATCGCTATCCGAGCCGAACCTTTTTTATTTTCATCAATTTGAACCTTTGTTTGCCGCTCTTGCAGAGATTCCTCGCAAAGCCCGACGTTTTCGCGCCACGAAGATTGCCGCGAAACGGCGGAATCCGTGGTTTTGTCGTTCTGTGTCCGTCCAATCGGGTTAAGTTCGCCGTCCGTCGTCAAACGGAAAATTATCGCTTCAGAAAGCGGCAGCACGGTTTCGAGCAGCTTTAAACCGCTTTCAATGCGTAAATCCGCCGATTTGCCTTCGAGCAGATGTCCGGTCGAAGCCAGCGCAACCAATTTTTCCGTCAATTCCGAATCAATCAACCACATCTTTTTTAAATGAATAATTGCGAGCGTGAGCAAAGCGGTTAAAAAAATCGGAATAAAAAGCACATCCGTATTTAGAAATTTTGCCGATAAAATACTGACACAAAACCAACTTGCCAAAAAACAAAGTGCGTAAGGAAAAATGCGTTTCACACTAAATAGTTCGGCAAGTATACCGATTGAAAACGCCAGACAAATTAAAACAATCGCTTTCCACCCTGTAAAAACCGTTTCCGGCGGTATAACGAGTTCGACTGCAACGGAGAAGATTTTCCCGCCAAAACCCCACAAAACTGCCACCAGAACGGCAATCAAAACCGACAACAGGAGTGAAGTCAGAAAACTTCTATTTTTAATGATTTTCATATATAGCGGATGATTTTGATTGGAGTGAGAAGAAAACAAACAAGTAAAGGCGGCGGATATTTAACAAACGATAAGTAATGTTTGCCATTTAGATTATGCAATAAGGTTTTACATAAAATCAAGCGAAAAGTTTTTGTCGTAAGAAACGGCAAACAACTTAAACATATTTGCCGGAAAACTAACCGGCGCGGAATAAAAACTATGGTGGATTGATATAAAATCGGAAACTATGACGGAAAAATACGATTTAATTGTTATCGGCGGCGGCTCGGCAGGATTAGTTGCGGCGGGCGGCGCGGCAATTTTGGGTGCAAAAGTCGCGCTGATTGAAAAAAACAAACTCGGCGGCGAGTGTCTGTATACGGGCTGCGTGCCGTCGAAAAGTTTAATTCGCTCGGCAAAATTCGCAAATGATATGAAACGCGCTGAAAATTTTGGATTCCAAATTCCAGATTTCAGATTCCAAAACGATGATTTTGCCTCAATTACAAACCGTGTGCAGAACATCATCAAGGAAATTGAACCGCACGACGCGCCCGAAGTTTTTGAAGAAATGGGCGTTGAGGTTGTTTTCGGCGCAGCGAAATTTTTAAGTTCAAATAAAATCGAAGTTTCGCTCAAAGATTCCGATGAAAAACGCCCGATGCAAGCCGGGCGTTTCTGCATTTCGACCGGTTCAAGCCCGTTCACACCGCCGATTGAAGGCTTGCACGAAATAGGTTTTATTACCAACGAAGAAGTTTTCCATATCAAAAATTTACCCGAAAAATTAATTATTTTGGGCGGCGGCGCAATCGGCGTGGAACTCGGACAGGCGTTTCAAAGACTCGGCGCGAAGGTTTCGATAATCGAAATGGCTGACCACATTTTATCAAAGGAAGATGAGGAAGTAGCCGTTTTTATGGAAAATCTTTTGCAAAACGAAGGCATCAAAATTCTTACCAAATCAAAAGCTGTCAAAGTTCATAAAAATTCAAAGGGCGAAAAAGTTATCACAATTGAAAAAGACGGCAAAAAGGAAGAAATCGTCGGCGACGAAATTCTTGCGGCGGTCGGACGCAAACCGAATGTTGACGGCTTAGAGCTTGAAAAAGCGGGTGTAAAGTTTGATAAAAAACGAATCGAAACGGATGAATATCTGCGGACTTCGGCAAAACACATTTACGCGGCGGGCGACGTTACAAATCATTTTCAATTTACGCATACGGCGGATTACGAAGCGCAAATCGTCATTCAAAACGCATTTTTGTTTTATCCTTTTACGAAAAAAACCGATTTCCGCGTCGTTCCGTGGGCGACATTCACCGAACCGGAAGTCGCTCGTGTCGGAATGACGGAAGCGGAAGCGAAAAAGAAGTTCGGCGATATAAAAATTATCAAAGTTCCGTTTGGAGAAAACGACCGCGCCCACACTGAAGGCGAAACGGAAGGTTTTGCCAAGATTATTTTAAGCGGCAAAAAAATCGTCGGCGCACATATCGTCGGTTTAAGAGCAGGCGAATTGATTCACGAATTCGTGCTGGCGATGAAATTAAATTTATCGCTCGACGATTTGAGCAAAGCGATTCACGTCTATCCGACATTATCGAAAATCACGCAAGCCGCAGCAACGAAAAAGACGCTCGAAACTTTGAAATCACCGTTTGTGCAGAAATGGTTCAGGCGGTATTTGAAGATTTGGCGTTAGAAATAAACTTTAAAGAATTTAGGCTTTGCACATAAAGCCCGCTTTTCCACAGACTTTATGTGCAACCTTAAACACTTTGTGTTCAAATCTCTTTCCAAAATTCCGGCTTCAAATCAAATTCATAAATTGATTGTATCAGACAGCAAAGGTTATGACACAGGATTTTACATAACGCTTCATTCTTTTGCGCCGTTCGGTTTTTGCTTCTTAGTCTATCGCTGAATTTGGCTTTTATCATACTGAAAGCAGTTTCGGAATTTGACCTTTGATGATAGCGTTCCAAGAATTTCTCTTTGTTCAAACTGAAATAATGAAATAGCTTGTTCCAAAGTTCGTTGCCGTCTTTCTCTGTAATCTTGCTGTTAGATTTCCAGGCAATAAACGGATACGCGCCCGCGTCAACTGCCGTCTGAAAATTATCTTTCGAGAGATAAGCCGCGTCTGCCGAAACTTCTTTCATTTCAAAGTTGGTTACGGTTTGTTCTACTAACGGCTCAAAATAATTCGTATCGTGGTCGTATTTTTCGGTTACTTCAACCGCCGTGATGATATTTGTCAGATTGCCGACGCAACAATGAATCTTCAATCAATCCTGTTTTTCGATAAGGCGCGGTTCGGTATGTTTGGCGTGAAGCCAAGTAAAACTTCCGGTTGCCGAAAGCCCGCTTGCGTCAATCGAGAAATTCTTTTCAAAAGCTGTCAAAGGTAAAGAACTTTCTTCAATTAACATTTGCAGATAAGGCGTAAGCATTTCGTTGTCTAAATAACGACTCACAGAGTTAAAATGCGGAATTGTTGAAATATATTCCTTTTTCTTTGCTTCTTTTAAGTCCGTCATAAATCTACGTGAAGAAAAAGTTGAATAAACTTTGAAGATGCAACTGAAAATCATATCGTCTAACGGGTTGCGCGGTCTGCCATTAGTTTGCGACGGTTCGCCGATGCCTTTGCAAAGTTCAAAAAGCAGACTTTGAAACTCTGATTTTTCGGTTGTTTGCGCTTTGTTGTAAGCCGTCCAGACTTGCTTATAAGTTTTTCGCTGTTTAGCGACTTTAGCAACTTCCAAAGTGTCGAGTTCGGCAATAAAGGCTTGCTCAAAAGAAAATTCAACCGCGAAAATGTGTTTGCATTTCTGCTGACGAATTTCGTAATCAGGGCAAGTGCAATTTTGTTTAGTCAAGTCAACTTTATATCGGTTGCTTTTGCCAGAGGCGGACGGAACAAACCACAGTCCGTTTTCTTCTTTGATGGCGTAGCGTTTGGCGATGTCAAGACCGCGAATTTGGCGGGCGTTTTGTAGGTTTTCGTTCATAGTGCAATATCTCCTTACTTGATTTGTAGAGGCGAGATGTTGCACAATATAGTTTCGGCTAGGGCGTGTCAACATCACGCTTTGGTTGTTAATGAACACCGTTGATTGTTACCAGCAATCGGCGGTGTTTGCTTTTTTAAGCTAAGACTATTATACTAGCATACTCGATTGCATTGCAAGTTAAGTTGTTGATATTTAAGAGGTTAGTTAAAATAATGTGTTTGCTGTTGGAGAAGTTTTGTATAGCCAACTCTGTTACGTAATTAGTATACTAATCTATAATAATGGGAAATTGCGCCCAATTGTAAGTTTTAAATTATGGAAGAAGATATAAAAGAGTCTATTCCAAAACAAAATGAGGTATCGCTGGAATTGACTCTTGAAATTAGCAATGATATTAAAACACTATACGCGAATGAGGTTGCTGTTCAAACTATACATTCTGAAGTAGTTTTGTCTTTTTTTGAAATTCGATTGCCTCTTCAGATAGCAAAAGAGTCAGAGAATAAGGCAATAGGTCAATGTATCGGACGGATTGCAATGCCATTGAGCAGAGTTCCCGCGTTAATAGAAGCATTAGACAGCCAATTTTCTACTCGTTTAGCAAATATTACCGCACGTAAGAAGAGTAATGGAGAAATAAACAATGATGACGGAGACAGTGCAACTGAATAGTATATCGAGCGCAACTTTTTCTCAATTTTATAAAACAGTTCCGTCAGTGCTGGATTGGTTATTTGATGAAGTGCAAGAGTCGCCAAATATCAACCAAGCTCAAGGCGTTTGGACGAGAGATATTTCTTTGCCTGAAAATCGAAAAAACTTTGAATCTTTCTACAAAAAGCTAAGAGGGTTTTCTAAGTTAAATAAAGGGTGGGATAGTTATGATGCAGAACCGCCAGACCTGTTAGCAATTGCGAAAACGCGGGAAATACTGAAGAAACTAGAAGAATTGAATTTCGTTCCTACTGATGTATGTCCATCGGTCGAAGGCGGCGCAAGCATTTATTTTGTTAAAGGTAACAAATACGCTGATGTTGAGTGTTTTAATTCCGGGGAAATTCTCGGAGGTGTGGCTAATCGTGAAGATGAGCCTACTGTTTTAGAGATTGACCTTAATACCATAGGTGGTTTTATCGAAAGAATACAACAATTCCTCAATGATTAGTATTCCTAACCGTTTTCTTGTAAACGGTCGTCCAACAATTAAGGATTTTGAGCCGAACGAGTCTTTGTATTTTCGATTTAGCTCAGAACACTTTCCTGATGAAACTCGGCTTCCTGTTGCCGCGATAAGATTTCCAGATTTTTCAGTAAATGCTGGCTCATTAAGTCAACCGAGTGATGTGTTGATTCCACATTGGATAAATTTAGGGATTGCTGAATTGAAAGTATCGGCAATCCCTTTACCTTTAAGGTCGGATGATAAAAATGATGAAAGGGAGTTTTCCTTTAAGGCTTGTCACGACCCGATTGATGAAACTCATCCCGCTTATTCTAAACAGCAATTTGAAAATTATGCGCATACGGAAATTCGGGCATTTTTGGAAAACGAACATTTTAAAAAAGACCCACCTAAAAGTGTTAGGAAAAAATTCAGGCTAATACTTTCAGATGCCACAAAAATCATTATAATCCTACTACCCGCCTCCAAAACCTAACAATATTTTAGTGCAAACTTAAGCACTTTTGGTGCAAAATGAGGTTTAGGTGCAAAGCCAAGAATTTATATGAATGCGAATCAGTAGTTGAAAATATTATAGATTTTTAACTCCTTTACTTGGCGAGCTTTGAGCCCCTTTCGGGAACGACCCTCTCCCCCAAAAACGAAAAACACCCCCAAAAAACCCCGAAACCTCC
>JBPCPU010000143.1:0-27008 GCA_050998795.1 Pyrinomonadaceae bacterium
AAAATTTTGACGAAATTTTAGACGTTCAATACGGGAAAATCGGAACGAAAAAGCGCGACGAGTTTGAACTGAAAGCGCAGTATTTCGTCATCAGCGAAATACTGAAAGAAGCGCGGCGCGAAGCCAACTTGACGCAGCAGCAGCTGGCGGAAAAAGTCGGCACGAAAAAAAGCTATATTTCGCGGCTCGAAAACGGCAAATGCGACATTCAGCTTTCGACGCTTTACCGAATCTTTGAAGACGGGCTTGGCAAAAAAATAAGTTTGCTGGTTGCTTAAATTTCTGCCCGTCACGGTAAATTATTCAAACGTCTCACCCGACACCTTCACGGTTGACCACTGGCGTTGCCGCCCGCGTCAGCGACGCGGGCGAAGGAAACACGGTTGAAAAAAACCGACTGATTTCGCTTCTGCAACGCTTTAACGAAGCCGGATTGGACGTTATCAAAACCGAAAATCTCTACAACTTCGACGGCGCGAAAGGCTATTCGGCGTAAGTTTGAAGGTTGAATTAGGAATGATAAGGGACGAAGTTTCGGCTTCGTCCTTAACAAAAATGGAACAATTAAAAATAAAATTTTTTGGACCTATTGAAGAGGCAGATGTTCACTTCGGCGATTTAACCTTATTGGTAGGACCTCAGGCAAGTGGAAAAAGTATTTTTATACAATTGCTAAAACTCCTAATTGACAAAAACAATATCCGAAAAACACTTGAACAATACAATTACATTTGGGGAAGGGATACTGATAAAATATTGGACTTTTATTTTGGTGAGGGAATGTCAAAAATATGGAAAGACAACAGTAACATTCAATTTGATGGAGAGACTTATACCAAGAAATTTTTACTACCGACAAAAACTGGGCGTATTGGTAAAACAACAAAAAATGAAGAAGCACTATTTTATATTCCTGCACAAAGGATTTTAAGTGTGTCTGACGGAAGACCGAAAAATTTTATGGAATTCGACTCTTCAACGCCTTATGTTTTGAGACAGTTCAGCGAAACTCTTAGACAGCTTATGCAAAACGGAATGGGAAAATCAGAATCAATTTTTCCGATAAGTAACCGATTAAAACAACCTTTACGTAAGTCGTTTAACGATAGTATTTTTCACGACGGAAAAGTAGTGATGGACGAAAGAACCGGACAGAAAAAACTAAGAATGGAAGTTGAAGGAATGAGTGTCCCATTCATTACATGGAGCGCAGGACAAAAGGAGTTTATGCCTCTGTTACTAGGTTTTTATTGGTTATGTCCACCATCAAAAGTTAGTAGAAGAGATGACTATAAATTTGTAGTGATAGAAGAACCTGAAATGGGATTGCATCCGCAAGCCATCAAATCTGTCATTCTGCAGGTTATAGATTTGCTTTCGCGTGACTACAAAGTAATTATTTCTACACACTCGCCAGTATTACTTGAGTTTGCGTGGGCGTTCAATCTCTTGAAAAAATCAAATGTTAGTGAGGATGCTTTATTTGAATTATTTGAAATGAAAAAGACCACGCCGACAAAAAAACTCTTTAAAGACATTATTTCTAAAAAAACGATTAACACCTTTTATTTTTCTAGAGAAGATAACAAAGTTATTTCAAAAAATATTACAACTCTGGATGCGGGCAGCGAAGATGAAGCCATTTCAGAATGGGGCGGACTTTCTCAATTTTCAGGAAAGGCAGTTGATATAGTTTCAAAATATTTTGTTGATGAAGAATAAAAAAGCAACACCCTCAATGACATTTAAACAAGCCGTTGAAGCTACTCCTGACGTAGCAACAAGTTTTAGAACAGGACTAACTGCATTAGCAACATACAGTTCTAAAGTATCTGTTTCTGATACAAATCAATTACAAGGAAGTATTGATATAGACACAGCTACGACCGCAAAATATCCAAACGCTAACCGTTGGGATTATGCTTTTGCCTACAAAGGAGAGGCATTTTTTATTGAGGTTCATTCTGCCAATACGAGTGAAGTAAGCACAGTTATAAAAAAGTTACAATGGTTAAAAGATTGGTTACATCATCAAGCGCCGGAAATAAACAAATTGAAAGCAAAAAATCTGCCTCCTTTTTATTGGATACAATCAAAAGGTTTTGCAATTCTAAAAACATCTCCACAGTATCGTACGGCGGCGCAAAATAAAATAATGCCCATTGCAAGACTTAATATAGATTAGGAACAAACCTAAGATTTTCGTAAAATTTCGTGTTTGTTCGCGGCAAAATAAAAACATTATGCAAATTAGCGCGAGAAATTCATTAAAAGGAACAATCAAATCAATCGAACCGGGCGCGGTCAACACGCGGGTCATCATCGAACTTTCAGACGGCGTGGAAGTCGCCCCGGATTATCACGAAAGATTCGGCGGAACGCCCTAATCTGGCGACGGGCAAAACGGTTTACGCCGTCGTCAAAGTGAGCGACGCGCGTGATTGCCACCGATTAAGTTTTTGTAAGCAAATGGCAAAAACAAAAAACTGAAAATTTGTCTGACTTTGACAGCGCAAAAGGTTATTCAGTCTAAAATCACACTTTGAAATTTTCAAGGATGAAGTTTCGGCTTCGTCCTTTTTTTATAAGATTATTACAAATTGTTTGTTACAATTAGCTACAGAAAGGAGGTAAAAAATGGATTTCTCAAAAATTAAGCAAGCACGAGAAGCGCTTGACCAAAAAAGAAAATTTGAGGATAGATTCGGCGGAATCAATAAAATATTAGATGATTATAAAAAACTCGCTGATAAGTCTTCTCTTTTTGGTTCTCAAATTGCAGAAACGCAAAGATTCGCTAGCGAGTTTAATAGACGTAATCAAGCAATGTTAGATATTGCTGGAATAACCTCTTCATTCCGTGATGCAGTTACAAAATTGGCGGAAATTAAAGATTCTCACATAACAAGCAGCTTGAGTTCTGCCCTCACAAATGTAGATAAAATTGCAAACGAGCATCTGAGGGCAATAAATGAAACTAAAAAACTTAGTTCATTAAATAATTTTTTTAATCACAATATCTCTTCAACAATTTTTGCAGGTTCTCTCAGATTAGGTGAAATTGAGGCGTTGCGGAATAACGCTCTTAATACATTACCAAACGAGCAATTCCGAACTTTACTTAGTGATTTTCAAAGTTCGATAAATAAATCTCACATCTTTGAACAAATCAATGTTATTCGGAATTCTTTTGCCGGTAATTTAGCATTAGCATTTAGAGATGTTATTGAATCATCTGAAAATCAACAAGAAGCATTAGATAAAGTCGAAGCTCTTGTTGAGGAAAAATTTGCGGAATCATCGGACAGTTCATTTACGACACAAAATACCTTGGCATTTATGATTTCATTGTTAAGTTTGATTGTCGCATTTTATTTTAACAGTCATAATGCTTTAATTTCTCAAGAATCCAGTGAATTGCAGCAAATTCGTTTTGAGCAATTACTTAAAGTCATTGAAAGAATTGCCGAAAACACAAGTCCAGAAAGCGAAAATGCCGAAATTTATTATGTAGTTAAAAGAGAGATTGATGTTCGAGCTAACCCAACTTTCAAATCGATGAAGTTTGGCAGATTATTTCCTAACACAAAAGTAAAACTGATTACTGAAAAGCACAAATGGGTTTATATAGAATGGACTGATTATTTAGAAGTAGTTCCAAGATATGGCTGGGTTAATAAGAAATATTTAAAGAGGTTAAAATCAGTAAGTTCCTTTGAAAAAAAGGAAGGATTAGATAATCTCAGTGAGCAAAAAGAGAGCAACTTGTTAAATAAAGTCAATGAAACGAGGCTTTCCAGTGCGGAAGTTACGATTCTTGGAGTAGAAGTTTTCGGCGATATGGAAAAGTTTAATTTGTGGCTCGACACGCCGAATCTTTCGCTCGGCGGTTTGAAGCCGATGGAACTGCTCAAAGATTCCTACGGCAAAGAATTAGTCATCAGCGAATTGACCCGCATCAATCACGGCATTTTGGTTTAATGGAAGCGTTCAGACTTTCGCGTGAAAAATACGCCGCGCCGCTTTCGGGCAAAGGCGCGGCAATGAAAGGCGCGAGGTGGAATTCCATCGGCGTAGAGATAATTTATACGGCTTCAAACCGCTCTTTGGCGATGGCGGAAGTGGCGGTTCATCTGACGCTGGCGACCATTCCGGGTGATTATGTGATGGTCACGATTCGTTTGCCCGACGACATTTCAACTCAAAAATTAACCGAAGCGGATTTGCCTGTTAATTGGAACGCCTTTCCCCATCCGGTTTCGACGCAAATTATCGGAGACCGATTCGTTGCCGACAACAAGTATTGCGTATTGCAAATTCCTTCGGTCGTGACGCAAGGCGATTACAATTTGTTGATTAATCCTTATCATTCGGATTTTTCAAAAATAAAAATCATTGCGATTGAAAAATTTCCGTTTGATAAAAGAATATTCAAATAAAAATAGACACGGATTTTAGTGAAATGCGCGGCGAGTTTGCTTTCGCCGCGCATCTTTTCTATTTTGGAGTATTATTTCTTTATGTCCGAAAATGTTAAGAAAAAAGAACTCGTAAAATTATTGGCGCAGAAGATGAAAGCCGATGAGAAAACGGCGGAAATGTGGATGGACGCTTTTACCGATGCTTTGTATGAATGTTTCAAACAAGGTCGCGGGGTGGTTATCACCAATTTAGGAACTTTTTACCTGCGGATTACCAGCCGCGGCGATTCGATTTTTCGTTTTAACCCGTCGCAAAAACTTCGCCGACTTTTCGGCTGGTCTTCGACTTACAAAGGAGAAATGTAAATAATGTCCGCGTCCGCTCTGGATTTTTTGAGTCCGCAACTGTTAAAAGATTATGCCGGAAGCCGCTCTTTCGAGCGCGGCAGGGAATACTTCGATTCCGAATCGGTTTTCGGAATGGAGGAATATCAGGGAAAAGTCGTCGCCAAAGTCAGCGGCACACACGATTACCGCGTCAAACTCTGGGCGGAAAATGCGGACGAACTCGGTTATGACTGCAACTGCCCGTTTGCCGCTGAAGGCAATTTTTGCAAACATTGCGTTGCCGTCGGTCTGGCTTGGATTGCGGCTCGGAAGGACGACGGCAAACAAAATTCACGCGGCGAGAAACGCGCGACCAATCTCGACGATGTAAAAAATTATTTGCAGACGCGGGAAAAATCCGAATTGGTCGAGATGCTGATGCAGGAAATTCTCGAAAACGAAAATTTGCGCGGACAATTATTACTCGCCGCCGCCCGCAGCAACCCGCGCGGCGTTGATGTCAAAGCGTATCGAAAGGAAATCAAAAGAGTTTTTAACGTCGGCGATTACGACGATTATGACGGTGGTTTCGGTTATTCCGCCGACATCGAAAAGACGGTCGAATCAATCGCGGATTTGCTCGAAGACGGACACGCCGAAACGGTCATTGATTTGTGCGAATACGCTCTCAAACTGGCATCGAAGGCGTTAAATTACGTTCACGAATCCGACGGCGAAATCGAAGACGTGATGGAACAATTGCAGGAACTTCATCTCCGGGCTTGCGACGAGGCGAAACCCGACGCGGAAAATCTGGCGCGGCGTTTGTTTGACTGGGAATTAAGCGGCGATTGGGACGTTTTCTACAACGCGGCGAACAAATACTCGGACGTTCTGGGCAAAAAAGGTCTGAAACTTTACCGGCAGTTAATCGAAGAAGAATGGAAAAAACTTCCCGCGCTCAAACCCGGCGACGAAAAATCTTACGGCGGAAACCGTTGGCGCGTTACAAATATGGTGGAATCTTTGGCGCGTGCCGAAGGCGACGTCGAAAAACTTGTCGAAATTAAAACCCGCGATTTGTCGAGCCAGTATCATTACTACGAAATCGCCGAAATTTACCGGCAAAACAAACAATACGACAAGGCTCTGGAATGGGCGGAACGCGGCGTGAGCGATTTTCCGAAAACCGAAAAGACGGATTGGCGTTTGGGCGAATTTCTCGCCAACGAATATCATCGGCGCAAGCGGCACGACGAAGCGATGCAAATTGTCTGGAAGCATTTCGAGGAAAATGCCGATTTGGGAAATTACGGCAATCTCAAAGAACACGCCGAAAAAATCAAGCCCGTCGGCGCGTGGCAAATCTGGCGCGAAAAGGCTTTGAATTTGATTCGTCAAAACATCGCCGCCGACAAGCAGAAACCGGCAAACGCCTGGTTTCATCGCGCATCGGATAATTCTTTGTTAGTTAAAATTTTTTTACAGGAAAATCTTCCCGAAGAAGCCTGGCAGGAAGCAAACAAAGGCGGCTGCGGTGAGAACTTATGGCTGGAACTGGCGAAAATAAGGGAAAAAGAGCATCCGACCGACGCGCTCAAAATATACAAAGACCGCATCGTGCCGAAAATCAAAGAAACAAATAATCAGGCTTACGAGCAAGCCGTAGATTGGATAAAAAAAGTAAAACAGTTGATGTCGCAGCTTGATAGAGAATCTGAATTTGAAGATTATGTCTGCGAACTCCGCATCAATTACAAGATAAAGAGAAACTTTATAAAATTGCTCGATTCGGTAAAATGGTAAAAAAAAATAATGAAAACCCGCTTGTCTCGGTAATTATGGGCAGCACGTCAGATTGGGAAACGATGAAAAACGCTTCCGACGTTTTGACAAAATTCGGCGTTCCGCACGAAGCGCGAGTAGTTTCCGCGCATCGTACGCCCGATTTGCTTTTCGAGTTTGCCAAATCCGCCGAATCGCGCGGCATCGAAGTCATCATCGCGGGCGCGGGCGGCGCGGCGCATTTGCCCGGAATGGTCGCGGCGCAAAGTTTAGTTCCGGTTCTCGGCGTTCCTGTCCAAAGCAAAGCGTTGTCGGGAATGGATTCGCTGCTTTCGATTGTGCAAATGCCCGCCGGAATTCCCGTCGGAACTTTTGCAATCGGAAATGCGGGCGCAACGAATGCTGCACTTTTCGCTGTTACGATTTTGTCAAATTCGCGTTCTGAACTGAGAGAAAAACTAAAGAAATTTAGAGAAGAGCAAACACAATTGATTTTACAAAACACACTTAACCTTGAAGAGAATAATCAAAAGCATTATAGTAACAGTGATTTAGAAGCGTTTTAACACCTGAATTCTTCGTGAGATTCTGCGTATGAATTGGACTATGTTTTTGCCACCTTTAGTTGCAGCTTTTATTGCAGCTTTTATTGCAATTTCAGTCCAATATATAGGTAACGAAAAATTTAAGAGTGCTATTGATAGATTTATTATGATAGTTTGGGTGAAGTTTAAGCGTTTTTTCTCAACAATTTTATTGGTATTTTTTCCTTTAACTTTGATTATCCTTTTTTATTTTAATGAATTAACTCTCTTAACTTTTATTCTTTCCTATGCTATTTTCCTAACAATTTATGCCCTATTCATTAAATTCAAACGAAAAGATGTTTCCACAGTCATCTCTTGCAGACTAGGTGATAAAGAGAGTGAAAACGGAGCTAATGGTCTAATTTATATACGACATGGAGATGGTGATGCTATCAAAGAAATATTTGCTAGAGAAATAATTGGAAGAACTGACATTGCTACACAACAAAAATACATTTACTTTGCAATTAGAAATGATTTAGTTGAAAGATTTAAAAAAGCAAAGAATGTTGTAATTATCGTTGAATTTTTTGATTTTGATTCTGAAGAATACAAAGGGATTTCTTTTAGTATTCAGTATGATTCCAAAGATAAAAACCACCATAATCCTAGCTTCAAGCCTGCTGATTATGTTCCTTATAGAGGCACAAATAAGTATCAGTTAGCCGCTTTTTTATTGAAGGACGGGAAGTTTTCTAGAAGTCAACAGGACAGCGCAGATTTTAGAATTACCTGTAAGCAAGGCTCAGTGGGAAAAGATATTTATGTTAGGCGTGTAATAGCCATAGCAACTAACGAATAAAAACTTCATGAAAATATTTATAGATGGAAGAAGAAATTACGGCTCAGGAATTGGGCGTGTAACGTCCAATCTGATTGAAGGATTTTTGGAATTTGATGTCGAAAACGACTACATAATTCTCATAAACAAAAACGACTCTTGCAAAAAAAAATCTCTTAATGAATCAGGAGCTAGAGTTGTTGAATGTGAAATTCCTTTTTTCTCAAAGCAAGATTTATATGAACTACCTAAAATAATTTCTGCTGAAAAGGCAGATGTTTTCTTTTCTCCGCAATTCTATATAAGTCCCTTTATTGAATGTCCTAGCATCAAGATGGTTCACGATATGTGGACATTGCTACATCCAAAATGGATTCCAACAAATAAAGAATTTATCTCGAAATTTGGTAAAGAGAGTTTTGCTGGAATAATTGAACTCGTTAATTTTTTCAAGAAGCATTACCAAAAAAACCTTATATTTCCCCGAAATAAATTTGTCAGAGAGAAATTTAATGCTCCCAAAATAAAATTAACCTATCAATATATGATTGCGATGATGTCACTTACTTTATATACGGCAAACAAAATTACTACTCCATCCTTTCATTCTCAAGAAGAAATTATTCAACTTTTTCCAGAGGTTAAAAATAAGGTTGAAGTTATTCCAATGTTTGCTTCGCCTGTTTTCAGCAGCGATGGAGCTAAAAGTAAATCGAATGTTTTGCTTCATGTGTCCAAATGGGAGCCAAGAAAAAATCTGAAGCGAATAATTGAAGCGGTTAATTTAGTAAGAGAAAGTGGAGTTGATTGTAAATTATTGATAGTCGGAGATAAAGGGTATAGAAAATACGGAGAAGATATTTTGAATCTCATTTCTAAATCGCCGTATAAAGATTTTGTAAAGTTAACAGGAGTAATTGATGATATTAATTTAAGTGAATTATATCGCTCATCTTATATATTTCTTTTCCCAACTCTATACGAAGGATTCGGAATACCTATTGTGGAAGCTATGGCTTCTGGAACGCCAACTATCACTTCAAATGTAACAGCTATGCCAGAAGTAAGTGGCAATGGTGCAGTTTTAGTTTCTCCAAAGAAAGTTAGGGATATTGCCAGAGCAATTAAAAAACTCTTATTGGACAAGAAATTCTATGAAGAAGTTAGACAAAGAGGATTTGAGAGAATAAGAAATTTCGATAGAAAAGAAATTATTTTCAAATATGTTTCATTGATAAAAGAAGCAAGTATTCAAAAGATACAACAAATTTGAGAGGAACATAATAGACGAAAAAAGTTTTGCCAAAACCGTCGAAGCGCGAGGGATAGAACTCAGCATCACGGACGGCGCGGCGCATCTGCCGGGAATGTGCGCGGCACAAACCTGTGTTCCGGTTCTCGGCGTTCCCGTCCAAAGCAAAGCGTTGTCGGGAATGGATTCGCTGCTTTCGATTGTTCAAATGCCCGCCGGAATTCCGGTTGGAACTTTGGCAATCGGCAACGCAGGCGCAACCAACGCCGCGCTTCTGGCAGTTGCGATTTTGTCGAACACGCGGAAGGATTTGCGCGAAAAATTGCGGAAATTTAGAGAGGAACAAACACAAAAAATTTTAGAATCAACTTTGAAATAAAAATATCCGCTTGATTGATTCAACCGACAAAATAAATTTCGTAACTACCGCCATCGAATTGTGGTGCGGCGAAGCAAATTCACTTCGGCACGTCAGCAATTCCGCCAATTGCGTTTTCAGTTTTATTGAATCCGGTAAAAAGCGATTTCTTCGGCTCACATCAATTTATCAGCGAACGAAAAATCAGATTGAAGCGGAACTCGACTTTGCCGCCTTTCTTCACAGAGGCGGGATTGGCGCAACACTGCCGCTTGCTTCGGCAAATGCGCGGTTAATTGAGGAAATAAACTTTGGTAAAAAAACTTTGTTTGCCTGCGTCTTTGAGGAAGCGGAAGGTGAGCGTTTCAACTATGACTCAGCCAAATCTATTAAAGAGCATTTCAGACTTCGCGGCAGAACGCTCGGACAAATTCACGCTCTCTCGAAAAATTATATTCCTGCCGGTGATTTTCGCCGATTCGCTTGGAATGAAGACAAATTATTGATTGAAGCAGACAAATTTTTACCGAAGTCAGAAAAAATTGTTTGGCGGGAATATGACAAACTGAAAGAACAATTGCAAAATTATCCAAAATCAAATGAAATTTTTGGTTTGATACACGGCGATTTTGGTGAAACCAACTATCGTTACCGAGATAACCAATTAAATATCTTTGATTTTGACGATTGTTGCTATCACTGGTTTATTTATGACATTGCCATAACGATTTATCCGCACGGATGGCGAAAAGAAGGATTGCAGCTTTTGGATTGGCTGTTTGAAGGTTATTCGGAAAATATGCGGTTGAATGAGTCGTTCGCAGATATTACGATGTTTTGCCAATGGCGATTGCTTTATATGTTTTTGGTTTATGCCAAAAAATGGGATTTTGAACATCTTTCAGAGCAGCAAGCAATGTGGTTTGCACAGAAACGGGAAAACATCGCTCGTGGATATACGTTTCAGACTTAATTAACTTTTAAGCAAAGGACGAATGACGAAGGACAACGGACAAATCTTACCTAATTCAACCATTGGCGTTTTCGGAAGCGGACAGCTCGGGCGAATGTTCGCCATTGAAGCGCGAAAAATGGGTTATCGTGTTCACACATTTTCGCCTGCGTCGGACACGCCGACCGGACAAGTTGCCGATTTTGAACTCGAAGCCGAATACGACAATTTGAGAGCGGTAAAAGATTTTGCGCGAACGGTTGATGTTTTAACTTTCGAGTTTGAAAATGTGCCGTCGGAAACGATTGAAACAGCCTCGCAGTTTGTCGAAGTTTTTCCGCGTGGATTTGTTTTGCATATTACTCAAAACCGTTTGCGCGAAAAGACTTTTCTTGCTAAAAATAATTTTCCGCACACGCCTTTTCGTCATATAAAAACGCTTAAAGATTTACAAAAAGCAATCGAAGAAATCGGGCTGCCGTGCGTATTGAAAACCGCCGGTTTCGGCTACGACGGCAAAGGTCAGACGAGAATTAATTCAACCGACGACATCGAAAAAGCGTTTGCCAATCTCAATCATCAGGAAGCCGTTTTGGAAGCATTTGTCGAGTTTGAAAAGGAAGTTTCAGTTGTTTGTGCGCGTGACCAAAAAGGGAATTTTGCACACTACGGCGTGATTGAAAACGAACACGCAAATCATATTTTGGATATTAGTTTCGCGCCCGCAATTGTTTCGGAAAATGTTTTCCGCGAAGCCATTGAAATTGCTCGGAGCGTTGCCGAAGCCTTCGATTATGTCGGAACTTTATGCGTTGAATTTTTTCTGACAAAGGACGAAAAATTACTTATCAACGAACTCGCACCGCGCCCGCATAATTCGGGACATTTGACTTTTGATGCTTGCATTACGTCGCAGTTTGAGCAGCAATTACGCGCCGTTTGCGGTTTGCCGCTTGGTTCGACTGAATTTTATAAACCTTGCGCGATGGCAAATCTGCTCGGCGATTTATGGGAAAAGGGCGAACCGAATTGGGCAAAAGCTCTCGAATTTCCAAATGTCAAACTCCATCTTTACGGCAAAGCAGAAGCGCGTTGCGGTAGAAAAATGGGACATTTAACGGCAATGGCGGAAACGTCGGAAGAAGCGGTTGAAGTAGTGCGTAAAGCGCGAAATGCCTTAACAAAATTAGTATTGTTGAATTCAACTTTACATTATTAGTCATTTCGTTGAAAAATTAGATATTACGTTAAAAAACAAACCAATTTCTCTGGAGAAAATGAATGAAAAATCGAGGACTGAAAACGACGGTCGGCGTGTGGCTGACTTGTCTTTGCTTATGTTTAAATGCTGTTTCCGTGTGGGCGCAAAACAAATCCAATAAACAAAACGACGATAAAAACCCGGCTGAAAAAGTAAATATAACAACGGCGATGGAAAATCTCAATTGGCGCAGTATCGGTCCGGCGAATATGGGCGGGCGCGTTGCCGACGTCGAAGGCGTTCCGGGCGACCCGAATATCGTTTATGTGGCAACGGGTTCGGGCGGTATTTTCAAAACGATTAACGGTGGCGTGGATTGGATGCCGATTTTTGACCGGCAGAATACGATTTCAGTCGGCGACATCGCGCTCGAACCGGGAAATCCTGATGTGATTTGGGTCGGAACAGGCGAATCAAATGTTCGCAATTCGGTTTCATTCGGCGACGGCGTTTATAAATCAACCGACGGCGGAAAAACCTGGAATCATCTCGGTTTGCAGAATACCGGCACAATTTCAAAAATCGTTATCAATCCGAAAAATCCCGATATGGTTTATGTTGCGGCAGTCGGACACGCCTGGGGAGCGAACGAAGAACGCGGCGTTTTTATGACGACGGACGGCGGTAAGACGTGGCAAAAGACTTTATATATTGACCAATTTCACGGCGCGTCCGATTTGGTAATTGACGAGCGGAATCCGAATATTCTCTATGCCGGAATGTGGCGTTTTGAGCGCAAACCGTGGACATTTACAAGCGGAAGTGAACAGGGCGGCGTTTTTCGTTCGATTGACGGCGGCAGAAATTGGAAAAAGGTCGAGAAAGGTTTGCCGAAACTTGTCGGGCGCGTTGGTTTGGCGGTCGCGCCGAGCAATCCGAATGTCGTCTACGCAATTTTAGAATCCAAGGAAGGAACGCTTTATCGTTCGGATGATGAAGGCGAAACTTTTCGTCAGGTTTATAAAAACTTTAACATTGTCGGGCGCGGATTTTATTACACGCGCGTGAGAGTTGACCCGACCAATGAAGACAAGGTTTATGCCGTTTCGTCGCCGCTTTTTATGTCGCTTGACGGCGGGCGCAATTTTACACGCATTTCGCCGACGACGCACATTGATTATCACGCACTTTGGATTGACCCGACCAATCCGAAAAGAATGTGGCAAGGACAGGACGGCGGTGTTGCCGTAACGACGGACGGGAAAAATTGGGAATACATCAATAATTTTGCAATCGGTCAGTATTATCAGGTTTTTGCCGACAACACCGCGCCTTTTTATAATTTAATCGGCGGTCTACAGGACAACGGAACCTGGGTTGGACCTTCGCAAACGAGAGAACCGGCGGGGATTTTGAATGACGATTGGCGGATGATTAGTTTTGGCGACGGATTTTACGGCATTTCTCATCCAGACAATTCTGACCTTTATTTAACCGAATCGCAGGGCGGAAACGTCGTCCGCACGGAGATGAAAAACCGCGAACAGCAGCTTGTCGTGCCGTATTTCGGAGTCGGCGGGGCGGCGGAAAATGATAAATATCGTTTTAACTGGAATGCGCCTTTGATTCTTTCTCCGCACGATAAAAACACAGTCTTTCTGGGCGGCAGCGTCATTTTCAAATCAAACGATTTCGGCAAAACCTGGGTGATAATCAGCCCCGATTTAACAAAAAATAACCGCGAGCGTTTGAAAGACGCGGGCGGACCGGTTTTCACGGAAAACACTTCCGCCGAAGCGTATGCGACTACTATCAGCCTTTCCGAATCACCGATTCGGGCAGGTTTAATTTGGGCGGGAACTGATGACGGCAACTTGCAAATGACAACCGACGGCGGCAAAAACTGGACGAATGTTGTTAAAAATGTGCCGAAAATTTCCGAAGATTCTTCCGTTTCGCACGTTGAACTGTCGCGCACCAACGTCAATACTGTGTATGTCGCGTTTGACCGTCATAAATTTGATGACAATCGTCCGTATATTTTCAAAACAACCGACGGCGGCAAAAATTTTACAAATATTACGGGGAATCTGCCGGAAAAATCATACGTTCACGTCGTTACGGAAGACCCGAAAAATCCGAATTTGCTTTATGCCGGAACGGAACTTGGTTTATATGCTTCACACAACGGCGGCGGAAATTGGATTGAACTGAATATGAAAAATTTTCCGCGCGTCGCCGTTCACGACATCCTTGTTCACCCGCGCGATAACGATTTGATTTTGGCGACGCACGGGCGCAGTTTATGGATTTTTGACGACGCAGCACCGGTTCAGCAAATGAATGAAAGCATTTTGCAAAATCCGACCTATCTGTTCAATGTGCGTCCGGCTTATCGTTTTACGACGCGATTTACGCGCTACGGCATCGGCGATAAGGTTTTTCAGGGCGCAAATCCGCCGAAAGGCGCACTTGTCACTTATTATTTAAGGGACAGACCCGACGCGAAAACAACGCTCAAACTGGAAGTCTATGACGCAAGCGGCAAAAAAATATCGGAAGTAAAAAATCTGCCGAAGGAAAAAGGTTTGAACCGTACGGTTTGGAATTTGAGTTATGAAGGAGTGCGTTTGCGACGAATGCCTTCGGCGGAACAACTCGAATTTCAAGGTCCGCCGCGTGGTCCGCAAGCAATTCCGGGCGTTTATACGATTAAACTTCTCATTGGCGATAAAGCCGTGCAGGAAACGAAAGTCGAAGTCCGCGTTGACCCGACTGTTTCGATTACAACCGCCGAGTTGCAGGCTCAATTTGATTTAGCAATGCGTCTGCGTGATATGCTTTCGACGCTCAACGACGGTTTGCGCCTTCTCGACAGCGCGAAACAGCAAGCCGAGCAAATCGAAAAAGTTGCTAAAGACCGCTTAACCGACGTTCCGGCGGATTTGAGTAAGGCTCTTGAGGACTACAAAAAACGGGTTGACACGATAACCGGCGATTTGGTGGTTGGTGAAGAAGACGGCATTCGCGCATCGGCAAAATTGACAGACCAAATCGGCGGTTTGTATTTCACTGTCAGCGGCGGCAACGCTGCCCCGACATCGGCAATGCGCGAGCAGCTTGGTTTGCTGCAAACTCAATTGCCGCTCAAAATCGGCGACATCAACCGTTTTATTAACGAAGATACAGTGAGGTTAAACCAAACTCTGCAAAAGGCGGGTTTGCCGATTATCGTCGTCGGCAAAGCGATTGAGCCGCCGAAGTAAAATCAAAACGACTTTTAACGAAAATTACTCACGCGCTTACACAAATAGCACAAATTATTTTCCTTCTTAATTTGCGTTATTTCTGTAAGCGCGTAGCTAAAATTTTTGCGTTTGAAAAACTCAATTGTAAAAACTAAACTCGTTTCGCCAGCCAAACTCCGCCCAAAACTCCGACAAATCCAACCAGAACACTTAGGAAAAGATAAACAAAAGCCGTCACAAAATATCTTTCACGAATTAAATTGAAAATTTCGAGTTCAAAAGTTGAAAAAGTCGTAAACGCGCCTAAAAACCCAACAATTACAGCAAAGCGCAGATTTTCGTTCATTGTAAATTTATCGGCGAGAAGAATAACCAGAAAACCGATGAGAAAAGAGCCTGTAATGTTAATGAGAAATGTCGGGAAAGGAAATTTTTGAAAGACGCTTTGAAGCGGCGAAACACTGACTAAATAACGCGCAATCGCGCCGAATGCGCCGCCGATGCCGACTGCTAAAATTTTCATCACGCTTTCCATTTATAGTTAAGTCTCTTTAACGACTGAAAACAATTATTTCATTTTGCTTTGCCATTATCACCATCTGTGCCAAACCGATAAAAAGTCCGTGGCAGGGAGTTCCTTCAATCGCGTTTAGTTTTGTGGAAATATCATTTGCATCAGCAATTTCGCCAAAATCAACATCAACAATATGATTGCCCGCGTCGGTTACAAAAATTTTGCCATCTTTTCTCCTAATTTTTGCAGTGCCGTTTATCTTTTCGATTTGCTTTTGCGCGTAATTTAGTGCTATCGGAACGACTTCGGCAGGAACTTTGAATGCGCCGAGTATTTCAACCTTTTTGCTCGAATCGGCAATAATAATTTCCTTTCCGGTCAAACGCGCAACCATTTTTTCCCTGAACAACGCGCCGCCGCCGCCTTTTATTAAATTCAAATCAGCATCAAATTCATCAGTTCCGTCAATCGTTAAATCAATCGAATCAACTTCATCAAAAGCAATCAGCGGAATGTTCAGAGATTCGGCAAGTTCGGCAGTGGCGTTTGAAGTCGGTACAGCTTTGATTTTTAATCCGTTTTTTACTAATTTACCGATTTCGCGGACGGCATATTCAGCCGTCGAGCCTGTTCCTAAACCGACGATTTGATTGTCCTTGATTAGTTTAACAGCTTCTTTTGCGGCTAAAAATTTTTCCTCTTCCAAATTTTGCATATTATTTTCTTATTGCCTTATATCTTTTCGCCAAAAGACGCGGGGGAACGCCAAACCAATAAAGTCCTTGAAAAATTGACCAGCGTGCAAATGTCCAAATAAATGAACGGTTTTCAAATCGCCTCGATGAAGTCGTTACAGGCAAGTTGACATACACAAAACGACCTTTTTTGTTTAGTTTCTTATACAAATCAACGTCTTCAAACAAGGGCAAATCACGAAAACCGCCAATCTTTTCGTAAATTTCGCGCCGCACGAACATTGCCGAATCGCCATACACCAAACCGATCGAACGCAGTTGCGGATAAAGCCACGTTAAAGTCCGCGCCCAACGGCTTTTGCCGTCGAAAACTATCTCGAAGTTTCCGCCGACAATCTCATCATAACGCATATACTGTTTGATTTGCTTGGCACAGCCTTGCACCGGGCGCGTGTCGGCGTGCAGAAACCAAAAAATATCGCCCGAAGCGTGTTTTGTCCCTTCGTGAAGTTGTTTTCCGCGATTGGCTGCGGTTGAATTTACCAGCCGAAACGGTTTTTTGTGTTTGTAATTTTCGACAATCTCGATTGTTTGGTCTGTGCTGCCGCCGTCAACGACAATAATCTCATCAACATTTACCAGCCGCGAAAGCGCGTCGAGAGTTTTCTTTATTGTTAATTCTTCATCGAGGGTTGGAATAATGACGGAAATTTTCATAGAAGGTCAAAGAAAATTTTGGCTGAAAAGTGATTTTTTGTTAGAAAATAAAAATTGACAATGAATAATTATCTGTAAATCATTCATTGTCAATCGAAAATATAATAATTGGTCGAATCAAAAGCGGACGGTTTCTTCCGGCGCATCACTTCCTTCAGCCTTCTTCCACTCGTCAAGCGAATTGTAGAAATTAGCGTCAAACTCGGTTAAAGATTGAATTTTGATACCTTCTATTTCTCCCGGAGCGTCTTCAAACCGCACAATCGCGCCGCAACCGATAACTTCCGCGCCGAGTTCTTTGACCAATTCGACGGTTTCCTCAATCGCTTTACCGGTGCGGATCAAATCGTCAACGATAATGCAGGGGTAAATGTCGCTGTCTTTTAGGTATTGACGAAATTGGCGTTTGCCGTTCTCGATTTCCGCCCAGTAAATCTGTTCTGCGCCGAGAGCTTCACGCACACCGAAAGCCACGGGAATGCCGCCCGGACTCGGACTAATAATCGAAATCTTCGGCAAGCGGCTGGAGATTGCCTTTTCCAGCCGAAACTTGCGGCTTAAGGCGACTGATAAAACCCTTGAATTGTCATAATAACGAAATGCCAGCGGCATCTGAAAATAATGCGAAGCGTGTTTGCCGTTCGGAAAAACAAAATGTCCCTGCCGATACGCGCCCGTTTGTTCTAAAATTTCCATTACCGACTCCGATGAAGGAATTAAGTTGACCATTTAATATCTCCTTTCTTATCAAATAATAATTTTCAAATTATACGATAAATGTTAAAATTTTGTCTCTGGAAAGCCAAATCTAAACTACATTTTTATTTTAACTCTAACAATTTTAAAATATCTGTTTTTACTGCTACACACATTTTTCCAGGCATTTCATCAATTTTGAACCAACCTGCTTGATTTATTTCACGGCTTACTTTGGCTGTGCCGCTGGATTTTGCACGAAAGAGAATTTCAATATGACTGTAAATTGTTCTAACGCGAAGCAATTTTATATCTTGTAGTTCCAAGCCTGTTTCCTCGCAGATTTCGCGTTTCAAAGTTGCTTCGGGTTGCTCGTTATAGACAATAAATCCTCCCGGAATTCCCCAACCTGAAGCGGAACGGAAAACGTGGTCAAGAAGCAAAACTTCCCCGTTTTCATTAGTGATAATTGCCGCTGCCGAAACCGTGAATGTCTTTTGCGTAACGCGAACGACCTTTGCCCGTAAATAGTGCGGCATTTTTCTCCAAATTGTCCCGATTATTTTTTTTAACATTCTGGCAGACTTTTTATAAAAAAAGGACGCAAAAGCCTAAAAATTCTGGAAGATTAACATTGTTGTATATGTATAAACAATATAGATGAGTTTTTCTTCAAAGCTCATACTTAGAATATCAAACCATACTTATAACAGTCGGAGTTTTCAATGTCACAATTGTTTTCTTTTCAAAAAATCGGAATTAGTTTGTTTTGTGTGCTGGTTTTTTCCCTCTCGGCTTTTGGGCAAAACGGTAATTTACAAAATGATTTGAGTAATTCGTTTAAAAAATTCAAAGTAGTTCGTTTGAATAATCAAACTGTATTAGAAAGAGCCGAATCTGGTTCTTCGCTCGTAATTTCAACAGCCGAAAAAAACTTTGAATTAACTTTAACGCCGTGGGATTTGCGCTCACCGCGTTATCGGGCGGAAGATACGACCGCAAAAGGTATTCGCGCACTTGAAGAAGACAAAGTAACAACTTTTAAAGGAAAAATTGCCGGTGAAAACAATTCTGAAGTTCGCTTAACGATTGATAATACAAAAATCGAAGGCTATTTCTTTACTGAAACCGACAAATTTTTTATTGAATCCGCAAAAAAATACTCATCTTTGGCGAATGCGAAAGATTTTGTCGTTTATCGGGCGGAAGATTTGTTGAAACCTGATAGTTTTACTTGTGATTCCGACCTTGCCGAAAAGATTGAACGCGGTAAAGAGCTGGTAGCGACACACGGTATTGAAAGTGTGCAATCTTCAAGGGTAATGGAGATTGCTACGGAAGCCGATTTTGAATATGTAACCGAGTTAGGCGGCGCGGCGCGAGCCAATAATGAAATTTTAAGTGTTTTGAATATGGTTGAAGGTGTTTATGCAACCGAATTCAACCTGTCAATCCGCGTTGTTTTTCAACACACTTGGTCAACCCGGGATTCTTATACAGGAGCAAATACGGAATTGCTCCTCACATCATTTAAAAATTATTGGAACGTAAATTATCCTTTCGCGGATTATCCGCGAGATACGGCGCATTTGTTCTCGGCAAAACCAAATGTTTTATCGCAAGGTTTCGCGTATGTCGGAGCGGTTTGCAGCACTCCGGCATCAGCGTATGGTTTGAGCGGAAGAATTGATTGGGAACCGGGAAAGTTTTTGGTAACGGCGCACGAAATCGGACATAATCTTGGCGGAAATCACGTTGACGCAGCGCAAAGCTGCGATAATTCGTTGATGAATTCCGTTTTGAGCGGAAGCACTCCGCTTAAATTCTGTAGTTATTCACGCACCGAAATTTCAAATTATACGAATACGAACAACAGTTGTCTAATTTCGCAGCAAAGCTCTGCCAGATTAGATTTTGACGGGGACAGTAAAGCCGACATTGCAGTTTTCCGTCCGGCAAACGGCGTGTGGTATATCACGAACAGCGGCAACAATTCATTTAATTTCGTCCAATTCGGACAACTTGGAGACAAACCCGTTCCGGCTGACTACGACGGCGACGGTAAAACGGATAGTGCGGTTTATCGCAACGGCATTTGGTATCGGCTGAAATCCTCAACTAATACTTTTGATACCGTCTATTTCGGAGTTCCGACGGATATTCCTACGCCCGCTGATTTTGACGGTGACGGCAAAACTGATGTCGCGGTTTTTCGTCCTGCGGAAGGTGTTTGGCATCGTTTGATAAGCGGGAACGGAAATGCTTATTCAGCAGTTCAATTCGGTGCAAACGGCGACGTCCCTGTTCCTGCCGATTTTGACGGCGACGGCAAAGCCGACATCAATGTTTTCCGTCCGGTAAACGGTGGTTGGTATCGTCTGAATAGCAACAACGGCGCATTTTCCGCTGTTCAGTTCGGACAAATCGGCGATAAGCCTTTGATTGGAGATTTTGACGGCGACCGCAAGGCTGACATCGCTGTTTTCCGACCTTTGAACGGCGGTTGGTATATATTAAATAGCAGAAACGGCGCGTTTAGCGCAACGGCTTTCGGATTTTCAACAGACATCCCGACTCCGGCGGATTATGACGGCGACGGCAAATCGGATATTTCGGTTTTCCGTCCGTCCGGCGGTTATTGGTATCGTTTTAACAGTTCCAACAATTCTTTTGCAGCCGTGCAGTTCGGCAACGTTAGTGATATGCCGGTTCCGTCATATTACGTTCAATGATTCCGCTGACGATTGATAGATTGAAAAAGAAAAACTCTGATTTGTTTGGTTACAAATCAGAGTTTTTTATTGAGTCTCAGGCAAGCCGTAAGACTGTTTCATCCGATTGCTTTTTCCAATCTCCACAATTTTGCGGATAGAAATAAGCAGAATTTTTCGACGTTCACTTACTTTTTAGCTTTAGTGCTTTTTGATGTTTTGCCGCCGCTGCTCTTGCTCGGAGCAGTTTTGCTTTTAGCCTTTAAATCCGTCGCAGGCTTTGTGCTTTTCGCCGATTTATCCGCGCCTCCCGACTTCGCCGATTTACCCGTGTCTTTAGTTTTCGCTGAAGCAGTCGCGCTTTTGACTTTTGTCGGAGAGCCTTTTTTCATACTCTTTTCACCACTTTCCGCCAAATCTCCAACAGTTTCAGCGACAACGCCGGTTTCCTTGATTTTTTCCAAAAGTCCCGGCGATGATCTTTTTTTAGCAGTGCTTTTACTGCTTTTAGCTTTCGTTGCAGTCGCTTTTTTAGTTGTTGATTCCTTACCCGTTTTTTTTGTTGGCATAAACTTTCTCCTTCTTTTAAAAGATTCCAGACTTAAATTCAGCAACAACTTTACCATAAATATATTGAAAAAAGATACATTTTTTATTTTGGAATAAACTTGTGCTTTTTCAGGAAATTTGTAATTAGCTGAAAACCGTTCCACAAAATTTTTTAAATAATTCTACGAACAAGAACGAAAGAAATTAAATATCAAACCGGGATTGAGTGTTGCAGAGTAATTAGGGTAAATTAGAGATATACAATGATAAAGTCAAACACCTAAAAATCGGTTAAATTATATGGCAAAACACACAATCACTTTAATTCCGGGCGACGGCATCGGACCGGAAATTGTTTCAGCAACCGTTCAGATTATCGAGGCGGCAGGCGTTGACGTTGAATGGGAAACGCATATTATCGGCGCACAGGCTTTGGAGAAATTTGGTACGACTCTGCCGGAGGCGGCGACCGATTCCATTAAAAAAAATAAAGTTGCGCTCAAAGGTCCGCTGACCACGCCGGTCGGCAAAGGTTTTACGTCCGTCAATGTCGGTTTGCGAAAAACGCTTGATTTATATGCCAATGTGCGCCCGATTCGCGCTCTGCCGAATATTCCCTGCAAATATCCGAATCTCAATTTGGTTATTGTCCGCGAAAACACCGAAGATTTATACGCGGGTCTTGAGCATACGGTTGTGCCGGGCGTGGTCGAAAGTTTGAAAATTATTACGGAAAAGGCTTCGACCAGAATTTCAAAATATGCTTTTGAATTTGCAGTGCGCGAAGGACGCAAAAAAGTTACTGCCGTTCACAAAGCAAACATTATGAAACTTTCCGACGGACTTTTTCTCGAGTGTTTCTACAACGTGGCAAAGGAATTTCCAGAAATTCCTGCCGACGATAAAATCATTGACAACTGCTGTATGCAGCTTGTAATGAATCCGCAGCAGTTCGACGTGATGGTGATGGAAAATCTCTACGGCGATATTGTTTCGGATTTATGCGCGGGTTTAATCGGCGGTTTGGGACTTGCGCCGGGCGCGAACATCGGCGAAATCGGCGCGGTTTTTGAAGCCGTTCACGGTTCTGCGCCGGATATTGCCGGTCAAGGCGTGGCAAATCCGACGGCAGTTTTGATGTCGGCAATTCTAATGCTCAAACACATCGGCGAACGCGAGGCGGCGGAACGAGTAGAAAAATCAATGCTCGAAGTTTTTGCCGATGGAACGACGATTACCAGAGATTTGGGCGGCACGGCGAAAACCACCGAATTTGCCAACGCGATTATTGATAAACTCAAATAAGTTCCTATGAACGAAGTTCATAGAGTTTGTTGAGTTCGTTGAGTTTATTGAGTTTATTGAGAAAAGAAACTTACTCAATGAACTCAACGAACTCAATAAACTCAACAAACTCAGCGAACTGATTCGGACTTATGAAGGAAAAAAGCATCTGGGATAAGCCTGCATCACACGGCGAAATTCTAAAAAAAATTTGGAAGCAATTGGATTTGGGCGTTTTGGAGCGCGACCATCCGTTTCACACGCCCGTTTTCGGAACATCTTCAGAGTGCAAGGCGAATTTGCGCGTCGTCGTTTTGCGCCGCTTCTGGCGCAGACCTCCGCGGATTGCGTTTCACGCGCATATTGATTCGCCGGAAATCAAAGAAATCCAATCAAACCCGCAAGTTTCGTGGCTTTTCTATCATCCGCAGGAAAAACTCCAACTCCGTATCAAAGGCACGGCGACGCTTCACACCGACGACGAACTTGCCGAAGAACAATGGCTGGCGACAGGTTTTTTCTCGCGCCGTTGTTACGTCGGCGTAGCTCCGACGCAAATTGTCAAAAAAGCGACTTCGGGAATGCCCGAAGAAATCATTGAACGCCAGCCGACTAAAGAAGAATCGGAAGCAGGGAAAGCCAACTTTGTAGTTATTTCTTCAAGTCTTGATTCGATAGATTGTCTGGAATTAGATGTCAAAGGCAACCGCCGTTCGCTTTTCCTTCGGAACGAAAACGGTGAACTCGAAACATTTTGGCTCACGCCGTAAAATTCAGATTCTCAACAATGTTCACCTTTTAATTTGGCAACTTTACAATCTTCGACTGAAAATCGAAAATCTAAGTGCCGTTTATGCTTAGTTTGCTCAAAATAAAAAACATTGCGTTGATTGACGAACTCCAACTGGAATTTGCCAAAGGCTTGAACCTTTTGACGGGCGAAACCGGTTCGGGAAAGTCAATTATTGTGGACAGTTTAGGCGCGTTGACGGGCGAACGAATTTCTTCCGATTTAATAAAGGAAGGTGAAACAAACGCGCAAATCGAAGGTCTTTTTAATGTTTTTTCCAACGAAAACTTGCAAGCGATTTTTGATAAAAGCGGCATCGAATTAGAAAATACAAACGAAATTGATTTAATCGTGCGGCGCGAACTTTCGGCAACCGGACGCAACCGGATTTTTGTTAATAATCAACTGGTTACGCAGGCATTTTTGAAAAAAATCGGCGCGTTTCTGGTTGACATTCACGGGCAAGGCGAGCAAGCGACGCTGTTTAATTCGGCAACACATCTCGAAATGCTTGATGAATACGCGAACTTAACAATTTTGCGCGGAAATATCGCTGAAAAATATAAAGAATTAGCACAAATCAAAAGAGAAATTGAAAATTTGCAGGCAGACGAAGCGCAAAAACTTCAACTGCTCGATATTTTGCAGTTTCAAGTTGATGAAATTAAAAAAGTAAATCCGAAAATTGGTGAAGACGAATCGCTCGAAGAAGAAAAACGGCGTTTGAACAATATCGAAAAACTTTCGACTTTGAGCGACGAAGCATATCTTTTGCTTTATGAAAATGAAGAAGCGACAATTTCGACGCTGGGCAAAGCCGTGCAGAGAATCACGGAATTAACCGAATACGAGTCGAGTTTTCGGGAATACACGGAAGGTTTGCAGACGGCACAAGCGGTTTTGGAAGATTTGGCAATTTCGGTGCGGGATTTTCGCAACCGTTTGGAATTTTCGCCCGAAAGATTGGAAGAAATCGAAAACCGTTTGGCGGAAATTGCGCGTTTGAAACGTAAATACGGCGGAAGTGTCGAGAGCGTTTTGGAGCATTTTGCCGAAAGCGAAGAACGCTTAAAAAATATCGAAACCGCCGAGTTGCGCGAAAAGGAATTGCGAAAGAAATTGGCGAAGGCGCGTGAAGATTATGTGAATATCGCTCTGGAACTTCACGACAAACGCGCAAAAGCGGCGCGGAAGTTTGAGAAGGAAGTCGAAGCGAATCTGAAAGAAGTTGCGCTCGAAAAAGCGCGTTTTGAAGTGCGGATGGAACTACCGAATAATTTACAGTCTGAAACCGCGATAAAATCTTTTACCGCAAAAGGTTTTGACCAAATCGAATTTTATTTTTCCGCCAATCCCGGCGAATCCGTCAAACCGATTGCAAAAGTCGCTTCGGGCGGCGAAGCGTCGCGCCTGATGTTGATTTTGAAAACGACGGCGAAACTTTCCGAATTTGAAAAAGCAATGGTTTTCGACGAAATTGACGCGGGAATCGGCGGGCGAGTCGCGGAAGCAGTCGGCTTAAAACTCAAAGAACTGGCGAAAACGCAGCAGGTTTTATGCGTAACGCATCAACCGCAAATCGCGTCTTTGGCTGACCGGCATTTTTTGGTGGAAAAGGAAACGGTAAAAAACCGGACGAAAATCGGCGCGAGAGAATTAAGCGAAAACGAAAAAATCGAAGAAATTGCGCGAATGTTGACAGGCAAGGAAATTACCGCAACGGCGCGGCAACACGCGAGAGAAATGCTTCAAAAGTGATAGGTGATAAGTGATAGGTGATAGGTGATAATTTTCGGCATCCTATTACTTATCTGTATTGACAAATTACGTTGGAGAGCCATAACTATTCGCTGTTCGCTATTGGCTATTCGCTGTTTTTCAAAGAATCTCTTCGTTTATTAGTGAATAGCTGACAGCGAACAGCCAATAGCGGACAATCCATTTGACCACCTAACCTAATTTGTCAATACACTTATCACCTATCACTTATCACTTATCACTTATCAAAATTTATGCAAGCTGAAATTTTAGCCAAAGTCATTCGCGGCGAAACCGTTGAATCAATCCATCGCGGACATTTAATTGTCATTGACGGCGACGGAAAAACAATTGCAAGTCTGGGAAATCCCGAAACTGTTACGTTTTTTCGTTCTTCAGCGAAACCTTTTCAAGCAATTCCTTTTCTGACAAGCGGCGCGGCTTCAGCGTTCGGCTTTTCCGAAAAAGAAATTGCGCTGGCTTGCGGTTCGCATTCGGGCGAGAGTTTTCACGTCGAAACGGTGCGGAAAATGCTTGTGAAAATCGGTTTGGGCGAATCGGATTTGAAATGCGGAGCGCATCTCCCGTTTAATGATAAAGAAGCCGAAAGAATGATAAAAGCGGGCGAACAGCCGACGCAGATGCACAATAATTGTTCAGGCAAACATTGCGCTATGCTTGGTGAAGCCAAGCATAGCGGCGCGGACATTACAACTTATTATTTGCTCGAAAATCCGGTTCAGCAGAAGATTCTGGAAACTGTTTCAATATTTACCGACATTCCGCCGGACGAAATAAAAATCGGGATTGACGGCTGCGCCGCGCCGAATTTCGCTCTGCCGGTTTCCGCAATGGCAAAAAGTTTTGCGCGGCTGGTTTTTCCGCCGAAATCCTTTGATAAAGAAAAGTGCGAAGCATGTCGGATCATCGTTTCGGCAATGACTTCTTATCCTGAAATGATTGGCGGAACTGAAAGATTGGATACGATGATTATGCAAACGCTACGCGGAAAGATTATCTCAAAAGTCGGTGCGGAAGGCGTTTATACTGCGGGCATTTTGCCTTCGGCGAAATGGAAAAAAGGTTTGGGAATCGCCTTTAAAATCGAAGACGGCGAAGATAAACGCGCTCGTCCGGTTGTGGCAATCGAACTTTTACGACAACTGGGAATTTTAGATGCGGAAAGTTTGAAAACTCTTTCGCCGATGATGATTGAAAATCGGCGCGGTGATATTGTAGGCAAAATTGAAGCGGATTTTAAAATTTAACGCCGGTAACGCAAAGATATTTAACGTGAGTTCGGATAAGCCGTCGAAGACGGCAGCATATTTGTAGCCCAATGGCATTAAGTTAAGCCAAAAGATAAGAATGATTGCCACAAAAAGGCACAAAAACCACAAAAATTATGAATAAAACAAGGTTTTTATTTTTGAGTTTTTTGTGCCTTTTTGTGGCTAATTCCTTAACTGAACCTGAGTCCTGATTAGAAAATTATGTAATCTCCAAAAAATGAGTAGAATGATTTTGAGAAAAAAAACTGCTCGAAAAGAAGGAGATTCGCGCAATGAGAAGTATAAAAGAACAATTAATGCGAATCAAGGGTAGAAATGTGAATTAGCAAACCCACAAAAGAGTTGTAAAATGCGGTTTATGGAACTGCAACTCATTCAACTGTATCTGTGGGTTTGCTTGGTCTATGATAAACATCCGATGCTGAAATATCAACGACTGAGCAACAATTGGCAACCAACTTTTACTGACCAAGAGCTAATAACTATCTATTTATTTGGTCACATTCAAGGTCATTTCAGACAAAAAAGGATTTACGACTATATTTTCCAACACTTTTTCGATTGGTTTCCTGATTTGCCATCGTATCAAGCCTTTAATCATCGGCTCAATGAACTCGGCGAATCTTTAAGAATCTTAGTTTATGAGTTAATGACGAACTTTCCAGAAGGAGAAGAATTTTTCACCCAACAAGATGCGGTGATTGATTCATTGCCAATTATGTTGGCGGTGCGAGGTCGGGCAGGGAGTGCCAAAGTTGCTCCCGATGAAGCGAATGTTGGGTATTGTGCGAGTAAAGATATTTTCTATCACGGAGTAAAAATGCACGTTTTAGCGAGAAAACAATATCAGCAGTTACCGTTACCTGAAATCTTGACAATCAGGCAGGCGGCAGGACACGATTTGCCAGTTTTACAAGAGTTTCGCGGGAAAACAGGCGGAATTATCTTTGCTGATAAAGCCTATCAAGACCAATTAACAGAGCGCGAATGGGCAGCACAGGGGGTGATTATTTGCACCCCCGAGCGTGAAAAGAAAGAACACGGAAGTTTATGAGGTAGGAAAAAGCGGATTATGGTCGCGGTTTGTTTC
>JBPCPU010000148.1:0-9086 GCA_050998795.1 Pyrinomonadaceae bacterium
GAAATACGGTAAAGCAAATTACGCACACGATTACGCCGCAGCGAGTCGCAGACGAATTTAAGAAAATAGTTGATGCAAAAGCAACCGAATATATGCTCGTCAACGTCTCCGAGTTCCGCGAGTTTGCGATGGAAGCGCGGATGATTGCGGATATTTGCTGGGACGCTCCCGTGGCTTTCGGTCAACCCGATGCCGCAAAGCGATATGTTAATTGGTGGAGTCGAGAGTATTTCGGCACGGATGCGGCTCGTGATGCGGCACAGTCGTATGCGAATTATTATCAACTCATCAACACAAACGACAAACTGTGGTTCGGCGCGGATAAATTTCAAGACGCTCTCGAACGGCTCGGCAAAAAAATCAACGGCAAACCATACGAACCCGTTCCGCGCGAAACGCTGGCGGCATTGAAACAGCGCGATGCAAGTTACCGCGCCGCGATGCAAACAATCTCGCGGGCGCAATCTCGAATGAACGACGAGCAGCGTCAGTATTTTTTCGAGCATTTGACGCTCGGTTTGCTGATTGATTGGCGACCGACCGAAGCGGCGATTAAATTGATTGAAGCACTCGACGCGCCCGACGCGGCGCAGGCGTGGAAACTTGCCCAACAAGCCCGCCAGCCGCTCGAACAATTGGAGCTTGAAATCCTTCGCGCCGAACGCCCGCCGTTTGAGAATTGGTATCGCAAGACGTGGATTCGGCGCGAAACCAAACCGTCAAATGTCCATCGCTCATACGAACAAATAAGAGTGTTCATTTCCAGTCGCGGAACGCGCAAGTTAACTGAACCTGACGTTCCGAGACCTGATTTAACACGCTTTACCAGACTTTGGGAGCAATAATCGTGAACAAAATATTGTGCAAAAAATCGCAAAGAGAAAAAGTATGCACAGTCACAAACAGGCTGACTGCTGAATTTCGATGGCATAGCATCTGTAAATTAATTCTTTTTATTTGCTTTTTTAATCTCCAAGCAACTGCCGCAAATTATTACGTCAACAGTCGTTTCGGCAATGACGATAACGCGGGGACGACTAAAGAAACGGCTTGGAAAAGCCTCAAAAACCTGAGTAATAAATTTCTGCCGGGCGACAATATACTTTTTGCCAGAGGCTCGGCTTACACCGGCGGATTTGTTTTCACCAGTTCGGGAACGGCAGAGAAGCCGATTGTTTTTTCAAGTTATGCAGTTGAGGCTGATGTAATTTTAAAAACTCCGAGAAAAGAGCTTGCACCGATTTTTGAAAAATACGGCGCGGGTCCTGCCCCGTCTTTTACAAATTCTGATTGGAATGTGCTTAACGGAAATATCTTCAGGATAGAGGGCAGCTATGTCGTCATTGACGGTCTGTATTTTCACGATAATACCAATCCGCCGGAGTCTGACCACAAAAACAAAAACGTGCAGAAACTCGGAGCCGTATATCTGGCTTTGGGAACGCACCATAATGTCGTCAAAAACTGCGAATTTTTTCATACTCCGGTCGGTATCAAAGTTAAGGGAACTCAAAATCTTATAACCCGAAATTATCTGCACGATGCCTTTGAGATGATGGCTCGGTCGTGGGGTCCGATTGCCATTATGATTGTGTCCGGGCGAAACGAAATATCATTTAACAGAATAGAAAATTACGGTGCTTACGGCGGTCCATACGGCTCTGACGGCGGTGTCATCGAGCTTGACGGCGTTGATGACAACTTCAATGCGAACGATATTAACATTCATCATAATATATCGGTAAATAATCACGGATTTTTAGAAATGGCTGCCCGGAATGTTCAAAACATAACGGTCGCGTATAACCTAAGTGATGACAAAAACCAGTTTATCGGCGGCGGAACAATGAAAAATGTTCGCGTTCTTAACAACACCGTCATCAGAACCCGCGAGCCGAATGTAGATCGTTTTGTCTTCTGGACTTTCTACCCTGAAGGAACTTCGTTTACCGTTCGAAATAACATCTTCGTGATCGCCAAAGATATGAAAGTATTTGGTCCCTTTATTAAACCCGTCGGGCACACCCGCACGGCTATCGGCGACCATCCGCACGATCATAATCTGTATTATTCCGCCGGAAATCCCGACCCGATAGGCGTTCCTGCCGGAAAGGGAGATATTATTGCAGACCCGCTTTTTGCGGATTATGAAAATCGTAATTTCCGCCTGAAAGAAAATAGCCCCGCAAGAAACAAAGGAGTAAAGCTAGGATATACGGTTGATTTGGATAATTATCCCTTGCTTGGTAAAAATTCTACGGATATAGGAACTTATGAATTCTAGGGATTGAGCTTTCTAAAAAGATGAAGTTTTTCGGAAAAATCATATTTTTGCTCATCGGTTTAAATTTTGACAGGCAATTGCGTATCTGCAAACTACATTAGAGAAATCGAGATTATGCTAAAGAGAAGAGAGTTTATTTATCTAAGCGCGGCGGCAGTTGCCGGATTATCAGATGAATTATCGGTTGCTTTTGCAATTGATAATTCATATTCAAAAATTGATTTCTACTTTCTCGAAATACTCGACGGTTTTCTGCGAAACGCCCGTAAAACCTCCGATAGCTTTGCGGTCTGCGATTTTCCGCAGGGTACTTTGCTGAAAAGCTGCACCACGCCTTCGGGGAAAACTTATGTTTCTGTCGCAAGGATGATGCCCGCGCTTGCCGCGTGGGTGGTTGCGAAAAAACAACCGGATGCATTCCGCGTCGGCAGCGAAACTTTTAATTTAACGGACGTATTGCTGGCGGCGTTTAAGAATGCTTTCAATCCCGCGCATCCCGATTTCTGGGGCGAAGCTCCGGCGGATAAACCGACGCAGCGCGTCGTCGAAGCCGCGCTGGTGGCTTGGTCGCTCTGGCAGCTCGGCGATGATTTTCTGGCAAAACTCGCTACCGGTGAGCGAGCAAATATCAATAAATGGCTGGCAAGCTGTACGCAAGTTCCCGAACGCGAAAATAACCATGCGTGGTTCACGGCAATCAATCAGGCGACACGAATTGCTTTGTCAAAGAAATGGAAGGAATTTTCCGGCTCTGAAGAATGGATGCTGGCTGATTTAAAGGCGATGGAAGCACTCGCTAAATCCGCCGAAGACGGCTGGTATAGCGATTCGCCGGTTTTATCAACCTACGATTATTACAACTTTTGGACTTTTGCGAGCCACTTTCTTTACTGGAATCGAATCATCGGCAAAAGTTACCCGGAATGGTCTGCCAGATTCAGCCGCCGCTTGAAATTGTTTCTGGAAAAAACTCCATACTTTTTTGCGGCAAACGGCAGCCATGTTTTATTCGGACGCTCTTTGATTTATCGCTGGTCGGTGTTGATGCCGCTCGTCGAGGCTTACGCGCAAGGAATGTGGACGCAATCGCCCGGGCTGCTCCGCGCGATTGTCCGCCGCAACCTGGAATTTCACTGGAATGTCGGCGCATTTGATAAACCCAACGGCAAACTCCGCGAAACTTTTACCGAAGGAGGCAGCACGGCGATTAGAGAGCCTTACATTGACAACGGTCATCCGTATTGGGCTATGCAGGCGTTCTCGCTTTATTCGATACCGCCGCAAGATGCTTTTTGGACTTCACGGGAAGAACCTCTGCCCGTCGAGCGTGCTGATTATCAAATTCGTCTGGAAGTTCCGCGTATGATGCTCGTCGGCACGAAAACTTCAGGTCAGGTGCGACTCCTGGAGGCACGCAACGAATCGCGCCGACCGCGCTACGGCGACGGCTATCACAGATTCGCTTATTCGTCGCATTTTCCTTTTAATTATCTGGGGCGGGAAGATCGCTTCACATGGGACCAAGCACTCGTCTTTCGCAACAATCAGACGGGTTTCTGCTCTGGTCGCAGCGGTATCAAAAGCGGGACGCTAACGGCGGACGGAATCGAAACGGAATGGTGGGCGCAGCTTGGCGATTTGCGGTTCGATGTCATCACCCGCATCAGCGTGAACGGCGAGTTTGAAAAGCGCACGCACGTTATTACCGCGCCTGCCTCGGCGCTCAATAAATCAATTGAAATTTTAGAAGGTTCATCCGTTTTGGGTTTGATGAACGGTGAACCTTATGAGCGAACGACGAAGCCAAAGCTGCAAATTTTGCGTTCGCCGCGCAGTAAATTGTTAATCGCATCGTGGAACGTAAGCGGTTTTGAACAGCTTGAAGCAACCGAAGTTTTCGACAAAAGCATTCCGCCTAACGTCAACCTTATTTATCCGCGGATGGTTGTCAACACTTTACAAAAGCCATTGACTGCGGAGCGCGCGACGCTCGTCAGCTTGCACTATGCCAGCCCGCGTCCGCTTAAAATAAATGAGCTTGTGCGGCGGGCGTCTCGTCTGGTTGCCATTTGAAGAACGGATTAACTGAAAATTTATGAAGATTACCGATATAAAAGCGACGACCGTAACCGTGCCTTTGGAAGCGCCGCTTCGCCACGCGAACGGCTGTCATTGGGGAAGATTCGTGCGAACGATTGTCGAAGTCGAAACCGACGAAGGCATCACGGGCTTGGGCGAAATGGGCGGCGGCGGCGAGTCTGCCGAAGCCGTCTTTCGGGCGATGAAAACGTATCTCGTCGGACACGACCCAAGCCGCATCGAGGAAATGCGTTTTTTGATTGCCAATCCGTCGGGTTCGCTTTACAACAATCGGACGCAGATTTTAGCCGCGCTCGAATTCGCTTGTCTCGATATTTTGGGGCAAAAATGGAATGTTCCGGTTTATGAAATTTTGGGCGGGAAACTGCAAGATAAAGTTCCTTTTGCTTCCTATCTTTTCTTTCGTTATCCGAATCCAAAAACGGGCGAAGGCGAAGTCAGAACAATCAAACAATTAGTTAATCACGCCATAGATTTAAAGGAAAAATACGGTTTCACTTCGCACAAATTAAAAGGCGGCGTTTTCGCGCCGGAATATGAACTCAAATGTTATCGCGCCGTTGCGGACGCGCTTGATGGCGACAGTTTTCGTTTTGACCCGAACGCGGTTTGGTCAACCGAACAGGCGATTTGGTTCGGGCAGCAGATTGAAGACATTAAAAACGATTATCTCGAAGACCCGGTTTTCGGTTTGAACGGAATGCGGCGAACGCGCGAAAAAGTGCGGATGCCGCTGGCGACAAATACCGTTGTCGTCGGTTTTGAACAACTCGCGGCGAATATTTTGAATACGGCGGTTGACGTGATTCTGCTCGACACGACATTTTGGGGCGGCATCCGGCAGTGCGTCAAAGCGGCAGGCGTGTGCGAAACATTTCAAATCGGCGTGGCAGTTCATTCATCGGGCGAACTCGGAATTCAACTTGCGACGATGCTGCATCTCGGCGCAGTCATTCCGAATTTAAGTTTCGCGGCGGACGCGCATTATCATCAACTCGTTGACGATATTATCGAGGGCGGCAAATTCAAATATGAAAACGGGGCGATTAAAGTTCCGACTGCGCCGGGTTTGGGCGTAAAGCTGAACCGCGAGAAATTACAGGAATACAGCGAATTATACAAACGGCTCGGCTCGTATCCTTACGACCAAGACCCTTTGCGTGCAGGTTGGACTCCGACGATTCCGAACAATCGCTGGGCGGATGAAACGGACAATCGAACGCCGGAAATTCCTTATTGATTCGGCAAAATTTATAATCAAAAAAGGAATAATCTGACAGTCAAACAATTTGAAACCCGAACAAACTCTGACGGCGCGGCGCACGATGTCCGCGAGTTGCGGCGACAGGTTGACGAAATAGTTTCGACAACGCCCGTCGTTGATTTGCACACGCATCTTTTCGCACCGCAATTCGGCGATTTGAGTTTATACGGCATTGACGAACTTTTGAACTATCACTATCTCATCGCCGAGCTTTTTCGCTTTTCCGATGTTTCGCCCGACGAGTTTTGGCGAATGGAAAAACGGGCGCAAGCCGATTTGATTTGGCACGAATTATTTGTCGAAAACACGCCGCTTTCCGAAGCGACGCGCGGCGTAATCGCTGTTTTATCAACGCTCGGTTTGAACACGCGAGCCAAAGATTTGAGCGAAGCGCGTGAGTTTTTCGCCGCGCAAAAGCTGGAAGATTATCTCGGACGAGTGTTGGACATCGCCTGCGTCAGCGACGTTGTCATGACCAACGACCCGCTCGACGAAGCTGAAATTAAAGTTTGGAACGGCGATGAAAAGATTGATTCGCGGTTTCACGCCGCGCTCCGGCTTGACCGAATTTTGAACGGTTGGACGGAAGCCGCGCCATTGATGACACAACAGGGTTATGAAGTTTCGGCAAATTTGGACGAACGCTCAATCGGTGAAACGCGGCGGTTTTTGGACGATTGGATTGCGCGAATGAAACCGCTTTACCTTGGCGTTTCGCTGCCCGACGATTTTACTTTTCCCGAAGAAAGCCCGCGCGGAAAATTGATTAAAGAAGCTGTTTTGCCGACTTGCAAAGCGCATAACATTTCGCTCGCTTTGATGATTGGCGTGCGTCGCCGCGTCAATCCGGCTCTGAAACTTGCAGGCGACGGTTTGGGACGCGCCGACGTTTCCGCCGTCACGCGAATCTGCACGGAAAACCCGGACGTGAAATTTTTAGCGACGTTTCTTTCGCGTGAGAATCAGCACGAATTATGCGTGGCGGCGCGAAAATTCTCGAACCTGATGCCGTTCGGCTGCTGGTGGTTTTTGAACAACACTTCGATTATTTCGGAAATTACACGCGAACGCTTTGAGATGTTGGGAACGAGCTTTATTCCGCAGCACTCGGATGCGCGGATTCTTGACCAACTGATTTACAAATGGAATCATTCGCGCCGCGCAATTGCCGACGCACTTTTTGAATCTTACGCCGCGCTTTGGCACGACGGGCGGCGCGTCAGCAAAACGGAAATCGAGCGCGACGCGGCAAAACTTTTTTCGGGAAATTTTCGCAGTTGGGTCGGGCTGGAATAAAGAAATTTTAGCCCGCGAAACACGCGAAAGGCGCGAAAAAATCAGACCAAGTTTTATTCGCTGCAGAATACTTGGCGATTTTCCAATTGTCGGAAACATAAATTTATTCGTTTTTATTTCGCGTTTTTAGCGTATTTCGCGGGCTAAAAAATATGGCACAAGCGGAAAACATCACGGATTTATCAAACAGAACGGCGGTTGTCATCGGCGGAACTTCCGGTTTGGGACGCGCCATCGCCGTCGCCTTGGCGCGTTCGGGCGCGAATGTCGTGCCGACGGGCAGACGTGAAGAATTGGTTGCGGAAGTTTGCGCGGAGATTGAAAGCGTCGGGCGAAAAACTTTGCGGCAGACAGTTGATGTTTCAAAACGCGAATCGATTGACGCTTTGCGCGATGCCGTTTTAGAAAAATTCGGCGGCGTGGATATTTTGGTCAATGCGGCGGGACGCACGGCGCGAACGCCGACTGCCGAAGTTGATGAAAATGATTGGCAGGCTATTTTAGACACGAATCTGAACGGCACTTTGCGGGCGTGTCAATCTTTTTACGAGCCGCTCAAAAAATCGGGAAAGGGAAAAATTATCAACATCGCTTCGCTCGCTTCGTTCGTCGCGTTTCACGAAGTCGCGGCTTACGGCGCGTCAAAAGCCGGAGTTTTGGCTTTAACACGAAGTTTGGGCGCGGAATGGGCGAAGGACGGAATCAACGTCAACGCGCTCGTTCCCGGCGTTTTTCCGACCGAACTCAACGCCGAACTTTTGAACGGCACGGAGCGCGGGCGCGAAATTTTGATGCGAACGCCGATGCAGAGATTTGGCAAACCGGAAGAATTAACCGGCGCGGCTGTCTTTCTGACTTCGGATGCCGCGTCTTTTATTACCGGACAGACGATTGCGGTGGACGGCGGCTATCTCGCTTCGGGCGTGAATTCGTAAAGAGATAGCCCGCGAAACACGCAAACGACGCGAAAAAAGAAAAAACAAAATTTTCGGTGAAAAATTTATGAAACAGAGAAAAACCGCCCAACAGACAAAATTATTTCTTGTGAATTTAATTTTCGCGTATTCCGCGTGTTTCGCGGGCTAGAAAGTTTTAGGGAGAGCGCAAAAATGGCAGTAGAAAATACTTTCGAGAAAGCAAACGAGGCGAAATCTCTCGCCGAAACCGGCGCGGAAGAATCGGCGGCAAGCGCGACCGGCGCGGTCGGCGAAGCATTGACGGAAAATCCCGTCCGCAGCGGCGGCAATTTTCGCTGGGTGATTTGCGCTCTGCTGTTTTTTGCGACCACTATCAATTATGTTGACCGCCAGGTTCTCGGTCTTTTGAAAACCACTCTGCAAGGCGAATTGGGTTGGAGCGAAATTGATTACAGCAACATCGCTTTCGCCTTTACGACGGCGTATGCGATTGGGCTGCTGCTTGTCGGTAGGTTGATGGATTGGCTCGGCACGCGCAAAGGTTTTTCGCTGGCGATAGTTTTTTGGAGTCTGGCGGCGATGGCACACGCTTTTGTGCAATCGGTGATGGGTTTCAGCGCGGCGCGGTTCGCGCTCGGTTTGGGCGAAGCGGGCAACTTTCCGGCGGCGGTCAAAACGGTTGCCGAATGGTTTCCGAAAAAGGAACGCGCCTTTGCGACGGGAATTTTTAATTCCGGCTCAAACATCGGCGCGATTGTTACGCCGCTCGTCGTGCCTTGGATAACGGTCGCTTACGGCTGGCGGTCGGCGTTTCTCATCACGGGCGCACTCGGTTTTGTCTGGCTCATTTTTTGGCTGCTCTTGTATCGCCGTCCCGAAGAACACAAAAGTTTATCGAAAGCCGAACTTGCTTATATTCAAAGCGACCCGGCAGAACCGACGACGAAAATCCCCTGGCTGCGATTGTTTCCGCACCGGCAAACATGGGCTTTCGCGGCAGGCAAATTCATTACCGACCCCGGTTGGTGGTTTTATCTTTTCTGGCTGCCGGATTTTCTGGGCAAAAACTACGGTCTTAATCTGAAAACTATCGGACTGCCGCTCATTGTCATTTTTCTGATGGCTGATGTCGGCAGTATCGCGGGTGGCTGGCTGTCGTCGGCATTAATCAAACGCGGCTGGACAATTAATGCCGGACGCAAAACGGCGATGCTGATTTGCGCTC
>JBPCPU010000022.1:0-8220 GCA_050998795.1 Pyrinomonadaceae bacterium
GTTTTGTTTCGACGAAAGATTTGCTCGATTTTTCCTGCTCCCAGGTGATTTCGATTTTGCCATTTTTGATGAGTTGCGGAACGCCGCCGACAATATCTTCAATATTTGAAGAAGGCTTCGATGCTTCGCCTTCGTTTTCTGATTTTACCGGATAACGATTTTCAGCCCGATTCATCGGGCTTTCCGCCGTAGGCGGCTTCTAGCCACGCCGCACAAGCCGCGTGGTGAGCGTAGCTAAGAACGACTAAAGGGCGTTTTAACGCCCTTCCCGATTTGGCGTTAAGCCGCCGATATAATAAGCCCGTTGAAACGGGCTGGGAAATTATCTTGCAATCTAACCACGCGGCTTGTGCGGCGTGGCTAAGAGCCGCTTCGCGGAAAGCCTCGTGAACGAGGCTGAAAATCAAAATCGCATAAGGTGAGTCATTAAATTGAAATCTGCTCTAACTGAGAAAATTTCTGAATTTGCTCGTATTTGGCGTATAGCCCGGGAAGATTTTATCAAGACTTTTGCTGCCGAGATGTTTATCCGCGACTTCGCCGAAAACATCGCGGAAATCGGTCGTTACCGCCAAATCGCGCCCGTCGTTGAGTTGGTCGGATTTCAAACCCTTCCAATCGCCATAGACTTTTCCGCCTTTGACCGAATTTCCCAAAACAAACATCGCGTTTCCGTGTCCGTGGTCAGTGCCGCGTGTGCCGTTTTCGCGGGCGGTTCTGCCGAATTCCGACATTGTTAAAATCACGACGTCATCCATTTGCTTGCCCAAATCGGCGGCAAGCGCGGCGATTGATTGCCCGAAATCGCGCAGGTTGTTGGCAAGTTGTCCGCGTGAACCGCCTTCGTTGGAATGCGTATCCCAACCGCCGATTTCGGCAAACGCGACTTCCAAACCGATGCCGGCTTTAATTAATTGCGCGATTTGCAAAAGCGAACGTCCAAGCCCGCTGTTTGGATATTGTGCGCCGTTTTCTGCCTTATACTGCGCGGGATTAGCTTTTTTCAGGAAATTAACCGCTTCAAAAGTTTCCTTTCCCGTGTCGCCCAAACTGTCGGTTGCCTTTTGCTGCCAGATTCCTTCAAAACCGCCTTGCACGGCGTTGGTATATGCGCCTGCACTGATGGCGAAATCGGCGAGATTGGTCATCGCAATCGTCGGTGCGCGTCCCATTAAACTGCGCGGAATTTGTTGATTCATCGCCACGGCGCGAAACGGGGAAGCGTCTTTCCCGACCTTCGTTTGCAGCACGCGGTTGAGCCAGCCGTCTTTGGTGGATTTCACGCCCGGTGTCGCCGATTCCATATAATCCTGCGCGTCGAAATGCGACCGCGTGTTGTCGGGCGAACCGACCGAATGCACAACTGCAAGTTGTTTGTTTTTCCAAAAATTTTCAAACGGCTTGAGCGACGGATGAAGCCCGAAAAATCCGTCTAAATTAATCGCTCCGTCCGTTTGATTCGGTTTTGGAATCGCAATCGAACTGCGATAATCATAGTATTCCCTTTCGCCGAATGGAACGACCATATTCAAACCGTCAACCGCGCCGCGTTGAAAAATCGTGATTAAAACCTTCTTTCTGCCGTAACCGTTTGCCGTCGGTAATATCGCCGCATTTGCAAACCGGTGCAAAAACCCGGGCGCAACACTCATCAAACCGAAACTTGCCAAGCCGATTCCGCCCGCCTTTAAGAAATATCTTCTTTCCATAATTATCACCTCAAAAATCCATTCTACGATTATTAAATTTACTGCCGTTGAAAATCGGGCGAACCGAGAATCAAACCGACGACTTTGAAAACTTCGGCATTGCCGCTCGGCGGAAGCAGTTGTGCTTGTTTGCCAAGTCCGCGTTTGCCGCCGCCTTGACCAATCTGCATCGAGGTATTTTCCATTACTGCTTCGTTCGTATCGTCCAATTTCGGCTCAATCAGCGGTTGGTCAATCTGTTTTAAAAGCATCGTCTTCGTATTCGTTGAAATTTCATTATCAAGCAGTCCGGCAATTGATTTATTAAGAATTTCCTGCTTGCTGCCAGCCTGATATTTTGACAAATCAACCCGCGTTCCGCGAATCCGATTGCTTGCCAGCGCGACGGCAAAATTCATTCTTTCGAGCAGTGCGCCCGTATTTACCCAATCTTCCGCCATATCCGGGTAACCTGTCGGGGCTTGATAACCGTAAAGCGGTTCGCCCATTTTGATGAGCATTGCTTGAACTTGTCCGCCGTTGGTGTCTGCGCCGACAGTGCGAATCGCGCTGACGACTAATTCAAACGGCGTTTTAATCTTCGCTTTATAATTCTCCGGCGCGTAGAATTCCTTGTCGGTAAAAAGTGCGCGAAGCGTTGTTTTGATGTCGCCTTTTGAGTTATGAAACGCATCGGCAACGCGACCTACAAGCGCATCGCCCGGATTATCGTTGACAAACTTGACCGCTAATTTTCTGGCGATAAATTTCGCCGTCGAAGGATGATTAACCAGAATATCCAACACTTTCAAACCGTCTTTCATCCCGCCTTCGGTAACCTTTTGTCCAAGAATTATTTTTTCGCCGCCGTCGTGTGCGCGTTCATTGAAATAAAATGTTCCGCTGTTCGCATCTTCGGGCAAACCCATCAAACGCGCCAGACGTTTTCCGCGCTTATTTTGTCCGTCGCTTTCCATTTTCGCAATTGAATTCCGATAACCGCGCGGGTCAATAATTGTCCAGCCGGTAAAAGCGCGGGCGACTTCCCCGATGTCTTTCTGCGTGTAACCGCCGTCAACGCCCAAAGTGTGCAGTTCCATAATCTCGCGGGCATAATTTTCGTTGATGCCGCGTTTTTGTTTTTGTCCCTGCTTTTGGCGTTGCTGATTCTGTTTCAAACGCGCGTCGAGTTCCGCGTCGTTCAAACCGTATTGTTGTTTGATTTGTTCGCGCCGCTGCGGATTCATTTGACCGTTTTGCATTTGCCGGTTGCGTCCGGCGTTCATCTGCATATTCGGCGAAACCGATTGAAAGTTGTCGAGATAAAACAACATCGCCGGACTTTTCGCCGTCGCCAAAAGCATATCCTTGAAATTTCCGAGCGCGTTCGGGCGAATCACATCGCGGTCATATTCCGGCAAAAACCAACGCACCGCCGCTTTATTGGCATAGACGTTAAAATGGTTTGTCCAAAAATCAACCATTTGCTCTTGCAGTTGTTTTTCCGAATAAACCGCCCGCATAATCCGCGAAGCGTTTAATTGCTGCGTAATTTCCTGCGGACGACCCAAATCGTATTTTTGATAAAGTTCCTTTACTTCCTGCTGAAGTTTTTGACGTTCTTCATCGCTCATCTGCGCGGCGTTCACGTCGGCTTTACCGTTCGGCGGCGTCATCGTTTTTCCGTCCGCCGACATCGCGCTGTTATTTGGCGTCGTCACGTCGCCATTTTTTTTATTTTTGGCTTTAAGCTGTGCCATATCGCCTTTGGTTAAACCGTTTTCCTTCGCAACCGCTTGCAGAACCGCCTGTTGAGCCGGATATTTTGCAAAAAGTTCTTCGTTGGACAATTTCAAAACGTCCAGATTTTTAACTTTTGCTTCCGCCGTCGCGTCGTTTAAAGAAGACGAATTAAGCTGTTGTTCAATATATTTAGTCAAACCCATCGCTTTAACTTTTTTGACATCGCCCGGACGCGCACCGAAACCCAAACGATTCAGCACGTGCAAAATCTTCTGGTTTTCCGTTAGCGGTTTCGCGCTTGATTTTTGCATCATTTGCGCGTTTGCATTGATTGTAAAAATCGGCGCGAACATCGCCAACATCATCAGAAACGCCGTTAATTTGTGAATTATAAAAAACTTATTTTTCATTGATTTTACCTCAAAATTTATGATTGCTTCGGAAATTACCAAAGAATTGTCTGCTAACTTAGACGCAGACAAAATGAAAAAAGGCGAAGTTTTTAAATGAGATAAACGATGAATAAGAAAAAGGCAGTCGGCAGTCGGCAGTTGGCAGTTGGCAGTTGGCAGGAAAAACGCGGCTGCTAAGTGCCGACTGCCGACTGCCAACTGTTTATTCATCCTTCATCCCTTACCGCACCGCCCGCGTTCAGTTGGAAAGACAACGGACAAATGACAAAGGTCATCTAAAATTTAGCAAATTTCCAAAAATTAAGCTAAAGTATCAATAATTATCTAAGCGATAAGAGGAAATACCAATATGAAATTAACTAAACTCTCCTTTTTATTTTCCGTCATAGTCGGTTTATTATTAACGGTTTCGACGTTTGCCCAGAGCGAAACTTTTAGCGATAGGAATGTCGAATACACATTTGATTTGCCGGAAGCGAATTGGAAAATGACCGTTAAACCTTCAGCAACGATTCCGAATGTCGAATACGTTTATGGCGACAGGTCAAACGGGCATCTTGAAATACGCAAACTGGAAGTCAAATCAAACCAATTGCTTTCAGACATAATCCGAGACGAAGAACAAAAACTGCAATTTCTACCCGGTTTTGTTGCAGGTAAAGAAGAAGATTTCAAAGGTTCGCTCGGCGGCAAAGTTTTTAATTACGAATTTGTCCGTTCGGGGCGCAATATGAGCGGCAGGTTTTATTTTCTAAAAGCTGATGATGCAACGGTTTATGTTCTCCGTTTCAACGGCTTAAAAGATAAACTCCGCTCGGCTCGTAACCAAACCGATTCGATTGCGCGGACTTTCAATTTGAAAAAATCTAAAAACGGTAAGTAAAATCGTTTTAGTTTATAAATCGAAACTGTCGTTTAGCTTTAAATACTAAATTAACGTCAGTTCGGAGTAAGAAATTGGTTTTGAGTCGGTGAAACCGACGCGCATATTTGTAGCCCACAGCGCAAATTGTGGGTCAGAATGTGATATTTGAGTCAAGCCGTTGAAAACGGCGGCATAAATTTATGTCGCTGTCTTCGACAGTTTATATTTTCAATCATTGAGTTCCCACAGATTGCTCTGTGGGCTGCAAATACGCCGCCGTCTTCGACGGCTTATCCCGAACTCACGTAATTTAATAAAAAAGAAAAAAGTAATAATCCGATAGATAAACAGTTAAATCGAAAATCGTTTAAAAATAAAAATCAAGAAAGTTTGACCGCGAAACACGCGAAAATCGCTAAAATTAAAACCAAATAAGAAAAATCTTTTTTCTTATTCTTTTTTTCGTGTCTTTAGCGTGTTTCTCGGTCAAATATCTTGAAAGTTTAATAACCGGCAACCCGGATTATTTTAGAAAAATGCTGTATGAAGAAGTTAGCAACAACTTTTTCGGAAAGCAGGATTTTTGTGCGGAAACTTGCTTTCGATTACCGGCGCGGCACGTCTTCGCCGACCGTCCAGACGACAATCGAACTCGAAAGTCCAAGACCTGACAACCGACCAGCCATCATCACCATTGTTTCTCCCTTTTCCACGACTTTGGCTTTAAGCAAAGTTTTTTCGCCGTCCTTGAGCATCGCTTCGGTGGTGTCCGCGCTGTCGTGGCAAAGCGGTTCAACGCCCCAGATTAAAGCTAATTGATTGCGGACATCTTTTGTCGAAGTCAAAGCGAAAGTCTGCAAGCCTGACCGGACGCTCGACAAACGACGCGCCATCACGCCTGATTCGGTGAAAACCGCCACCTTATCCGTCAAAATCTCCCGCGCACACATCGCGGCGGATTTGCAAAGCGCTTGCGAAGTTCTGCCCGTCGGTTCTTCGCTGAATTTGACGGGACGTTTCAGTTTCGTCGTTTTTACCGTTTCCGCCGAGTCAATAATTCGTTTCATCGTGGCAACCGATTCAACCGGATATTTTCCCGCCGCCGTTTCCGCCGAAAGCATTACGGCGTCCGTTCCGTCCCAAACGGCGTTGGCAACGTCGGACGCTTCGGCGCGTGTCGGGCGCGGATTTTCAATCATTGATTGGAGCATCTGCGTTGCGGTTATCACGAATTTATCGTTCAAAACCGATTTTTCGATGATTTGTTTTTGATAAACCGGAACGAGTTCAGGGCTGGTTTCCACGCCCAAATCGCCCCGCGCGACCATTAAACCGTCAGTCGCTTTGATAATCGAATCGAGATTTTCAATCGCTTCCGCCTTTTCAATTTTCGCCACGAGAAGCGGTCTGCCCATCTTGCGTTTGTTCAGCTTTTTGATTAATTCTTTAACTTCCCGGCAGTCTTCCGCCCGCCGCACAAACGACAGCGCGATATAATCAACGTCCTGCGTCATCGCCCATTCCAAATCTTCGCGGTCTTTTTTCGTCAGCGAAGGAATCGGCAGTTTCGTATTCGGCAGATTAATGCCTTTGCGTTCGGACAAAATGCCGCCGTTGACAACTTTTGTGATGACGTCGGTTTTCGTAACTTTTTGGACGATCAACTCAATCGCGCCGTCGTCAAGCAAAACTCTCGCGCCTTTTTCAACGAGTTTCGGCAGTTCCTTAAAGTTGGTTGAAACTTCCTTCATATTTCCGCTGATGTCGCGCGATGTAATAATAAATTGCGCGTCGGTTTCCAACACGACGGGTGTGGCGTTTTGCAGCAAACCCGTGCGGATTTTCGGACCCGAAAGGTCAATCAAAACCGCCAGCGGTTTATCCAATTTCTCCGCTACCTTTCGCGCCGTCTTGATTATTTCAGCGTGTTCTTCGTGCGTTCCGTGCGACATATTCATCCGTACGGCGTTAAGTCCGGCATTGATAAGTTGTTCGATAATTTCAGGTGAATTTGAAGCAGGTCCGAGTGTGGCTAAAATTTTTGCTCTTCGCATTATGTAAAATTATCATTTTTCGGCATTATTACAAATTGCATTGTGAACTTAATTATTTTAGGACTTTCTTAAGATAAGATTTTTTAACGCAAAGTCGCCAAGCCGCCAAGAACGCAAAGTTTTTAACATAAATTGAGAGGTTAAAAATTAGCATTTCGATTGAACAATCAAAAACATTTCTTCCTTTGCGTCTTAGCATCTTTGCGGCTTTGCGTTAAAATTTTTACTTCTGAGAAAGTCCTATATTTGTAACCGAATTCACATTGGCTTGAATATGTTGAAAATCACCAGCCGCGACAATCAAAGAATAAAATTCGCCCGCAAGGTTGGCGACGGTCGCGTGAAAGATGCGATTTTTGTTGAAGGCGCACGTCTTGCGGAAGAAGTTCTACGTGCTGAATTGGCAATTTCAGATGTCTTATTCACCGAAAATTTTGGGCAGACTGAACGCGGACGGCAATTTCTGCAAAAAGTCGAAAGCAAAACCGCTAATTTTGCCGAAGTTTCCGAAAGGATTTTCAATTCTCTTTCCGACACGAAACATTCGCAAGGCATAATTGTCATTGCCGCAAAACCGGCGACGGGGAAAAATATAATTGAAGCAAATCTGCAAAAAAACAGACGGCAATTGCCGCTTTTTGTCTTGCTTCACGAAATAAATAACCCGTCGAATTTAGGAGCTATTTTGCGAACTGCCGAAGCCGTGAATGTTTCAGGCGTAATTTTAACCGAAAATTCGGCTGATATTTTTTCGCCAAAGGCTCTGCGCGGCGCGATGGGCGCGTCTTTTAGGCTTCCGATTTGGACGAACGCTGATTTTTTCAGTGTTTTAGCTTGGGCAAAAGAGAAAAATTTTATCTCCGTTTGCGCTGATATAAATGCGGAAAAAAGCTATCTGGAAATAGATTGGAAAAAGCCGAGTCTGCTGATTTTCGGCTCGGAAGCGCACGGTTTGAGCGCGGAAGAACGCGAAAGAATTGACGAAAGTTTGATTATTCCGATGGAAAACAGCGTCGAAAGTTTGAATTTGGCGGTTTCGTGCGGCGTGATTTTGTTTGAAGCAAAAAGACAATTTTATAAAAGAGGCGATTAAAACCGCCTCGAAACAAGTATAATTTTACCAAATCGGACATCTGCGTGATTTTCGCAAGATAAAAAAATTTGCCAATCTAACTGTATTTACTGTTCTGAAATTAAAAAAACGTATAAATTATGTTCATTCTTTTTGATAAAAATACTTCCCTCAAAATTTATACGATTGGCAATAATTACGGTATCGCCAGTCAATTCAACGCCTTCCGGCAAAATTAAAGTGTCGGCAAGTTGAACGCCCGATATTGTATTTTCCGTGCGGCGCACTTCTTGAAATTGTGGCATTCGTCCGATTACGTTTCTTAAGCGGTTTCGCCAATTATTCTCTAATAGTAGATTTGGTTCCAACAAAAAGCCGCTTGCAA
>JBPCPU010000024.1:0-6054 GCA_050998795.1 Pyrinomonadaceae bacterium
TTGTTGTCCATTACGCCGTGAATTATCAACAGTTTGCCGTTTAAATCCTTTGCCGCGCCGATGACCGAATTCTTTTTGTAGCCTTCGGGATTGTTTTGCGGCGTGAGCATATAGCGTTCGGTGTAAATCGAATCATACAACGCCCAATCGCCGACGAGTCCGCCCGCGATGCCCATTTTCAAGGTTTTGCTGTGCGTCATCGTATAACTCGTCATAAAACCGCCGTAACTCCAGCCCCACATTCCTAGTCGTTCGCCGTCAACAAACGGCTGCGATTTCAGATAATTAAATCCGTCTTCCAAATCGCGTAGTTCGAGTTCGCCGAAATTTTTATAAACTTTCCATTCGGATTCCGCGCCTTTGCCCGATGCCGTGCGGTTGTCGCAAACCCAAATGATGTAACCTTTTTGCGCCAGAAGTTGATGAAACATATAGCGCGAACCGCCCCAACCGTTTCTCACCGAAGGCGCGTGCGGACCGGAATAAGTATACGCCATTACCGGATATTTTTTCGTCGGGTCAAAATCCGGCGGTTTTATCATCATCGCTTCCATCGTAAAACCGTCGCGTGTTTTGACGTTTAAAAATTCCGTTTTGCCGAGTTTATATTCCGACAAAGCCGGAACTTTATTTTCGTCCAAAACTTTAACGAGCGTTCCGTCCGACTTGAAAAGACGCAGTTGCGTCGGCGTATTGACATCGCTCCAAAAATCCAGATACTGCGAAAAATCAGGGCTGAACGAAGCGCGGTGCGAGCCTTCTTCTTTTGAAAGCCGCATCAAACCGGTGCCGTCCAGTTTTATGCGATAAATGTCGTCGGCAATCCAACTGCGTTCACCGGCGGCGGAAAAATAAACAAAACCGTTTTTCTCATCAACGCCGTATAAATCGTGAACTTCCCATTTTCCGTCGGTAATTTGTTTGACGAGTTTGCCCTTGTTGTCGTAACGATAAAGGTGTCTGAAACCGCTTCGCGCCGATTGCCAAATCGCCGTGCCGTCTTTGAGAAACATCGGATTATCAATTACTTCTACCCAGGCGGGCGATTTTTCCGTGAAAACCGTCGTGGTTTTTCCGTCCATATCCGCCGCGTTGACATCCAAAAACGTCTGTTCGCGGTTCTGTGCCTGATAAATTATCGCTCGGCTGTCCGGTGTCCAGCCGACGCGCACAATCAAGAAATCTTCCGGCTTATATTTAGAAGTATCGGCAAACTTCGGCGCGGCTGTCCGCACATTAACAAAACCGAGTTTGACGAACGGATTCGGGTCGCCCGCTTGCGGATAATCGGTGTTTTCGACTAATTGGTTAGTCGGAGTGTTATCAACCAGCATAAATTTCGGAACAGGCGATTCGTCAGTCCGCAAAAACGCAATCGAATTTGAATCCGGCGACCACCAATAACCGCGTTTGTTGCCGCGTCCGTAAAGTTCTTCTTCATAAACCCAATCAAGATAACCGTTCAAAATTTTCTCGCCGCCGTCTTTTGTCAATTGCGTTTCTTTTCCGGCGGCAATGTCCACGACAAAAAGATTCATTCCGCGCACAAAACTGACCATTTTGCCGTCGGGCGAAAAGTCGGCTTCGAGTTCTTCGTCGGCGTTATTCGTCAAACGCTTTGCCGTTCCGTTTGTTAAATCGTAATAATACAAATCGTTGTCCGATTCGATAATTGCGACATTTTCCGCGCTGTTCAAACTTTGCAAAGGCTGACCCGAAAGTTTTTTCGCCTGTTCGGTTTTGATACCAAGCGGAACAAGCGCGGCTTCGAGTTTCGATTTATCATAAAACGGCACGGCTTCGCCCGTCAGCGCGTTAAAGCGGAAAACTTCCGCGCCGCCCGCGCCAAACTTAACCTGCCGCAGCGAACCGTCTTTGTTCCATTGCAAAGGCGTGAGTCTGCCGCTTAATTGCGGACTGAAAACATCGTTAATCGTCAGTAATTTCTGCTGTGCCTGTGCTGCTGCAACGGCGGAAAAGACAAAAAGCGTAATAAAAAGCCAATGAATTTTTTTCATATTTGTTTCTCTTTTTGGGAAAGTATTGTTTGAACGTAGAATATACGAAATAGTTTCAGTTCACCAAATGAAAAGATGATCTTTTATGTAGATTTGATGCTCCGCAAATGGCGGATTTTCAAAACTTCTTAAATGTATAGCCGACATAAATAAGATTATTGTCAATTCCCGGATTTTGGAAGCCGCGATTGCCGTTGGAAAGATGAAAATACTTATAGCCAACCGTTACGGCACGACCTTTTTTCAAACGAACTTCCGCGCCGCCGCCGACATCCGCCGTAAAAGTAAAGCGCGTACCGACGTCGCCCGGAATTCGTTTATTAAAATAGAAAAATCCGCCGCTGCCTTCGATAAACGGCTGAACTTTTTTGCGCGGGCGAAAATTGATTTGCAAACCGACCGGAATAATGCCGAAAGCATACGACCGACGGCGAAACTCGTCAATCCGAAAAGCATTTGGGCTGATTTGGACAGCACGAAAATCGGGATTTGATAAAAACGCCGCCGGAACAACGTCAAGCGTATATTTTAAATTGACTTTACTATTATTGTTAAATCGTCGCGCATAACGCACGGCGAGAAGTCCGAAACGCGCATCTTCGGTGCGTCCTGTTCCCGTGATAATAGTTGATGAATCAGGCGAAAATCCGCCCCACACGCTCAACTCATTTTTTTCCGTTCCGTCGGTTTGTGCCGCAATCGCCAACGCAAAAAATAAAGTAATTAAGCCCGACATTAAAATTTTCATAAATTGAATACAAATTTTTACACGGCAATCTTTATTTATAAAAAAACGAATAGCCGACGTAGAAAACATTGGCATTATATCCCGGATTGGTTTCGCCGATATTTATATTCGAGATGTGAAAATACTTGTAGCCAAAAGTAACCGCTTTGTTTCGCTTGATTTGATACTGCAATCCGCCGCCGAAATCACCCGTAAAATCATAAGTCAGCGTATCGGGCAGCGGAACGGGTTTTCTGAAAAACATAAAACCGGCGTGTGCCGCAACAAAAGGCTTCAGGCGTTTTTCCGGCAGAAAAAGAAAGCGAAAACCGACCGGCGAAAATCCGTAGCCGGAAGTTGTTTCTCGTCTTGTCGGCGGCACATTCGGCGTGGTTTGCGCGTTTTGAAACGCCGGATTTTTAACTTCGTTTTTGAAAGCCAGCACAATCGGCGTAACCTCGATTTGATATTCATATATAACGCTCTTCACCGTCCCGATAACTCTTCCCCAACGCAGATTTACCATTCCGAAACTTCTGCCCGTTGTGTCGTATTCTTTTTTGCCGCTCAAAAATGTCGGCTGAAAAGGCGAATATCCGACTTCGATATTTAATTCCTTTTCGCCGCGCCGAAGTTTGTATCCGTCCGGTTCGCTTGTGTCCCGGTCATTATTATCTACCGGATTTTTTCTGTTATTCGATGTTTGGAAATAAAAGTTTTTTTCTTTTGCGGAGTTAAACTCAAACTTTCTTTCCGCCGAAAAATCATTATTTTTACTAAAAACGTGCTGGCTTTTTTCGTTCGGTTTAATTTCCGTTGAAGTCCTTCGTCCGACCGTTTGTGCTGAAATTGAAAATATAAAAGCAAATAAAATTAAAAATAAACTTATAAAGAGTTTCAAATTATCAAACATTATCTTGTTCCCCTATGATTATGGAAATTTTACTGATATTGACTGTGGTAAATTCGGCTCAACGACACATAATTACGCCAAAACCTTTCCAAATCCTTTATCTCATTTTCACCTAGTTCGCGCTTAACCTTCGCCGGACTGCCCATCACCAGCGAATTTGGCGGAATTTGAGTATTCGGCGTAACAAGCGAACCTGCCGCCACCAACGAATTTCTGCCAACCCGAACTCCGTCTAATATAATCGCACCAATGCCGATTAAGCAACCCGTTTCGATATAACAACCGTGCAGTGTAACGCGATGTCCGAGCGTAACTTCATCTTCCAAAATGGTCGGATGTGTTTTTGAAGAAACGTGAATCACGCTTGCGTCCTGGATATTTGTTCGCGCTCCGATGCGAATATAATTAACATCGCCGCGCAAAATCGAACCATACCAAACGCTTGATTGTTCGCCGATTTCAACATTTCCGATAATAACGGCGTTTTCGGCGATAAATGCGGTTTCGTGAATGTTTGGATGCTGATTTTGAAAAGATTTAATCATACTTTTTAATCACAAAAGAGAAATTAACAGGATAGACAGGATAGACAGGATAAAAAATAATCCTGTCTATCCTGTTTAAGTTTTCTTATCTCCGCTATCCATTACCGATTTATCTTGAAAACACACAAGATTTTGTCTTTTGTCGTTGTTCGTGTCAAACTTTGCTTTTCAAATAAAAACCAGGGAAGGGAAATTATATGTCGAAACAACCGAAAATTTTAGCTTTCGCGGGAAGTCTGCGCGAAAAATCATACAACAAGCGAGTTTTAAAGGTTGCAATGGAAGGCGCGAAAAAGGCGGGCGCGGAAGTAACCTTTGTTGATTTGAAGGATTATCCGTTGCCGCTTTACAACGCCGACCTTCAAGACACGCAAGGTTTTCCGCCGATTGCCACCGCTTTTCAAAGGCTTCTTCTCGAACACGACGGACTGCTTATCGCTTCACCCGAATACAACGCATCATTGCCTGCTGTGTTGAAAAACACGATTGACTGGACATCACGCTCCAACGGCAATATCAAACTCGGCGAGTGTTTTAAAGGAAAGGTCGCGGCAATTATGACAGCTTCGCCCGGCGCATTCGGCGGCATTCGGTGTCTCGCACACTTACGCGATGTTTTAACTATTTTGCTCGTCAACACTTTACCGTCAGAAATCGCCGTTGCCAAAGTCGGCGGGATATTCGATGGTGACACCGACGAAATAACTAATGACAACGTCAGAATAATTTTAGAAGATTTAGGCAAATCGCTGGCTGATATGCTGCGAAAAACGCACGGCGAAGCTGAAGTTCCCGGAAGTGAAGCATCAAATATAAGCAGTTAAAATGAAAAGCCGCACTTTCTAAATTCTTCTAAACATATTTCGCATTTTTATTTTCGGGTTTGTCGTTGAGGAGTTGAACTCTTTCGTTGCTTTGTTTCATGTTAAGATAAATTTTCACGCAAAGGCGCAAAGAACGCGAAGGAAGAAATTATGAAAAAAATCTCTGTGTTTATCTGTGTTCATCTATGGTTGATTTTCCTGTTTATTTCGATTTCCGCACAGGATTTCAAAACGATTCAAGACGGCGTTGAATACGTCGAAATGACGCGCGAAATTGATAAATTGCCTGTCAAAATGAATCTTTTGCGGTTAGATTTAACAAAAGTCAGGCTCGATGTTGTTCACGCGATGGATGCGGCAATCGGCACGGAAACGACTTCTTCGATTGCCACGCGGCACGGCGCGTTGGCGGCGATTAACGCGGGATTTTTTAGATTGGACAAAAGCATTTTCGCGGGCGACGCGGCGGGCGTTTTGATGATTGACGGAAAACTTTTAAGCGAAAGTTATGCCGGACGGATTGAACTCCGAATTTACAACGGAAGAAATAAAACTGAAGTTGGATTTTCCAAATCCAATATAGTTCCGGCTTTGAAAATCGGAAATCAGGATTTTGATGTTTCAGGTATCAACCGTGAACGTAGAACGGACGAACTGATTTTGTTCACGCCGGAATTTAATCGCACAACGCTAACTGATAAAAACGGTCTCGAGATTATTGTTCAACGTGGAAAAATCATCTGGATTTCTGACGGAAAAGGCAGTAATTTTATTCCCGAAAATGGCTTTGTTCTATCCGCAAGCGGCAAATCTCGTGAAGCATTGTCAGGTAAAATAAAGATTGGAGAAAGTATTCTTACAGGCACTGGATTATATCCGGTAAAATCAGAAAACGAAGGTGAAGCATCGAAGCCTTCTTCAAATATTGAAGATATTGTCGGCGGCGTTCCGCAACTCATCAAAAATGGCAAAATCGAAATCACCTGGGAGCAGGAAAAATCGAGCAAATCTTTCGTCGAAACAAAAC
>JBPCPU010000220.1:0-26421 GCA_050998795.1 Pyrinomonadaceae bacterium
TAAAGTTTGAATATACGGGGCGGAAGCCCGCGCGTCAGCAAGGGCTGTCTTTGAATTTAGCCCTCCTTGACAGTCGGGCTTCTGCCTTTGATTTTCATACCTGACACTCAATCCGTAACCGCTCTAACAAGCAAAATCAATCAAACATCATCCAAAATTCCGGCATAAAGTTTTCACTTTTTATAGATTTGGCTGAAAGTCAAACAATTCCACAAAATGCGCCGTAAAAAGCTGGTGCAAAAGTAATCTTTTATAACTCTGTGTGCCGCGCACGTCGGAAATCGGGCTGATTTCCGATTGCAGAACTTCACAAGCCTCAAAAATTATCTTTTCGTTAATTTCCTTGCCGCGCAAAAATTCAGAAGTTTTTCGCAAATACAAAGGAATCGGCGCAACACCGCCCGCCGAAACGCACGCGCCAACCATCAAATTATTTTCCAATTTCAAAGAAATCGCCGTGTTGACCGAAGCAATGTCTAAAAATGTGCGCTTGCAGACTTTCTCGAAATTAAAATGCGTAAAATTTTTACGGAAACGAATTGTTTTGATAAATTCGTCGTCTGTTTTTGCCAGTTGTTTATAGCCGAGATAAAGTTCGCGCAAAAGCAATTCGCGGTCATCGTTGAAAACAATTTCAGCGTCCAAAGCCAGAAACCAAGCCGTCATATCGCCAATCGGCGAAGCGTTGACGAAATTTCCCGCGAGTGTCGCCATATTGCGAATCGGCGTGGAAGAAACGAGTTTTAAGTGCTTATATAAATTTGGAAAAAGATTTTGCATGAGCGGCGAGATAAGCAAATCCGTAACGGTTGCCGACGCGCCGATTTCGATAAAATCACCGTTTTCCTCGATAAATCTCAATTCGGAATTATCAAAAAGATTTTCCGAATCGGCATAAACCATTTCATCGGGACGCTGAACATAAAGGTCTGTGCCGCCGGAAACAAAATGATTTGGTCTTTGGTCTTTGGTTTTCGGTTTTTGGTCTTCGCTACCGGAGATTTGAGATTTGAGATTTTGAATTCTCTCGTTAATTTTTGAAAAATAACCAGGAACGATGCCTTTTTCGACTGCAAACTCAAGGCTCGATTTTCCGTTTTTCTCGTTCAAAATTTGCGTCAGCGCATTTGCGGCGCGTTCGATAGATTTATAACCCGTGCAGCGGCAGATATTTCCGTCAATTGCGGAAATTGCCGATTGGCAAGTCTTTGGCGTTTCGTCAATACAAAATCCCGTTAGCGACATCACAAAACCGACCGTGCAGAAACCACATTGCGTTCCCGACTCGTCAACCATTGCCTGTTGAACTTTGGTTAATTCGCCGTCGGATTTATTTATTCCTTCGACGGTTACAATGTGTTTGCCGTTAGCATTTGCCAACGGCATCAGGCACGAAGTTTGGGTGCGATATTTTACCGAATCTTTGTTTAATTCGCCGACCAAAAGTGTGCAAGCACCGCAATCGCCCTCACGACAGCCGATTTTTGTGCCTTTGAGATTTTTGTAATAGCGAACAAAATCCAAAACCGTCGTGCCTTTCGGCAAATCGGTTTCAATGGTTTGATTGTTCAAAATAAACTTAATCATTCTCAAATCAAAGAAAATTTACAGGGATAACAGGATTAACAGGGATAATTAAAACTGATTATTTCTAATCACTTTCATCTTGTTATTTCTGCCGACTTTTCTTATTAATAACTCAAAATTTACCAATCAAAATCACGCCAATCGTAATCAGTCGAAATAAATGCCGACAGAATCGGACTGTCAACCGACATTGCCAATTTGTTAATGGTAAGTGGTAAATAGAAGAAATTGCTTTTACATTTACCATTTACCACTAAATTAATATTCCGTTTTGTCCGTCTTGCTCTCCCAATTGCCGAAAACCTTTAAGCCTTCGTCGCGCAGAAAGTTCACACTTTTGATATGGCGTTCTTCAATCGGTCGTTCGATTTCGTCGTAGATAAAATGGTCGTCAAATCCAATATTCGCTGCGTCCCGGCGCGTGCAGGCAAAGAAAACTTGTTTGGGACGCGCCCAATAAATCGCGCCGAAACACATCGGGCAAGGTTCGCAGGATGTGTACAAAACACAGTCGTCAAGCTGGAAACTGCCTAATTTTTTGCAAGCATTTCTGATGGCGACGACTTCGGCGTGCGCGGTCGGGTCACTGGTTGAAGTAACTTGATTTGAGCCTTCGCCGATAATCTCGCCGTCTTTGACGACGACCGCGCCGAACGGTCCGCCGGCATTTGAATCAATTGCGTTCTGCGCCAAACGAATGGCTCTGAGCATAAAATACTCGTCTTTTTCCGTCATTATTTAACTTTTGGGTTTTACTTTAATCTCAAAAAGTTTTTTCCAATTCTTTCCCGTTACAAAAATTCGGTCGTTCTGCGCGTCGTAAGCAATACCGTTCATAGTGTTTTCGCTGTCGCGTTCAACATCGTCCGGCGAAATTCCGTCCAAGTCAATCCAGCCGAGAAGTTTGCCGGAATTCGGGTCAATCCGCGCGATATAATTTGGTTTGCCGAGAATTTCAGGCTCTTCCGAATGCCAGACGTTTGCCCAAATTTCACCTTTCACATATTCAAGTTCGTTTATCTGCATCAGCGGTTTGCCGTCTTCGCGGAGAACGACAAGTGTGCGGATTGTTTGAAAAGTTTCAGGGTCAACGACACGAATAATGTGAGTGCTGTCGGTCATAAACAGATTTTTGCCGTCGTTGGTCAAACCCCAGCCGTCGCCTTGATAATTAAATTCCTTAAGCAATTTAAAAGTGTCCGCGTCATAGACAAAACCTCTGCCTTCGCGCCAAGTCAGTTGATAGATTTTTCCATTTAAAGCGGTTGCGCCTTCACCGAAACTGTTCCTTGATAATTTAAATTGCTGGACAACTTTGCCGCTTTCGAGTTCGACCTTTCGCAAATCCGATTTGCCTTCCTGTCCGGTGCCTTCATACAAAAACCCGTTGTAAAAAAATAAACCCTGAGTAAAAGCCTTCGGGTCGTGCTTAAAAGTATTGACGATTTCGTAAGTATAAACCGGCACACCTAAAGTTGTTTTAGCCGAATTAGTATTTGTTTTATTGACGGTTGTGTTCATATTTGAACGCGCCGGTTTATCGTCGCACGCCAACGATAAAAGAAGAAAGAAAAATATAAAATAAAGACGCATAATTTCAGTTATCAGTTATCAGTTATCAGTTATCAGTTATCAGTCATCAAATTGTTGACTGTTGACTGATAACTGTTTCAAGGCTCGCTCAACCGCTTTTCTAAAATTTTCCGCCGAAAGAGAGCGAACTTTTACGCCGTTGACGAATATCGTCGGCGTTCCCGTTATGCCGTAAATTTTGCCGTCCGCCATATCTTTGCGGATATCGGCGGCAAATTTTTCGCCGTCCAGGTCCAAGTCAAATTGCTTTTGATTTAAACCCAGGTTCGCGGCATATTTTTTGAGCGAAGAAATGTCCAAAGCAGTTTGATTTTTATACAAAACGTCGGCGTATTCAAAAAACTTGCCCTGCGCGTTTGCTGCATTTATCGCAAGTGCGGCGCGAAAAGCGTTTTCGTGAATGTTTGTTAAAGGAAAATCGCGGACGACAAAACGGATTTTATCGCCGTATTCCGCCAAAACTTTTTTCAAAACCGGATGCACCGCCGAACACGCCGGACATTGAAAGTCGGTGAACATTATAACCGTAACGGGCGCATTTTGCCTGCCTTGCGACGGCTGGTTGTCCGTCGGGATATTTTGCACTGTCGGTGCAGGTTCTTTGAGCGAGAATTTCGCGTTGTATTTTTTAAAAAGTCTGTCGCGCAGTGAGTTTTCCAGTCGAGCGCGTTCTTCGTCGGAAAATTCGCGCATTTTGTCGGTAATCTCACGAGCGATTAAATCGCTTGCTTCGATATTTTGTGATTTAGCTTCTGCGCTGACTAATGCCGAATAAACCGCTTGTTCGAGCGCGTCGCGCATCCGGTCGTAAATGTCGGCTTCAAAATCGTCAAGCCGCAATTTGTTTTTTGCTTCAAAATTTTCAACCGAAATCGCCTTGCCGCCCGCCGTTGCCAAAGTGTCAAAAGGTTTTAAATTCGGCGCGTTCACGTCTTTGCCGGGTGCGGTTTTATATTTAACTTTTAAGTTTGAAAGATATTCCAGCAAAGCCTTCTGTTCCGGTTCGCGTTTTAAAAAGGCGACGATTTGCGGGCGAACTTCCGCCAAAGTTTTACCGCCGATTTCAGCGCGGTTTGCGTCATAGATAGTTTGAATTTCCTTGTCGGTCGGCGCGGGAACTTTATTTGTTACATTCGTTTCGATAAGTTTTTCAATCGTCAATTTTCGCGCGCCGGCTTCGATTTCAAATAATGTGTCGGCAATCTGCTGTTCAAGCAAGGCTTTCCGCGTTTCGGCAATTGTTTTCGGCAGATTTTCAAACGCCTGGCTTGCTTCCGGCGCAAGGTCTTTCGACGTGAATTTTTGACCGTTTGCCGTTGCTAAAATTTCATCGGGTTTTTGAGCAAATGACGTAAAAGTAAAAATCAATAAACAGAAGAATGTTGTAATAAATTTCATATATCTATTTTTTCAGGAAAGATTTTAACGCAAAGGCGCAAAGGATTTTCATAAAAATACAAAATGCACAAAGTTAAAAAATTCTTAACTTTGCGTCTCTGCGCCTTTGCGTTAAATAAATCTTGCAACTTTATCTACAAACTTCATCAAATCTCTAGAAACTCTAACGGCTTCATTCTCATTTGGTTCGCCGAAAATTTCCGAATGAAAAATCTTCGCCAAAATCTCCACGCCGTCAACAATTCGCGGCGCGGGACGCGAAAAATACGAACTCGCATCTAACGCCCAAATTTCTCCGTTTTGAAACGCGGGAATCTGCTTAAAAGATTCGGGAAATTTTGTGTTCGGCAATTGCCGCAAAATGTCCTTCGTGTAATAACCGCACGGAATCAAAACCAGAATCTCCGGTTTTGATTCAATAATTGCTTCGTAAGTTGTCATAACGGACTTTTCGCCCGCTTTGCCGAGCAGACAATTTCCGCCCGCAATTTCAACCTGTTCGGGCGTCCAATGTCCGGGCGCAAACGGCGGTTCAAGCCATTCGAGCATAAATACGCGCGGACGTTTTTCGATATTTTTCGTCTTTTCCCGAACTTTGTCCAAACGAATTTTGAGTTCCGCGACAACTTCATCCGCCCTTTCGGGAACGCCGCAAAGTTCGCCGACGGTTTTGATGTTCTGAAAAATATCTTCAATCGTATTCGGCTCTAAGGAAATGACTTTCGCATCGGCGACATACATTTTCGCCGCTTTCTGCACGGTTTTATATGAAACGGCACAAACGTCGCAAAGTTCCTGCGTGATTATCAAATCGGGATTTAATTCCTGCAAAAGTTTTGTATCCAAATCGTAAATCGAACCGTGTCCGTCTAGTTGCGAACGCACGGCGTGGTCAATTTCCGCGCTCGACATTATTTCGTGCGAGATTCGGCTCGCGGTCAAATGCGGTTTGCCGGAAATTGTCGGCGGAAAATCGCATTCGTGCGTGATGCCGACGAGATTTTCTTCCAAGCCGAGAGCGCAGACGATTTCCGTTGCCGACGGCAGCAGCGAGGCGATTTTTAGTTGAGATTTTTTCTGCATAAAAGTTGTCGCGGCAGCGTGTTGGAATTTATTGTTCGGTATAATAAATCTTTAAATCTCTTTCACTCGTAATCACCCATTTTCCGTTGATTTTCTTCATCTGCAACTGTGTTTGAACCTTACCTGCCGAATAATTTTCTTCACCCTCAAACGTCCATTCCTTATCGAAAACAGCGGTTGCGTTTTCGCCCGAAGCACCCGGCGTAACGCGCATATTGCTGAGATTTATCGAGATGTTGTCAAATTTGCTGAAAGCCTTTTCCTTGTCATTTCTGACATAACCGGCACTCACGCCTTTTTTGGTATAATAATCAATCGTGTCGGCATAATAATTCATATAACCATTGACGTCGCCTGATTCAGTCGCCGATTTCCACGCATTAATTTTATCGGAAATTTCCTTTTTTACTGTTTCAGGATTAAAGTCAGGCGGAGGCGGAGCAGCGGTTGGCGTTGCCGTTGGAGAAGAATCTTTTATCGTTGCCGTCGGCGACGGCGAAACTTCCGTATTTATATTGTCCTTTAACACCGAGTTAACCGGTTTTTGATTGACCATAACTTTGTTATTGGTGTTTTGGGTAACTTCATTTTTATTGTTTTTGAAATAAAACCACGCGCCCAATGTGCCGCCGAAAACCAGCAGTGTTACAAGCGCCGTCAATGCAACGACTAAAGCGGTGTTTGACTTTTTCGTTTCAGGCTGCAATGTTGTAATTTTCGTTTGCTGACTTGGCTCCCAATCCCGCGCTTGCGAATCCTCAATCGGAATATGCAGTTGCTCGACTCGCCGCGGGGAAACAAGCGTTTCCGAATCGGTAAAAGCAATCGTCGGCATCTGCGACTGCGACTGCGAATCCGCCCCGCTGATAAGCAGTGTTCCGTCTTGCAGGCAAAATTTGAGCGTGTCGTCGGTATAGTTTGTTTGGCAACCCGGACAGTATTTCATAATTGCTATTTAAAAATTTAACGGTTTTTCTTTTTTTCTTTATGATAATAAACCGAAGCCATCCAATAGTAAATATATCAATGAAAAATCATTACTTTTGTCCGTTTGAAAATAAAAAAGAAAAATCATCAGCCGACAAAATCCAACTAAAATCAATAAAAGTTGATTTCATAGCGGTTTCTTATTGCAAAAAAAGTTCAAAAGGCGTATTTTTTTACAATCAATTGAAACGATTCTGTTTCTTACAAAAACCGTAAAAAGCGGATTTTTATTTGTTACTAATCGAACGCTTTTTTAATAGCCGTTCGGAAATCACGCTTTCTAATTTTACATTCAAGGAGATAAGATGATGAAACTTTACGTTCAAAAAAACAGAGGACTTTTTTCCTTTGTTTTGCTGTTCACGCTAATTTTAATGTCAAATCAGATTGCTTTCTCGCAATTTGTTTGTCAACCTGCGGGCAGCCCCGTTACACAAGCAGGCGCAATAACGACAGCCGACCCGATACAGACAGGTCGCGTGAGGAGAGACGGAAACACTTCGTCCTGCACGGGGAAAACCCAAACCCTGCAAGATTCAATCGGGGTTCATTATGATGTGTATAACTACACCAGTCCGGTAGCGGGCTGTGCAACCGTTAATTTTGACTTCAACGGCTGCGGCACAACCGTCGCCAACACGACTGAAATAGTTGCGTATTCAAATTATAATCCCGCAACTCCGAACACAGGTGTTATCGGCGATCCGGGTTTTAGTTCATTCGGCTCCGGTTCTTTTTCCTTTCCGGTAACTTCGGGACAGAACTTTTCAATAGTTGTTCACGAAATTAATGTAAATGCGGGATGTCCGAGTTATAGTTTTACGCTTAGTTACAGCACGGCTTGTCGTCAAGCGGGTTTTGACCGCTCAAACGACGGCAGAGCCGACGTAACTTATTGGCGACCAAGCGACGGCTCCTGGCATATAATTAATTCAGCCGGTGGCATCAACCGCGCACAGTTTGGACAAAGCGGTGATATTACGACAGCCGGAGATTATACCGGCGGCGGTCAAACCGATCTCAGCGTTTATCGTCCGGGCAATTTCACCTGGTATTACAGTTTAGGCAAACAATCATTGGCAGTTACCAGTTTTGATGGAAGAGTGTTCGGTGCATCCGGCGATATGCCCGTTCCCGGTGATTATGACCGGGACAGCAAAAACGACATTGCCGTTTGGCGACCAAGCACCGGATTTTGGTATGTCTTGCGTAGCTCTAATAACACGCTTCTTTCCCAGCAATGGGGACAACAGGGAGACACACCGGTTGTCGGCGATTTTGACGGCGACCGCATCAATGATTTCGGCGTTGTCCGTCCGAATGATGTCAGCACAGGCAATACTGCTAATCGTTGGTATGTTTTACAAAGTAACTTTAACTACGGGTTCTTCGTCAGTGTACCTTTTGGTGCTAAGACCGACAGACTTGTTCCGGGCGATTACGACGGCGACGCCAAAACCGATATTGCCGTTTGGCGACCGGGCGACGGAATGTGGTATTACATCAGAAGTACAACATTCACTCCAACCTCTTTCCAATTCGGCGCAAGCGGCGATATTCCGCAGCCTGCCGATTATGACGGCGACAAAATTATGGACTTTGCCGTTTTCCGTTCGGGTATTTGGTATATCCGCAACAGCCAGAGCAATACTGTAAGTGGTATTCAATGGGGAACGGCAAACGACCAACCGGCGACTTCGCCTTATAAAGTGCAGTAGAAATTTTGCTGCTTAAAATCAAATAGCTGGGAAATTTGCATAAAGTTTCTCAGCTTTTTTCTTTTAAAATTAAATCACTCGCCATTTTGCCCGACAATAAAACCAGCGGAATGCCGCCGCCGGGATGCGTCGCGCCGCCGACAAAATAAAGGTTTTCAATGTCTTTGGCTTTGTTCGGCGGACGCAGAAAGGCGGAAAAAATTCCGTTCGACGAAACGCCGTAAATCGAACCGCGATTAGCGCGATATTTTTTCTCGAAATCTTCGGGCGTAATTATTTGCTCAAAATCAATCGAACTTTCCAAACCTTTCAAACCCGAATCTTCCAGTTTTTTGATAATCAAATCTCGATAACTTCGTGCTTCGGTTTGCCAATTCGTTTTGCTGCTCGTATAAGGCGCGTTTATCAAAACAAACAAATTTTCGTGTCCGTTTGGGACTTGCGTTTTGTCGGTTTTTGACGACGCGCAAACATAAATCGTCGGGTTCCTCGCAGGTCGTTTTTGTTTGAAAATCGCGTCAAATTCGGCAAGGTAGTCGTCCGAAAAAAAAATGTTGTGATGTGCCAATTGCGGAAATTGTTTTTTTGTTCCTAAAAGCAGAACAAAACCGCTGCACGACGGTTCGATTTTTTCGATTTTTTTGTCGGAAAAATTTCTTCGTTCTTTTTTATCAATCAAATTGCGGTAAGTTTCAATCGCATCGGAATTGGCGATAACAAAATCACATCTGAAACTCTCGCCGCCGACGCGCACGCCGACCGCTTTGCCGTTTTCAATCTCGATTTTTTCAACTTCCGATTCGGTGTAAATCATCACGCCGAGTTCCATCGCCAATTTCTCCAAAGCCTTCGGAATTCGATACATTCCGCCTTTGACATACCACGCGCCCAAACCGAATTCGACATACGGAACAAGGGCAAAAGTCGCAGGCGTTTCGTATGGCGACGAACCGTTATAAGTGGCAAAACGGTTAAAAAGCTGCTGCATTTTCGGCGATTGAAAATAACTTTTGTTGTGTTTGTCTAAAGTTTTTAAGCTGGAAATAGCGATTAAATCTTTGAGATATTTCGGGCGCAGGAGTTTTGGTAAATCATTTAAACTGTGGGCGAGAAAAGTCTTTTCGGCAATCTCGTATTTTTGTTTGGCATCGGCAAGAAATTCACGGAAATTTGCTGCGTCTTGCGGCTCTAATTTTTCAATCCCGTTTTCGGTTTTTTGCAAATCGGCGGAAGCGTCAAACTGCGTCCCGTCCGACCAGAAATAGCGGCAAATCGGTTCAAGCGGAATTATTTCAAGATAATCTTCAATTCGTTTTCCGGCATAAGTAAAAAGTTCTTCCAAAACGTGCCGCATCGTCAACAAACTCGCGCCCGTGTCGAATTTATAACCGTTCGCTTCGACAAAATTGACCTTTCCGCCGACGGTTTCATTTTTCTCTAAAACAGTTACGGAAAAACCTGATTTTGCAAGCCTAATCGCTGCGGAAAGTCCGCCGAGTCCCGCGCCGATAATGATTACTTCCTTTTTCACAAGAAAAAATGGTCGTGTTTGACGATTGATGTTGATGAAAAATCATTCGTAATAAGTGATAACTAAGTAATCGGACAGAATTATTTTATCAGATTTTTTTACCACAGATTGGCACAGATTAACCCGGATGATTTTTTGATGTGAACAAATCCTGATTTTTCAATCGTTTTTTATCCGGTGTTTATCTGTGTTAATCTGTGGTTTAAATATATTTTTATTTTGTCCGTCCGCTTAATAACTGATAGCTGATAATTTTTCTGATGTCTTACCTATCCGCTATTCCAAAGTGAAAATTACAACAAATCTGTTGAGCATAAAATTTGACACACTACCGAAAAAGTTACAAATGATAAAAAGTTAACTCTTTGCCGGGATGCGCCTGCATCCGCAGCGTGTTACGTCGCTTGACGAACGGCGTAGCAGCGTTATTCAATCAGGGCTTCGATGGCAACGGTTGTTTTCGCGCTCCGCGCTCGGCACGCAGGGATGCGTGCGCTCCCGGCGAAAACGCTTCTCTTTTTATTGTCGGATTAAATAATCAAAGAACATCAAGCTATTCTTATTGTTTGTTTCCATTCCTTATAATACTTTTTGATTAAGTTTTATACGGAGAATTCAACTAATGTCGGACATTGAAGCAATAGCGAGAGGCATCTGGGGAAAATATCGCGGAAAACCGCAAGAGTTAGCAAAGGAACTGGTCAAAAGGTGTTTGTCGGAGGCTGATGTAGTTTTTAGAGTTTTTGCAATTCTGGATGATTATAGCACACTTGATGTCGGATGCCGCAGTTATGGCTCTCCAACGTAATTTGTCAATACACTTAAACTATATCCCGGAACAACATTTCATTTTAACGACCCGAATATTTTTACTTCTCCAGAGTTTCGCAGCGTTGTTACGCCCGATAGTGAGAGAGTAAGAAAAAGTAAAAACCCTGTTCATCATAACCACGTTCACGTAGAGTTTCCGTGAGGTATAAAACAATGAAAAATTTGTTTCTTTTTATTAGTCTGCTCACTTCATTGATGATTTGCGCTTGCCATTTGTCTTCGGAAGCTATTATTGCAGAACAAGTCCAAACGCCAACCCAAACACCTTCACCCGAAATTCAAAATAAATCGGAAAAGAAAACAACATCCGTCAAGAAGTCCGGCGAAATTCAGATGGTTTTTATGGGTTATCCGGAGGTCAAAAACGGCAAGCTCTTTTCTGAAAATGATTAGGCGGTCGGCGAAGGCGACCTTAAAGTTGAAAAAGGAATGCTGCTTGATGTAATGACTTGCGCCGGATTTGTTACGCAGGCAAGGTTGAAAGAATGGCGCGGCGCGGGACGCGACACGAGCGAAGGTTATCAATGGGAATTGGAATTTGTTTCTTCCGACAAAGAATTTAATTTAATAGAAAAAAACTTGAAAAAATGTCGGCAGGATGATGAACAATGGATTCGGGCTTTTGCAATCTATCCGTCAAAAGCCGAACGCGCAAAAATTAAAATAACAAACGCGCCTGACTTAAAGAAAGTTTTTGATTCTCTGTCAACTGAAGATAAAAAATGGATAAAGTCAGATGATCAACCGAACAGCAAAAATCCCGCACAGAAAAAAACGGTTGATATTGATTCGTGGACGGATTCCGACGGCGACGGGAAAATTGATTTGATTGAAATCAGCGGAAACTGCAATGGTTTGCCCGGCGGAGATTTAACTTGTTTGCAAATACTTCGTCTGTCCGGCAAAACCTGGAAACATATCGGACGACTGGCAACCGATTAAAAATCAACTTCACCCGGAAGAAATTAAGAAAGAAATAATCAAATTATCACGTCAGGCTTTTTCGAGCGTGAATCCTTTCGTTTCACGCAGCAATTCACTAAGCGAGAAATATTCCTTGTGCTTGTTGTTCAAAAGAGCCTCAGCAAGTTCATAGAGCGGCAGAGGAATTTCAACCGTCGCCACCGTTTCTTCCGATGGCGGATAATGCGCGTAAAATTCGACTTCAGAGGCGCAAAACTCACAAACAGCCAGATGTACTTCGATGCGTTCGCCCTCCGCGACCGAAACTTCGCCGTTTTCAAACGCCAGCAAGTTTTGTGATGAAGGACAAATCGCGCTTTTGCAAAAAGTTACCATTTTTATCGAAAACATATAAATTTTTGACGGAAAATTTCCGAATCCTCGCGCCCTAAAATTACAAGGCAGAAATATATTAGTTACAAGAAAAGTAAATCCGTAATGCCCGCTTGCTTCCAAAACTTATCGAATAAAATTAAAAAAAATTATTGAAGATTTTGCAAACCTCTGAAATATCTCTGCACAAGTGTTGAAATAATTGTAGTTATCCGATTTGTTAAACAATACAAAAAAATACAAAAAAAAGTTGCTCAAAATCGAAATAATTGCTACCATTTAACTTGTCGCTGGTAAGGCGCACAAATCTTACCGGCAACCCTCCGAATTAACTGCAATGCGCGGCGGTTGGTTCACAAAGTTTTTTTCTACCAATCTTTAAATATGCGGAAATCTAAGAAAAGTTTCACCAAAAGTAGAAGCTAATCTCTTTCGGGAAGAGATTTCTACGAAAAGGGCGGGTTGGGCATAGCTTTCTTACGCAAAAATTCACAAAAAATCAAAAGGAAATATCGGAAAGGTTTAATATGAGTGCAAACAAACCGCAGGAACGTCTGCCAAAATCCATCCAAAAAAGACAAATTAAGGTTGGGAAATGGAACGAAAGCCTCAAAAAATCTGACGTTAATCAGATTTGGGCGGAACTTCACAGAATAGTTTCATCGCATCCGCTCGTGAGAGCTTCAAAAAGGGCGGGCTTTCTCGTCGAAGAAGGCAAGCACAATGCTTACACGGATTTAACGCAGGAACTTTTTGTCGCGCTGCTCAGCAAAGAGCGTTTCCAGCATTATCTCGATACGGGAATGTCGGACGTGGAAATCGAAGCGGAAATCAGCCAAATCGAATTGACGAATATGCTGACCGCCGAACTTCGCAAACGCTACCCGGAATCTTATCGGCTGGCACGGCGCGTTTCGACGTTGATTCAAACCGGCAAGGCTTTTAAGCGTTTCGACAATCTCAACCATCCTGACGTTCACCGCCGACTTGCCGACCGGCTTTATGGTCTGGCGGAATGGAAAGATGAAAAATCGCGCCGCAACGTGCAGGAAATGGAGGAAAGAGTAAAAGTTGTTTCCTTCCAAAATCGTGATACGCGAATGGTCGGCTGCACGGGCGACGCTCAAATCGTCATCAGCAACGTCGAACTCGAAAAGCTGATTATCAGAGTTTTCAAAGCCGTAGATTCGCCGGTTGACGTGCGTTCTTTGCGCTCGTTTGTCATGTCGCGTCTGCCGATTATGGATATTTATTTAGTTCCGGTTGGCGGAACAGGCAAAGACGACGACGGTAACGACCGGATGGATTTCGATTATGCCGACACCCGCGAAACGCCCGAAGAAAATGTTTTGCGCCGCGAAGCCGAGTTGTCGGCGGCAGATTTTGTTGACGGTTTTTTGCAAAATTTGAATAAATCAGTGCGCGGCAAAGCAAAACAATATAACCGGATGATAAATGTCTTGTGGTATTGCTATTTAATCAGCGACAGCGGAACACAGCTTGAAGTTGCGGATATGCTCGGCGTTTCGGATTCTCTGATTTCCGATTACCGCAAACGTATCGAATCAAGTCTGCAAGAACTTTCCTTTAATGGTGTCAATGAAGCCCGCCAATTTGAAAAAGCCTTACGCGGCAAGGTGCGTGATTTGGTTTTGGTTGAAAAAGAGGAAATCGCCGTTTGATAGATTCAAGATTCAAGATTCAAGATTCAAGATTCAAGATTTAAGAATCGGGATTCAAGATTCAAGATTTCAAACTTAGTATTGTTGACAACTCGAAAAATTTGTTTATGCGGCAGAAATTTCTGATAAACTTAATCCAATTTTGAGTTTAGAATCTTGAATCTTGAATCTTGAATCTTAAATCTTGAATTTACCGATGCCTGCCAACAAAACCAACAGTCTTGATTACCAGCCGATTAAATCGTCTGCCCGGAAAGGCGGCACAAATAACGGCGACCAATCTATTCTTAAACCTTTCCAAAATCCAAATCAAACGAAGGAAGATTTATCGCCGAAAAACTTACATAATCCGAATAAGGAAGTAGAAAAAACCAAAAAAACCGAAATTCCGCCCGAAGCGGTTTCCGAATTAAAGGAAATTATTCCGACGGAAAATTTTATTTCCGAACAAAACGGCAAAACGTCTGAAAGTAAATTAACTTACGCCGAAGCACATAAGCAAAAAAAGAAGGAAAAGAAAGCCGAAAAAGACCGCGAACTTTTGAGCAGCGACCATTGGCTGACGCGAAACGGACATATTCTGAGTTATATCGGACTTTATCTTTTCTCGATTTTGGTGCTTTTTCGTCCTTACGAACTCGTTTCGTCGCTTTCTTTTTTGTCGTCAACGGCGTTTTATTTTGCCGCCGCCACGCTTGCTATTTACATTCCGACACAACTTTCTACCGAAGGTTCGCTGACTATTCTCTCAACCGAAGTAAAATGTATTTTGGTGTTGACGTTTCTCGCGCTTTTAACGATTCCGATTGCCAAAGACCCGGCAATCGCCTGGGCAACATTCAGCGATACTTTTATCAAAGCGGTTTTAATGTTTATCGTAATGGTTAATGTCGTGCGGACACGCAAACGGCTGATGGGTTTGGTGTGGCTTTCGCTGACTATCGGAATTTATCTGAGCTTTACGGCTTTAGACCTCTACCTAAAAGGCGAATTCAAGGTCGAAGGCTATCGCGTCGGAGTCGAGGTCGGCGGTTTGTTCGGTAATCCGAATGATATGGCTTTGCATCTGGTAACAATGATACCGCTTGCCGTAACTTTAGGCATCGCCAGCCGCAGCAAAATAATGCGCGTTTTTTGTTTTCTGATGGCGGGACTTTTTATTGCGGGCAATATGGTTACATTTTCACGCGGCGGTTTTATCGGTTTGCTTGCTTCGTCGCTGGTTTTAGCGTGGAAACTCGGACGTAAAAATCGTTTAAATGTCGGTATCGTTTCAATTATCGGCGGCGGTTTATTTATCCTGCTGGTACCCGGAAATTACGGTTTGCGTCTTTTGTCAATTTTTATTCCCGCGCTCGACCCGGTTGGTTCATCCGACCAGCGCAAGGAATTGCTTATTCGTTCGATAATCGTTACGCTGAGAAATCCGTGGGGCATCGGCATCGGCAATTTTCCGATTGTCGGCATCCGCAATCTGGTTACGCATAATACTTTCACGCAAGTTTCGTCCGAACTCGGACTGCTCGGTTTGGCGGTTTACTTAGTTTTTTTGATAAGCTCGTTTAGAAAATTAGGCGCGATTGAGCGCACACTTTTTGCCAAAGAAGAATATAATTGGTTTTATTATTTATCAATCGGGTTTCAGGCAAGCATCGTCGGTTTTATGTTTTCGAGTTTTTTTGTGGCGGTAGCATATAATTGGTTTATTTATTATCTCATCGCCTACGCGGTGGCTTTCAGGAGAATTTATCAGCTTGAAAAAGGTCTGAAAGAAGAAGTTCAGAGCAAATCTTTCAGAGATTTGGGAAAAAACCTTTTCGGCTGGCAAGCGGCTTAAAATGATATTTTATTCGGCGGCACAAATTATTTTTTGGACAAGCGCAGCCGCGCTTTTCTACACTTATGCCGGTTATCCGATTTTTGTTTATGCAGTCAGCCTTCTGTTTCCGAAACAGATAAAACGCGCTCTTTTTGAGCCGCTTGTAACCGTTTTGATTACCGCTTATAACGAAGAACGCGACATTCGCGCAAAAATAAAAAACACTCTGGAGTTGGATTATCCGAAGACGAAACTCGAAATTCTAATCGCGTCCGACGGCTCGACCGATAAAACCGATGAAATCGTCAGGGAATTTTCTTCCGAAGACGTGCGGCTTTTCCGGCAGGAAGGCAGAGTCGGCAAAACCGTTACGCAAAATAATGCCGTCGAACAGGCGGCGGGCGAGATAATTCTTTTTTCAGATGCGACGACGATTTATGAAACGGATGTTTTGAAAAAAATGCTGCCGAATTTTGCCGATGAAACAGTCGGATGCGTGGCGGGCAAATTGATTTATGTTGACGATTCAAGGTCGGGTATCGGACAAGGCGCGAAAAGTTATTGGAATTACGAAACCTTTTTGAAAAAAAGCGAAAGCCGGGCGTGTTCGCTCATCGGCGCGTCGGGCTGCTTATATGCGGTCAGAAAATCGGCGTATCAACCGATGTATGCGGAAGCGTGTTCGGACTTTTTGATCTGCACGAAAATTTACGAACAAGGTTTGCGAACCGTTTTTGAACCGAACGCCGTCTGCACGGAAGAAACCAATCGGCAAACGAATAAAGAATTACAAATGCGCGTCCGCATTATCTCGCAGACATTTACAGATTTGTGGCGAAGCCGCCGGATGCTTAATCCTCTGAAAAGCGGATTTTACGCCGTTGAACTAATTTCGCACAAGGTTTTTCGTTATGCCGTGCCGCTTTTTCTGCTTTTAATTTTTCTCTCATCGGCGGTTTTATCCGTATCTTCAAAAGTTTTTGAATTGATTTTCGCGTTTCAAATCGTTTTTTATATCGCGGTGGTATTGGCGTGGTTTTTGGAACGCGGCAAAAAAAATGTCGGCATATTGGCGATTCCGCTATATTTTGTGCTGACGAATGCGGCTTCGGTCATCGGATTTTATAAATTTTTGCGCGGCGAAAAATTCACGCGCTGGGAGCCGATACGCGAGGCGAAGGAACAGGACAAAAACATCGAAACTTTTAATCAAACGGCGTAAAAGTATGGAAGAAAGATTTGCTGACGGCGAAAAAATCAAGCAGAGATTGAATCGGATAAAAACCGGGGAAAAGGTTTCCGCCGATACGCCGAAAGTGAGCGTTATCGTTCCCGCCTACGACATCGCGCCGTTTGTCAAAGAAGCCCTAGAGTCGGTTTTCGCGCAAACTTACAAAAATTTCGAAGTCGTGCTGGTTAATGACGGCTCAAAAGATACGAACGAATTAAAAACTGCACTCGCGCCGTATTTTGAACGAATTATTTATGCCGAACAGATGAATTTAGGCGCGGCGCAGGCACGCAATTCGGCAATTTGTCTGGCACGCGGCGAACTGCTCGCCTTTCTTGACGGCGACGACGTTTGGCTGCCGAATTTTCTCGCGTCGCAAGTGAATTTTCTCGAAAAAAACTTGCTTGAGATGGTTTATTGCGATGCGGAAATTTTCGGCGAACCACTTTTTGCAGGCAAAACTTTTATGCAGAATGCACCTTCCAGCGGCGAAGTTACAACAAGCAGTTTAATCGGCGGCAAATGTAACGTAATAACTTCGGGAACATTGCTGAGAAAAGATTTGCTCGTCGAATTTAATATGTTCGACACTGAAGTTCCGCGTGTTGAAGATTTTGATTTATGGTTTCGCCTTGTAAAAAACGGCGCGAAAATCGGCTATCAGCACAAGGTTTTGCTTAAATATCGTGTGCGCTCCGGTAGTTTGTCCGGCTCGAATATGCAGCGTGCCGAAAGGAGCATTGCAGCTTATGAAACCATCCAAAGAAAATACGAATTAACCGATTTGGAAGAAAAAATTTTAGAAGAACGAAAACAAACGGCGGCTGCCGAATTGCATCTGGAAACGGGAAAATTTCATCTGACACAGGAAAATTTCGCGGAAGCGAAAATCCATTTCACCGAAGCTAACAAGTTTTACCGCAAACTAAGATTATCGGTCGTAACCTGGCTCGTGCGTTTTTCGCCCGGATTGATTTTGCTTCTCTTTAAAAAATTGCGCCCGTTGGAGTTTTTCTTTATTTTAGGCGGCAAATCCTGAAGGCTTTTCTCAATCTTAAATTTATGAAATTAGACATTGTTGTTCCAACTTACAATCGCGCCGATTTGCTCAAGCGGACTTTGGAAAGTTTGGCAAATGCTCGCTTACCGCTCGATTTTGAAGTCGTTGTTACGGTCGTTGACAATAATTCGACTGACAACACGCGCGAGGCGGTGGAAAATCTCCGCCCGCAGTTCACCAAGATTAAACTTGAATACGTTTTTGAATCGAGGCAGGGAAAGTCTTACGCGCTCAATACGGGAATCGAACGCGCCGACGGCGAATTGTTAAGCGGCGTTGACGATGATGTTGCAGTTGCTGAAAATTGGTATATCGAACTGGAAAAAGTTTTTCGTGAACGTTGGAATGAAATAGATTTTGTCGGCGGGAAAATTTTGCCCGAATGGGAAAACGAGTTGATTCCCGCTTGGATTGAGCCTTTAAAGGACGGAGTTATCAGTTGGCGCGATTACGGCGATCAAGAATGGGAATATGGCGAAAATACACCGATTCTAACCGGAGCGCACTGCGTCTTGAAACGCGAGATATTCGACCAAATCGGCTTACTCGTTCACGGAATCGGACCGGTGGGGAAAAACTTGATGGTCTGTGACGACGACATTGTTTATGACAAACTTCTGAGTGCCGAAAAAAAAGGGCGTTATATTCCGCAGCTCGTGGTTTATCATTTTGTGCCGCAGTTTCGCGTGAGTAAATCGTATTATCGGCAATGGTGTTTCGCTGCCGGTGTTTCCAAACATCTGATGGACGCGCATTACAAGCCGCTTAAAGAAACGAAACTTTTCGGCGTGCCGCGTTGGATGTATCGAACTGCTTTGAGCGGAGTTTTCAGTAAAATCAAAAATATAATCAGGCGCAACGAAACCGAATCATTAGCCGCCGAGAACCAGCCCGCAATTTTCGCCGGATATTTTTACGGGAGAAATCTGCAAAATTCGTGGCTGGACAAACCTTTGCAAATCTTTGCCAAAAAGTTTTTCAATTCGGCTCAAAGATAAAAATGGATAATTCTTCGCAAAAGAAAACATCTCTCAAAACACAAGGCGCGTGGATTTTGTTTGCCAAAATTACGGGCTTTGTCATCAGTTTTCTGCTGCCGCTGCTGATTGTTCGTTTTCTGACGCAGGACAAAGTCGGAGTTTATCGGCAGGCTTTTCAAGTCATTACCAACGCCGTCGCCATTTTGCCGCTCGGTTTTAGTATGAGCGCGTATTATTTTCTCAGTCGCGGCGTGGAACGTCGCAAATCTGCGATTTTAAATATTCTGCTTTTTAATTTTGTCGTCGGCGGTTTGGTTTGTGCGGGACTGAATTTTTACCCGCAATTTCTTGGCAATATCTATCAAAGCGATGAAATGACGATGCTTGCGCCGAAAATCGGCGTAGTTATCTGGCTGTGGATTTTCTCGACTTTTTTGGAAGTGGTGGCAATTGCCAACAACGAAGCCCGAATTGCCACCGTTTTTATTATTTTAGCGCAGTTGACGAAAACCGGTTTAATGGCGGGCGCGGTTGTTTTGTTCGCGTCGGTCGAAGCGTTTATGTATGCGGCGATGATTCAAGCGGTTTTTCAAATTGCAATTTTATTGTTTTATCTCAACCTCAGATTTCCGCGTTTCTGGCTTGAATTCGACTGGCATTTTTTTCGTGAACAAGCCTTTTACGCCATGCCTTATGGTCTTGCCGGAGTTCTCTGGACACTGCAAACCGACATTCACACATATTTTGTCGGTTATCGGTTTAGCGAGGCGGAATATGCGATTTACGCTTACGGTTGTTTTCAGTTACCGCTTCTGTCAATGCTGGTCGAATCAACCAGCGTTATTTTGATTGCGCGGATGAGCGAACTGCAAGCCCGCGATGCTAAACGCGAAATTGTTACACTGACGGCGCGGGCGATGCAGAAACTTTCTTTTTTTTATTTTCCGGCGTATGTTTTTTTATTGATAACGGCGAGTGTTTTTATCACCACGCTTTTTACCGACAACTTTGCGGCAAGCGTTCCGATTTTTTTGATTAACCTGACGCTTTTGCCGTTCGATATTTGGGTAATTGACCCGATTACACGCGCCTACAAGGAATTTGGCAGGTTTTTAATCATTCTGCGGGTTTTTACGGTAATCGGACTCGTTACGGTTTTGTGGTTCGGTATTCAACATTTCAGTTTGACCGGAATGATTGCGACGGTCGTTATCACCAGTTTGATTGAAAGGTTTATTTCAACGACGGTTCTGCTTCGCATACTCGACGTCAAATGGCAGGATTGGCGACTTCTCAAAGATGTCGGAAAAACCGCCGTCATCAGCGCGGCTGCCGGAATTATCACATTTTTTGTCTATCGCCAGGCGAGAGAAATTATGCCCGTCGTCGGAAATAATTTAGCGCAAATGATTTTTTCCGCGCCAAAAAAAGGGCTGGTTGATTTTATTTCGGGAAGTTTAACTCTCGGCGTTTCATTGGCGGTTTTCGCGCCGGTTTATCTTTTTCTGATGAACCGTTTTAACTTGATAGACGACGATGAAAAAAATCTTATTAAAAATTTACCGGGAAAATTTTCGGGAAAATTTAGGATGGCATCTCAAATTTCATGATGGAAAAAATAACTTCGGAATAGATGAAAGATGAAAGATGACAGATAAATCTATCAGTTATCATCTTTCATCATATTATCTATTCCGAAGAAAAAATCCTCATCATAAATTGTGAGACACTACCAAATTTAGAAGGCGTGAAGCGATAATCAACCATTAAAAACGGACAATATTTTATGTGCGGAATTGCCGGATTCATCACCAGAGAAAACAACGTGCCGAAATTAGAGCGCGGGATTTTGCTTGACAAAATGTGCAAAATCATCACGCATCGCGGACCTGACGAACAAGGCGCAACCGTCGAGGGACGCGCTGCGCTCGGAATGCGCCGTCTTTCCATTATTGACCTCAAAAGCGGACAACAACCGATTTATACCGAAGACGGCAATTTAATCATCGTTTTTAACGGCGAAATTTATAATTATCGGGAACTCAAAAAAGAACTCGAATCGCTCGGACATCGTTTTAAAACCAACTCCGACACGGAAACAATTATTCACGCCTTTGAAGAATTCGGCACGGATTGTTTGGAAAAACTGCGCGGAATGTTCGCCTTTGCGATTTGGAATAAAAAGGATGAATCATTATTTATTGCAAGAGACAGAGTCGGCAAAAAGCCGCTTTTTTACGCTTTAACGGAAAAGGGAAATTTCGTTTTCGGTTCGGAACTCAAAGTCTTGCTGACGCACGGCGAAATCGAAAAACAAATAGATTATTCGGCGTTGGATGCTTATTTAACTTTCGGCTACGTGCCGGAAGAATTTTGCATTTTCAAAAATGTCAAAAAACTCACGCCCGCACATTTTTTGATTTTCAAAGACGGCAAAATCACCACTGAAAAGTATTGGGATTTCAAATACGAAAAAATTACGAAAGTAAAAAGCGAAGCCGAATATGTCGAAACTTTGCGGGAATTGATCAAGGAATCGGTCACAGTGCGCCTGATTTCCGAAGTTCCGCTCGGCGCATTTTTGTCAGGCGGCGTTGATTCATCAACGATTGTCGGGATGATGTCGCAGATTCTTGACAAACCGGTCAAAACCTTCTCAATCGGCTTTAACGAAGACAGTTTTGACGAGTTAAAATATGCGCGAATCGCGGCGAAGCATTTTAACACCGAACATCACGAATTTATCGTTACGCCTGATTTGGTCGAAACGATTGACGAACTCGTCTGGCATTTTGACGAACCTTTTTCCGACCCGTCCGCTCTGCCGACATTTATGGTTTCAAAAATGGCGCGTGATTTCGTCACGGTCGTTTTATCAGGCGACGGCGGCGACGAACTTTTTGCGGGTTACACGCGCTACGTTACCGACAAAAAGCGCAGCGGTTTGGGAAAACTGCCGCGCTTTTTGCGAAAAAATTTGCTTCGACCCGTCAGTGAGAATTTGCCGCACGGTTTCATCGGCAAAAATTATCTTTACAACACTTCGCTCGATTCGTTAAACCGTTATATTGACAGTATTTCACACTTCAACAGTCTGCGAAAAAACGCGCTCTATTCAAATGATTTTTTAGCGAATCTGAACGGCGACATCGGAAGCGGCGAGAAGGTTTTTTGCGGGATTGCCGAAAGCGTTGTAACCGGCAACAGACTTGATAATCTGCTTTATCTCGACAGCAAAACTTATTTGCCGGGCGATATTTTGACAAAAGTTGACCGGATGAGTATGGCGGCTTCGCTCGAAGCGCGGGTGCCGCTGCTCGACCACAAATTGATTGATTTTGTGATGCAGATTCCAACGGAGTTGAAACTCAAAGGAATCGAAACAAAATACATTTTTAGAAAAGCGGTGCGCGGACTTGTGCCGAACGAAATTCTCGACCGTCCGAAACAAGGCTTCGGCGTGCCGATTGGCGAATGGATAAATTTGCAGTTACGCGATAGGATTCACGAAACGCTAAAGGAAAAAAGGACTTTGGAGCGCGGATATTTTGACGTAGAATATATCGAAATGCTGCTTGACGAACATTCAAAACAGCGGCGCGACCATTCGTACTCGCTGTGGATTTTGTTTATGCTGGAACTTTGGCATCGGGAATTTATAGATAAATAATCAGATTTATGCTTTTTATCAAAACAAACGGCGACACTGAATTTAACATAAAGAAAAATGAGTGCAAACGAAACAACTTATCTGACCAAATTAAAATGGAACTTGCCGTGGCTTGTGCGTTATCCGTTTGTGCGCGGAAAAGCACTTTTGGAAAAAGACGCAGGCGCGGAAAAACAGATTATTTTCACGATTGCCAACCATTTCGAGCCGAGTTGGAGCGCGGGTGGGTTGCTTGATTTAAACGCGCAGCGGCGGCGTTTGGACGAATATCACAAGTTAGCGCGAAAGACGGGCGAAGCAGTCCGCGACGTTGACGGGACAAAGTTTCGCCACACGAATTTTTATCCCGCCGAACAATATGACCGCCGAATTCTTGAAAAAATGGCGGAAATGCAAGCCGAAGGTTTGGGCGAAGTGGAAATTCATCTGCATCACGGCGTTGACGCGCCCGACACGGCGGAAAATCTTATAAAATCCTTGACCGAATTTCGAGATATTTTAGCGGAAGAACATAAATGTTTATCGCGTTTTGACGAAAAAGATATGCCGCGTTATGCGTTTGTTCACGGCAATCTGGCGTTGGGAAATTCCTGCGGCGGAAGGTTTTGCGGCGTTGATGAAGAGATGCAGATTTTGCAGGACACAGGTTGTTATGTTGATATGACGCTGCCTTCCGCGCCCGACCGGTCGCAAGTTTCGATGCTCAATCAAATCTACGAATGTGGTTTGCCTCTGACGGAAAAAATTCCGCATCGCAGAGGCAAACAAAGCGTTGTTTTTGGAAACCAACCGCAATTACCACTTATATTTACCGGACCGTTAATTTTTAATTGGACGTGGCGCGGCAAAGGCTTGCCGATACCGAAACTTGACGACGGCGCGTTGGTTTATAATCAACCGACTGATTTAGCGCGGCTGAATCGCTGGCTTTCGGCAAACATTACGGTTAAAGGTCGTCCCGAATGGATATTTGTCAAACTTTACTGCCACGGATTTTTTGACCGCGACCAGGCGGCAAGCATCGGAGAAGACGCCGTCAAGTTTTTTAGCGAAGTGATTGAAAACGGCGAGAAAACTTCCCGTTATAAAGTTTATTTTGCTTCGGCACGCGAAGCGTTTAATATGGTTTCGGCGGCGATTGACGGCAAATCGGGCAGCCCGGGCAAATACAGAAATTATCGTCTGAAAACGAATATGGACGAAAAGACAAAACACGAAAAAACTGAAACTCGCCGTCAAATAGAACTGTGTTAGCAAGAACAATGGCAAATCCGATTGATACATTAAAGAAAATGAAAGGAAAAAGTTGGACGGAAATCCGCACCCGCGGCGAACAGGCTCTTTCCGGTTATACCGAGCAAATGGGTTTGAGCGGCAAACTGCCTTCGGATGAAGAACTCACACAACTGTTTGAAAAATCTCACTTCGGCAATGAAGAACTGACGGCGGAAAACTTACTTGAAAAGTTTTACGAAGACGCGCAATTCGGATTTTTCCCGGCTTTTCGGGACAAGGAAAAAACGCTTGAAACTTTTCGACGTGCCTTTGGCGAAAAAAGCGCGAGATATTTTATTGAAAAAGCGGAAAATCTGATTGAAGGCAGATTTGACTTGCTCGGTTATCAAAATTTGGATTTCGGCAGGGAAGTGAACTGGCATTTTGAGCCGGTTGCCGATAAACATTCACCGTTAAAGCATTGGAAACAATTTGACGAACTCGACGCGGACGAAACCGGCGACAAGAAAATAATCTGGGAACTCAACCGCCATCAACATTTTTTCACGCTCGGCGTTGCCTATTGGCTGACCGGCGACGAACGCTTTGCCGAAACATTCGCGCGTCATCTGGAAAGTTGGATGGAGCAGAATCCGCCCGGTATGGGCATTAATTGGTTTAGCAGTCTGGAAGTTGCTCTGCGTTCGGTTTCCTGGATTTGGGCTTTTAATTTTTTTAAAGATTCAAAGAGTTTGACGCCCGAACTCTTCCAAACAGCGTTAAAATTTCTTTATCTTCACGGCAAACACATCGAAAAATATCTCTCGACTTATTACAGCCCGAATACGCATTTAACGGGCGAAGCATTAGGACTTTATTATCTCGGAACGCAGCTTTCGTTCTTCAAACACGCCGAAAATTGGCGACGGCTCGGCGAAGATATTCTTTTTGCCGAACTCGACCGCCAGATTCTGCCCGACGGCGTTTATTTTGAGCAGTCAACCTGGTATCAGCGATACACGGCGGATTTTTACACACATTTTCTTATTTTGAAAACTCTGAGCGGCGAAGAAGCCGACAAGAATTTGCAGGATAAACTCGATGTAAAACTTCAATCCGCGCTTGATTTTCTGATGTATATTACTCGTCCCGACGGCACAACGCCGCTTATCGGCGACGACGACGGCGGCAGAAGTTTGCCGCTTGGGAATTCTCAGTCAAATGATTTTCGAGCAACTTTGGCAACGGGTGCGGTTCTTTTTGAACGCGGCGATTATAAATTTGTTGCCCGTGAATTTGCGGAAGAAACGCTGTGGTTGTTGAGCGCGGAAGGCGTTCACAGTTTTGAAGTCTTGCGAGCGGATATTCCAAACAAAAATTCTTACGAGTTTGCCGACGGCGGATATTTCGTCATGCGCGACGGTTGGGCGGAAACCGACAATTATCTGCTGGTTGACTGCGGCGCATTAGGCGCGACAAGCGGCGGACACGGACACGCCGACGCTTTGGCAGTAGATTTGGCAGTCGGCGGAAAAACGACGCTGGTTGACGCGGGAACTTATACTTATCACGAATCGAAAGAACTGCGCGATTATTTTCGCTCGACCACCGCGCACAATACGTTAATGATTGACGAAAAATCGCAATCCGAAACGGGCGCGAAATTCAGTTGGAAAACTAAGGCAAGTGCGAAACCCGACTCGTGGATTTCGCAGGACGGATTCGATTTTTTTGAAGGTTCGCACGACGGCTACGAAAGATTTCCAGCCGCGCCCGCCACGCACACGCGAAGTATTTTATTTCTCAAAAACGATTACTGGTTAATCCGCGATTATGTGAAAACCTTTGGCGAATACGATTACGCGCTGAATTTTCACTTTGACGGCACAACCAACCCGATAATCGAAGACGCGGAAAACGGCGCGTCGTGTGTCAACGAAACGCCTCAAACGGAAATCGGTTTGCGACTTTTCACCTTCGGCGACAACGGAAATTGGCAACGCCAGGAAAGCCCGATTTCGTCGTGTTACGGCAAACTTACAGACGCGCCGTTTCTGCGTTTCGTGTCAAAAGGTATCGGCGCACAGGAATTTTTCACTTTTTTATTGCCGAATGAAAGCGGATTTACCGCGCCGGAAGTTTTTGAAACCGAGGTCAGCGGCGGACGCGCTTTTGTCATCAAATACCGTGATTATCACGATGTTTTCGTCTTTACCGACGGTGAGCAAATCGTTCATACCGAACTATTCAATACAAATTTCCGCTTTCTCTGGGCGCGTTTGAGCGAAGGTGAAGATTTGCCCGAAGAATTCGTTCTGGTCGGCGGCACACATTTCAGTCTGGGCGGCAGAGAAATTGTCAGTCATTCGCAGCCGTTGGAATTTGCCACTGCCAGACGCTTAGGCAATCGCCTCAATGTCCGCACGTCGGAAAGCGTTTTTAGTATTTCGCTTCCGCAAAAGAATTCCACAAATTATATTTTGAAGAACAATCTTGATGATTAAAATCAATAACTTGCAAAAAGTTAAAGTTTAGAAACTTTTGACAGAAAGAATATCTTTGTGAATCCAAAAATCGTTTCCGAACGGCTTGGACATTCGACAATTGTTTTAATGTTATACGGTTTATCAGTAAGTAGGTATGATAAACTCAAGAAATGAGAACTGTGGATTATGTCAGTCGGATCACAGAAACTGCCGACGAGTTGAAAGGGTTGGAGAATAAAGAGAAAAATCCGCGA
>JBPCPU010000228.1:0-16953 GCA_050998795.1 Pyrinomonadaceae bacterium
CCAAGCAAGTTTCCGTTTTTGTCAAACAAAGCCGCGCCGATAGGAATTCCGCCTTCTTCAAGACCACTTTTTGCTTCTTTAACGGCGACGGCTAACATCACTTGATAATCAAGTATTTTATTCATAATTTCGTATTTTATCGCTAACTTGAATTTTGTGCTAATCTTAAAGTTTTAGGAGAGAAAACACTCGTGTCACAAAATTTTCAGGCGGGCGATTTTTTAATTTTCCAAATCGAAAGCGGTTACGGGCTTTTGCGGATTTTGGCGATTGAAGAAACGGAAAAAGGCAAAATCTGGCATCTTGCTTCCTATAATGAGATGTATCTTGATATTGAAATGGCGGATATGTCTTTGGCAAACCCGGAGAACCTGACAATAAATTATCCGCATCTGGCGTTGACAAATCGCGCTTTTGAAAGCACGCAAGTTGCGCGGATGAAAAATGAACATCTGACCGAAACCGAATTAAAGGCTTTTAATGATTGGAAAACAAGGGCGAATCGTGAAGTCTCCGACCTTTCGGTGCGCTTATTACTCGGTTTGAGATAAGCGTTTTATTTTTTCCGATAAATGCTTGGTCGTGTTTTCTGTCACGCTGATTTGTTGACTGTTATCTGATAACTGTTGACCGTTAAATTTTTCTGCGTTTTAATTCCTTATCAATCAATTCCAGTTCACGGCTCATTTGTCCCATCACGGACGTATTTTCCCTTGCCCGCCGAATCAAATACGGCAGCGTATCGGCAACCGGACCATACGGCACATATTTTGAAACATTATATTTATTGTCCGCTAAAATATACGAAAGATTGTCGCTCATCCCGTAAAGCTGCGAAAAGTTGATGTGCGGATGATTATGTGAAATTCCCTTTTCTTCCATTTTTTGCGCCAACAACTGCACGCTGTCTTCATTGTGAGTTCCGGCAACAAATGCGATGCTTTCTATATTATCCAGACAATATTCAATCGCCGCGTTAAAATCACGGTCGGTCGCCGCTTTGTTCGGCTGAATCGGCGAAACATAATCCATTTCTTTGGCTCGCGTCCGTTCCTTTTCCATATATGCGCCGCGAACCAATTTGACGGCTAAAATATAACCGCCGTCTTTTGCCTTGCGGTGCGCGTCTTTCAGAAATGCCAGACGGTCGTGCCGGTAAAGCTGAATCGTATTAAATATAATCGGTTTTTCACGATTGTATTTCTCCATCATTTCCACCGCCAGATTATCAATTGCGTCTTGAATCCAGCTTTCTTCCGCATCAATAAATATCGGCTGTTCAAGCGAATGCGCATACATGCAAATTTCTCTAATTCGTTCCTTTGATTTTTCCCAATCTGTCGAATCGCTTTTTAATAATTCCTTGTTGGCGCTGACTTTTTCCAGTATTTCAAAAGACGCAATTCCGGTCATCTTAAAAACGGCAAACGGAATCTTTTCGTCTTCTTTGGCGCGTGTTACGGTTCGGTAAATTTCGTTTTTAGTGCTATCAAAAACCGCTTCGTTTGATTTTCCCTCGACCGAATAATCCAAAATTGTTCCGATATGGGAATTATCCAATTCTTGAATTGTTTCCTCGCTTTCTTCGATTGTTTCGCCGCCGCAAAATTGCTTGAAGATGGTTTTTTTAACCAAGCCTTTTATCGGCAATCTTAATTTCAACGCCAATCGGGTAAGTTTTGTGCCGATATTTGTCAACACGGGTGAATTCATTAACTTAAAAAGTTTATATTTTTTTCTAAGTTCCGTATCGGTTTTATCGGCAAATGCTGTTTTTGTATCTTGAAAGTTCAGCTTGAAATCGCTCATAGAAAATAATTTATCACACGAAGCAAAATAAAATATAAAAGAAGAAAAGTAATTTTGCAAAATTGTTATGTCAGCCGTTTTGCTTTATCATTTGGGTTTTACAAAAATGGAAAATATATGAGCAAAGGATTACCAAAAAGGTCAGAGAATTATTCGGAATGGTATAACGAAATTGTCAAACGCGCAGAATTGGCGGAGAACTCAGCCGTGCGCGGTTGTATGGTTATCAAGCCTTACGGCTACGCGATTTGGGAAAAGATGCAGCGGGCGTTGGACGATATGTTGAAGGAAACAGGTCATCAAAACGCTTATTTCCCTTTATTCGTTCCGAAATCATTTCTCGAAAAAGAAGAAGAACACGCCGAAGGCTTTGCCAAAGAATGCGCCGTCGTAACGCATTATCGTTTAAAAAATAATCCGAACGGCAAAGGTTTAATCGTTGATGAAACCGCCAAACTCGAAGAGGAATTAATCGTGCGCCCAACGAGCGAAGCGATTATCTGGAATACGTATAAAGGCTGGATTCAATCGTGGCGCGACTTGCCTTTGCTGATAAATCAATGGGCAAACGTCGTGCGTTGGGAAATGCGAACACGGCTTTTCCTGCGAACCGCCGAATTTCTCTGGCAGGAAGGACACACCGCCCACGCGACCAAGGAAGAAGCCGTCGAAGAAACCAATAAAATGCTCGGTGTTTATGCGACTTTCGCCGAAGAATGGATGGGCGTTCCGGTCATTCAAGGCGCGAAAACTCCGAATGAAAGATTTGCCGGCGCGGAAGATACTTTGTGTATCGAAGGTTTAATGCAGGACGGCAAAGCCTTGCAATGCGGCACTTCGCATTTTCTCGGACAAAATTTTGCCAAGTCTTTCGACGTGCAGTTTGTCAATAAAGAAAACCAACTCGAATATGCGTGGGCAACAAGTTGGGGCGTTTCGACTCGTTTGATGGGCGCGTTGATAATGGCGCATTCCGATGATAACGGTTTGGTTCTTCCGCCGCGTCTTGCGCCGATTCAAGTTGTAATTGTGCCGATTTATCGCGCCGAAGAAGATTTGGCAAAAATAACCGAAAGAATCGAACCTCTTGTCAAAGAATTAAAATCAATTGGAATTTCGGTAAAATATGACGATGACGACAAATACAAACCCGGTTACAAATTCGCCGAATACGAATTGCGCGGCGTTCCCGTGCGTTTGGGAATCGGGATGCGCGACCTTGAAAACGGCACAATCGAAGTTGCGCGGCGCGACACTTTATCAAAAGAATCGCGTCCAATCGAAGGAATTGCCGAACACATTGAAACTCTGCTCGACGAAATTCAAGCAAATATTTATCAAAAAGCGTTGAAATTCCGCGATGCAAACACTTTTAGAGTTAATACCTGGGAAGAATTTCAAGCCCAAATCGAAAAAGGCGGCTTCATATTGGCGCATTGGGACGGAACTGCTGAAACAGAAGAAACAATCAAAGCCGAAACAAAAGCAACAATTCGCTGTATTCCATTTGATGCAGAAACAGAAGAAGGCACGGACGTTTATTCGGGCAAACCTTCCAAGCAAAGAGTCGTGTTTGCGCGGGCTTATTAATATTTTTTCTTTACAAGCACAAAAAATGCTGCAAAACCGGCAATAATCGCGCCAATAATGCTTAATAAAATTAACTGACTTTTATCATAAGCGAACTTGCCGGTTGAAACTAAATTATTTGTTTTTAGTAACGAATTGTTGTTTGTGTTTGATAAATTACCTGTTTTATTCGCGTCTTCCAAATTTGCGATAACTGTTGATTTACCATCGGCGGAAATTTTCAAAACACGATTTCCGGTGTGTTGTGCAGAAGAAAAAGGTCTGCCTTCCAAAACATAAACTTCATCACCGCTTGCCGCAACTCCAATCGGTGTCCAATCTTTTTCGGAATTAAGAATCGTCGAAACTGTGCCGTCGGAACTTATTTTTAAAAGTCGGCTATTGTCAAAATCAGCCGCAAATACATTGTTTTGCTTATCAACGTCCAAACCGAAAAGCCGCGAAGAAGTTTCGGGATTTTGCCGGTTTTTGGTTGGAACTGCGGCGCGGAAGATTGTCGTTACCGTTCCCGTATTGTCTATTTTTCTTATCTTATCGTCATTGGTCAAATAAATTGCGTTGTCTTTTCCAAAAGCCATATCCGTAATCACGCCAAACTCGGCTTTGTCTTTTTGCCCGTCAAGATAACCGTATTTTCCACCGGCGAAAAGACTCGTTTTGCCGTCGGGCGTGCGTTTTATTATTTTCGTTTCCCGTCTTTCATTATTATAAGGCTCGACCGAATATGTATTTCCGGCGGAATCCCGCCAAATGCTCATCCCGAGCGGTAGATTATTCGTCATTGGAACGATAAAGGAAAACTCTCCTTTCGGCGACATTTTCCAAATCGAACGTGGAAATTTTTGGGTTTGCGGATTGTAAGAATTGTCTAAACCATAAATGTTATCTTCCGCATCAATGGAAAGGTCGTGAACGTGCCTGCCGCTTATGCCTGCTCGAAAAATTGACAATTTGCCTTGCGAATCAATTTTGTAAATCGTTTCAAGGTCGCTGAAATAAACCTGTTTGTGCGAATCAACGACAATTCCCCACGCCGGATGCGGATAAATGCTGTTCACACAAAAAACAAATAACAGCGAAGAAAATAAAATAGTGTTTTTGATTAATTTAATCATTGCTTGAAAATTCCGTGTGAAATAACGATTCACTGAATCTTGCTTGCGCCTTCATAAATTATTATTTCCTTGAAATTGTTTTGAGTATTATTTCAATGTCAAGCTTCAACTTCGGCACAAATTGCCTTGCAGTTTTCCAAACAACATCCAAATCTACGCGAAAATAATGATGAATGACTTTATCGCGCATTCCGGCAATTTCCTTCCAAGGAATTTCGGGGTATTTTTCACGAGTTTCCAATGAGATATTTTTCGCCGCCTCACCGATTATCTCAATCTTTCTAACTAAAGCATCCTGCAACATACGATGCGTAAGGAAATCGGCTTTTTCAACGTCTTCGAGATAATCTTCAATATGTCCGCAAAAAATTACAATGTCTTCAAGAAATAATTTTTCTTCACGTTGTTTCATACAAAACCCTTAGGTCTTTTAAGGCATTCTCTTTGATTAGCGGGTGTAGAAACCCTTCGGTTACGAGGTCAACTTTTTTACCCAAAACTTTAACAAACCTTTCTTCCAGCTTGATTAATTGAATAAGATCGGGAATTTCGGAAAATTGCACAAGCAAATCAATGTCGCTTTCGGGCGTATCTTCGCCACGCGCTACCGAGCCGAAAACACCAAGCATTTTTATATTGTTTTCGCGGCAAATTTCGTCCAATTGTTTCTTAAATTGAGAAAGATTCATCTTAATTTACCTCGACCAAAGTTTATCACAAATTTAACCTTTCAAAATCCCGCGTGAAATTACAATTCTCTGAATCTCGCTCGTGCCTTCGTAAATGGTTGTGATTCGCGCGTCGCGGTAATACTTTTCGACATTATAATGGCGCGAATAGCCATTGCCGCCGTGAATTTGGATTGCGTCGGCGCAGACTTTGTTGGCGTTTTCCGAAGCATAAAGTTTTGCCATCGAAGCGAAAATTCCCGTTTGTTTACTGCTCGAATCTTTGGCTTGGGCGGCGCGAAGCGTCAGTAATCTGGCAGCTTCGGTGTTGGTCGCCATATCTGCGAGTTTAAATTGTATCGCTTGAAATTCGGCAATCGGCTGACCGAAAGCAGTTCGGTCTGTGGCGTAGGAAGTTGCTTCTTCGAGCGCGGCTTGCGCGATGCCGACCGATAAAGAGGCAATGCCGATTCTGCCGTTATCGAGACTGCTGAACGCGACTTTCAATCCGTTGCCGTTTCCGCCGAGCAGATTTTCTTTCGGCACTTTTACGTCCGTCAAACTCATTTCGGTTGTCTTTGAAGCGCGTTGTCCCATTTTGTGTTCGACGGATGAAACCGCGAAACCTTCCGTTTCGCCTTCAATCAAAAAAGCCGAAATTTCCTTGCGCCCGTTACTTTCTCCGGTTACCGCCATGACCAGATAAACACCCGCTTCGCCGCCGTTGGTTACCCAGGATTTTGTGCCGTTTAAAATGTAAAAATCGCCATCTGAAACGGCGCGAGTTTTAAGATTGCCAGCGTCCGAACCGGCTTGCGGCTCGGACAAACAAAATGCGCCGAGCATTTCGCCTTTCGCCAGCGGAACGAGATACTTCTGTTTTTGCTCTTCCGTTCCCCAACTCAAAATCGGGTAACAACAGACGGAATTTGTAACCGAAACAATCACGGCAACCGAAGCGTCGGCTCTGGCAATTTCTTCAAGCGCGAGCGCGTAGGAAACCGAATCGAAACCCGCGCCGCCGTATTCTTCGGGAATTATCATTCCGAGAAGTCCGAGTTCGGCAAGACCTTCTAATTGTTTGCGCGGAAATTTTTCCGCTTCATCATATTCACGCGCAAGAGGTGCAATTTCGTTTTGGGCAAATTCGCGGACTGCCGTTTGCACCATTTGCTGTTCTTCGGTTAATTCGAGATTCATAAATTAAGTTTTTTCTTTTCCGGTGGCTGGGCTAAAAACATCCAAAACAATCTGCTAATACGCTTTTGACTAATAAACCAGGCAATAGTTTAGAGGCGGTCCATGACCCCCAACAGCCTGATATTTCAATCGTTGGCGGTCATAGACCGCCTCTAAACAAGTTAGTTTTATTGCACAGTTTTCAAGTCCAATCCGTATAAGTAGTCGGACAGAATTATTTTATAAGATTTTTTTACCACAGATTGGCACAGATTAACTCAGATGATTTTTTGATGGAAACAAATCCTGATTTTTCAATCCTTTTTTATCCCGTGTTTATCTGTGTCAATCTGAGGTTTAAATATACTTTTATTTTGTCCGTTCGCTTACTTGCCGTCTTTATACTTCCAAATCTGCACGGTGTTTCCTTTTTCGATTGCTTTGTCGCCCTTTCTCAGTTCGTAAGTTAGATTTGAAAAAGCCCGCGCTTTGAAGTGTCATTTTCTCACCGATTCACTCTGCGATACTGACAGTGCCGGTCGTGATGCGGATGCGCGACATTTCGGAAGCCTTAACGACTGACAAACATTTTGAACAAGAAAGTTTTGTTCGTCTGCTCGAGTAAAAATTTCCTTTCCTTAGTCTTACGGTAAATTTTCGTTCGTCACTAAAACCACATTGCTGAGCGTCAGGCGGCGGGCAATCGCCAATCTTTTTTTATCCGGCGAAAAAGCGAAACTGTCAATTGAATGTGATTTGAAATTTGTAACGGGCTTCGTTTCCGAACCGTTGAGCGGCAATGACCAAATGTTTCCAACGCTGCCGACTGTGCTGATATAAAACAGAGATTGATTGTCCGCCGACCAACGCACCACATTTTCTTTCAACGTAACAGGAATATCCAGGCGTTGCAGCATCGAACCGCCTTCCGACGAGATGATTCCGAAACGCCATTTGTCGTCAGCCATAAAAAAGTAGCTTATCCGGCTGCCGTCGTTGGAGATTGCCGACCATTTGGAATAAGAATCGGTCAACTGAAACGACTCGCCGCCCGCGAGCGCAACTTTCCATAATCTTTGATTGGAATGCAAACCTTTCTGATAGACGATTGTGCGATTATCAGGCGAACAGCTTGGATAAACATCCGCTTCGCCATTTGTCAATTGAGTCAGGTTTTCGCCGTCCGCGTCAACGCGCCAGAGATTTGATTTGCCGCTGCGCCACGACCCGAAAACGAGATGTTTTCCGTCGGGTGAAATACATAATCCTCTCGAATCTACTTGCGCGTTTGTCGTTAGTTGTCGGCGATTGCCGCCGTCCGCGTCCATCGTCCAGAGATTTGAAACGCCGTCTTTGTGTGAGCGGTAAATAATTTTTCCGTCCGGCGTCCAAACGAACGGATACAACGCGCCGGTTTCGGAAATGATTTCCTTGTAATCATTCGCATCCGCATTCGTTTCGCCGACGAAAATGTCGTTGACCGTGTTGGTTTGAATTGCGACGAAAGATTCGCCGTCGGCGGTTGCGCTCAGCGAATCGTATTGGCTTAAATCATTTGTAATTTGTCGCGCCTCGCCTTGCGGATAGGATAAAAAACGAACTTGATTGCCGCCCGAAATTTTATCGTTCGCCGAGATTAACAAGCCGCTTCCGTTTTTTAACCATTCGATACTGAAAACATTATACCAACGCTGCCCGCTCAAAAGTTTTTCGCTGCCGTCACGAGCGTTGACGCCGACAATCGAAGAATAACTCGCGTCCGCTTCAAAATGATTGACGAGACAAGCGATTGTTTCGCCGTCGGGCGACCACGCGACGACCGGCACTTGCGTCTCGAAAGTGTTCGGGTGTTTTTTACTTAAAATCGTTTGTTGATTGGTTCCATCCGCATCGGCGATGACCAGATGATTTTGTCGGGCGGCGGAATCCGATTGCGCGTAAGCGAAACGCTTTCCGTCGGGCGCGAAAGCGATGTAGCTGGCGATGACGTTCGGAATTCGTTGGTTGATACCGCCAAGCGAGGAAATGCGATAAAATTCCGGGTCCGCATTGCCATCCGCAAAAAGATTGTAGAAAATGTGCGAACCGTCCGGCGTGAAAGTCAATTCATAAACCTGAGCCTTAACGGGCGGCAAAAGACGGACGCTGCTCGCCGTGCCGACTTGCTGCATCCACAAACTGTTGCCTTCGCTCTCGCCCAAAATGTATGCGATGTATTTTCCGTCCGGCGAAACGGCTGCGCCCGATACTTTACCGCTGTTCGTTAATTGCGCGAGCTTTATTTTCTCGAACGGGATATTCGCCTTTCTTAAATTAAAATACTGGTAAGCCCCAAAAGCCAACGCGAGCAAGACGATGAAACTGCCGATAACGGTTAACTTCAAAGCGGTTGCGCGAAAACTCGACGATGCGTTGACGTTAGGTAAGGTTGAGATTTTCTCTTCTTCTTCCTTACTTTTTGTTTCCTCTTCTTCTATCTCCTGCTCAACGACAAGGCGCGAAAACCGGTGGCTTTCGATGACAAGTTCTCTGTCGCGGTTTTGAATGTCAGCAACGAATTTATAACCTTTGCCGGGAATCGTTACGAGAAAACGGTGTTCGTCTTTGCGCTCGCCCAAAACTTTTCGCAAAGCCGACATCTGCACTTTCAGATTTGCCTCTTCGACGTATTGATTTGCCCAAACCGCGTCCAGAATTTCATCTTTGGTCACGACGCGCCCCGCGTTCTCCGCCAGATAAACCAACAAGTCAAACGCTTTCGCGTTCAAAGGCAGAGTTTTTCCTTCGCGCAAAAGTCTGCGCCGCGCCGAATCGAGTTCAAATTCAGCAAAGGAAATTATTTGTTCCGGTTCGCCGTTCATCATCGTTTTAGAAATATTTACCAAAATTTACCACTGAATTTACGACTTTTTACTTTGCTTTCAGCGATTCTGGATTCATCGCAGTATTTCGGCAACTTGTTTAGGGAATAAATTCAAATTCGTGTCGCTAATTTTAGCACAGGTTTAACGTCAATGAAAGCAAAAAAACGCTTGGAAATTGTTTGGGAAACGCACGAGATTACCAGGATTGGTTTTAATCAAGACCGCCGTACGATGGCTTTTTGCCAATCGTGTCAGTCGGACACTCTGCATTTGAGCATTGTCGCTGCCGCCACTGTTGCAAACATTTCGGAAACGGCAGTTTTTCGTCTGGCGGAAGCGGGCGAGATTCATTATTTAGAAACCGAGAGCGGTTCGCTGCTGATTTGTAGCGAATCCCTCTCGGCTGAAAACGAAAAACGTTAAGAAAAAAAACTTTAAAAAAGGAGAAAATTATTATGGGTATGAATACAGGAATGCTTTTCGGAAAGGTCGAAAGTTGTTGGGGACCAGTTAAGAATGTGCAGGTGGATATCACTAAGCTTATCGGCGATTCAGATCAAAAAATCAATATACAGGGCAGTGAAGATAATGAAAATGCTTCAACTTGGGTAGTAACTAACGATGACGGAAAATATGTGCTGCCTTTCTTATGGCACGGGACGGAAATAGCAAAAGCAGCGAGTGTGATGCGGGCTCATTGCTTTGCATCCGGGACTCACGACAAAGAAAATTTAGTGAGGCGGGCGTTCCTTTGTATGAATCTCAAGGCATTGTTTTCAGCGGTCTATCCGACTTTTGACAGTCCCACCCAAGAAGCGTTGGATTGTGCTAAAGATTTCATTATGGCTTTCCGTAAAGTCGCCCAATTTCCCCCACACCACAAATTACTTTTAAGTACGGAAATTTGGGGAATTTTGGCACAAGCAAATTTTTTTATTATCGCGCCCAAATAAAAAGTCGAAGGCAGGTAGTACGTTGTTGGGGCGGCGGAAGAGTTGTTTGGCGCAGCCGTTGTACGGTGAAAACCTGATGTTTACGCCAAACGAAGCCGCCGCGCTTTTGTAAACCATCGCCTACAAGATTTTCCGGCTAACGGAAGCAGGCGAAATTTATTTTTTGGAAACCGAAGCGGGTGCGTTGCTTGTTTGCCGCAACTCGCTCGTGAGCGAAGACCAAAAACATATAAGGAGGAAGAATTTATGAGTACTTTTATTATCAGAGATGTTCGCCTTGAAGGTTGGAAACCGCCGGGCGATGTCATTGAAGTAAATTTCGATACACCTTTGCAATGGCTGGTTGACAGCATCAACAAACGCGCCAGCAGCGATTTAAAGGTCATAATTATGTGTCATGGACTGCCCGGCTACTTGCAGTGCGCCAACGGCATAGTGGGACATCCGACGGTTGGAAACGGGATTACCGACGCCGATATACCAATGTTTGAGAAAATTGCCGGTTCTTTGTGGCGGTTGGAACTATATTCTTGTCTAGTCGCTCGAATCGGCGGTTGCCCTGAAAGTGGTAACGATATAGGTTATGACGGCAACGCTTTTTGCTTCAAATTGGCGCAAGCCATCAAAGCCCAAGTCAAAGCCTCGATTCATCTTCAATACTACAACGACGGCACGGTCGGCAAATGGGTTTTCAGAAGACCAAACGGGAAAGGCATTAACTTCCGCCAATGGAACGGCACGGTTTTCACTTGGAACAAGAACGGAAAAATCATCAGCACGGAGGTTTTTCCCTACGAAAGTTAGTTTCTGTTTGCCGAGATACCAAAATATAAATTGAAAGGATCATAATATGAATAGAAGAAATTTTTTCGTCTCTGGAAAAATGCCAACAAGCCGATTCATTTTGATTATTGCGCTTTTCTTATTGTTCGGAATCATCGCAAACAGTCAAAGCGTGAAGCAAAAAAAATGGACTTATGACTTCTCCGAAGTTATTAAATATTTTGACACTCCGTTGGAAGCCTGTCAGAGCTACACTAAAGAAAAATATCCGAATGACAATTATAAAGCATCTGTCGAAGCAACGAATGATCCTGAAACCTATCGTTGTTCAGCTGATGACACATACTTTGGCTTGGTTTATAAAACAGAATGTAAATCTTGTGACAGCCATATAATGCACAACCGGTAACTTCAACGCCATCTCAACCCGCCACAATTCTCGGTGCTGTTCAATTCTTGGAAACCGCGGATGGATGGTTGATGTTGTGCAGTAATCGCTAGTGTCATTTAGCGAATGTCTGTAGAAGATTCTGAAGTTACAACTGAAAGTTTTTAATGAAAGCTTGATTTAATTTTACAAGATTTGAGCAGACATTAAAACAAAGAATAAAAATTATGAAAACATCAACTAAAGTTCTTCTGTCTGTCGGAGGCATATTTGTCTTTATCGTATTCATTGTTATTGCTGTTATTGCAGCATTAGTGTATTCAGTTAGCGAATCTTCTGATTTCGAGGAATATCAAAAAAATCGCGGAACCGCTCAAGCTGAAGGACAGATATACGGACGGAAAACCGACAATAACGGTTGTATCGAAGAAGGATTGTTGCGGTCAAAAAATATGCCGTACACCGATGTTTTAAAGGTAGGGGTCAATGAAGCGTTTGTCGAAGAATGTTTAAAAGCCAGCCGCCCGGTAAATAATTTCTGTGAAGGCATTCCATATGTCTGGGGCGTAGGCAATTGGAGAAAAAAGCAATGCCAAAATGCCGGGATGGATGAAAATGAAAGTGGATGTGAAAGCGTTTTTTTTAGAAAGAGACAATATTGTATTTTCGATAAAAAATAGGCAAATAAATTGGCGCGAGTATTTTCCCATTTCATTTGAGGGCAGGCGATGCTCGTTGAGGAATAAATTTGCTTTTAATAGAGAAAAATATGAAGAACCTTAAATTTTTTGGATGGCAGATATTGATTTTTACGCTTTTGGTCGGCTTAACCTTTGTTGGAACAAAGGCTCAAACCGATAAAGGTTTAAAAAAGGTAAAAGTCTATTTTTGGGAAATTAACAAGGAAACCGAGGGTGATGATTTAATAGCATTTACCCGCGAAGTTGACGCAAAATCTCCGTTACGACCGACCATCGAAGCGTTGATTGCCGGACCGACCACTGAAGAAGAAGCGAAAGGCTTCACCGGCGTAGATTACGGCGATTTAAAACTTTCGTCGGTAAAAATCAAGCGCGGTGTGGCGCGGATTGATTTTACAAGAACAATCCGCGGAATGGAAGATTACAATCCGGGCGATTTGCTGACACTTCGTTTTGAAACCGCCGTAATAAGAACAGCAAAGCAATTTCCGACAGTCAAAAAAGTGATTGTTTGCGTCAACGGAATGAACGAATTCGGTATCGGAATGGTGATTGACGCGCCTGTGCCGTGTCCGAAAGACAAATAAACACAAAATTATGAAAAATCTACTAATTTTCTGTATCAGCGTTTCCGTCTTACTTTTCGGCGGACTGGCTTGCAAAAACAATCCACTTGCGAAATATACCAAACAATATCATTGCACGATTGAGGGAGAACCTGAGCCTCAGACTTCGGAAGAATATTTTAATCGAGCCAAAAAGCATATCGAAATATTTAGCGAAGGACGTGTGACTAGCTTTGATGATTGTGCATTTGCTGCTTTGAATGAAGCCATTCGCCTTGACCCAAACAAGGCGAATGCATTTCGAGTTCGTGGTTTCGGCTTCAGTCAAAATAAGCAATTCGAACAGGCTTTAGCAGATTATGGCAAAGCAATCGAAATTGAGCCAAGAAATCCAAGCAGTTATTACTTGCGGAACAAAATTTATCTTGAAAAAGAAATGTTTGAAAAAGCACTAGCCGACATTTCTGAGGCGATTCGTTTCAAACCCGATGATGAAAATTATTATTATGACCGGATTTTTATTTATCGAAAACTCGGTAAGAACGATTTATCCGAAGCTGATGAACAAAAACACAGGGAATTGGTTTCCGCAAAAATCGAAAAAAAACCAATTCCCGCACCAAGTATAACCTCAAATAATCCAATCTCCGCTAAGACAGTTTCGAGCGGAGTTCTAAATAGTAAAGTTGCGAATCTTGTTCAACCGGCTTATCCGGCGAGAAAAGTTCGGGCAAGCGGTGCGGTCAATGTGCAGGTTACGCCTGATGAAAAAGGAAATGTGATTTCGGCAGCGGCGATTTCGGGACATTCGCTGCTTCGTCAAGCGGCGGAATAAGCTGATCGCGCCGCGAAGTTTTCGCAGACGCTTCCGGCGGGCAAGCCCGTCAGGGTTATAGGCGTGATTGTTTATAATTTCGTTCCCGAATAATAAAGGAGAAGAAATGAAAAATATTTTGACAAATTCGCACCAAACTTCGCTTTTTCTTTGCCTGCTGATAATGATTTTGCCTGCGCTCGGCTGCAATTTGGAGCGGCTGGCGAAATTGAAGGCAAATTATTTTGAATCGGACGCGGCGCAGACTGCCGCCGAAGCCATCAAGGAAAAAATCGGCAAGCCTTTCAGAGTTTTTGAAATCACTGTCACGCCCGGAGAATTTACGCTTCAGGCACAAGACCCGAACAATCCGCGCAATCTGGATTTGTATAAATACGCCGCCGGATTTGTCGTCGGACCAACGCCCGTGCAGGTGAGCGCCGTGCAGCACGGCAATCTCGAACAAACTACGTTTCCGTTTGACGAAATAAACTTTGCCGCCGTGCCGACCATTATTCAAGAATCCGTTTCAAAAACCGGACTCGAAGGCGGGCGCGTCAGTAAAATGACTTTTGAACGCGGCTTCGCTTCTACCGGATCCGGTCAGGGCAATTATGGAAACGCCCGTTGGGTAATAGAAATCGAAGGCACGCGCGAATCAGCGACCGCCCGCGCCGACTCAAACGGCAAGTTGCTCGGCGTTGATTTATCGCGCACTTCGAGAGCGGCAGATTACACAACTATTAAAACCGACGAGCTGCAAAAAGCTCAGGACGCGCTCAAAAATCTTCTCGGCGCTAACGATAAAATCTCAAAACTGACGATTTATGACAAATACGTTTTCGTTAAAATTCCTAATCCACAAAACCCGAAAAAATTGGACGATTACAAATTCGACATTAACGGATTAACCAAAAGCGGATTAGGGCAATCGTCTGCCATCGGTTACTCGGAGCAGGAAGATTTCTCACTCGGCGAGGTAAATTTGGCGGACGCTCTAAACTTAGTCGAAAAAGCCAAAACCAGACTCAACCTGCCCGACGGAAAAGTCGAGTTTATTTCCATTCGACGGGAAAAACCAAATTTCGACAGTAAAAATTTTCAAACGCTTTGGTCAATCAGTCTCAAAAGCGGCGTAAACGACGGCTCGGTTGAATACGACAATAATGGCGAGGAAATCAGCGTTTCCAAACGATAAAAAATTATGACTTTTCGGGCAAAATATTTGTTTTTGCGGTCTTCGGCGGCAAAATTAATTTGGAGATTTTATGCCGGGATGACATTATTCAACTTTCAAAAAATCCGTTCCCGTGCGCCCGAAAGTTTCGGGATGATACATTTCCTCAGCCTTTGCGGGCGGCACGACGAACGCTCCCGGCGTTGTCGCGCGGGCGACATACGAATAATTGTAAACGCCTTCCCACAACAAGGACGAAAACGCTTCGGCGCAGTTAATGTTCTGGTGACGGTTGACGAAAGTGGTAATGTGACTTCGGCATCAGCGGTTTCGGGACATCCGTTGCTTCGTCAAGCGGCAGAGCAAGCCGCCCGCGCCTCGAATTTTTTGCCGACTCTTTTGTCGGGTAAACCCGTCAAAGTTAAGGGAGTAATTGTTTATAACTTTGCTCCCCAATAAGAATGAAAAAACAAATCAGACTACTATTCGGATTTCTGTTGCTTTCGGTTCTAGCAACTCAATCCTCCTGCAACATATTCCAGCATTATACTGAATCTAACTTTGACCGCAATCGTCGCTTGTGGCGCGAGAGTAAAATCACAAATTATAGAATGACGGTTGATTTGCAAAAAACAGGTCACGCCGCTCCGATGGGAAAATTCATCATCACGGTGCGCGGAGGCGTTGCTGAATCCATCAAGTCAGCCAATGACCCTGAGTATGTCCTTCGCAAGGATAGATTTGAAAAGTATGACACCATTGATAAAATTTTCGATATTATCGAGAGAGAGGAAAAGGAAAAATGGTATTCGGATATAAAGGAAATGGAGTATGATTCAAAGCTGGGTTATCCGAAGAAATTACGTCTGGACAACTTTTCGGCGATGGATGACGAACTGTTTTTTCAAGTCTTGCAGTTTGAAGTTCTTGAATAATGGTATCAGAGTTGACTCGGAATGTCCGCCGGAATTGAAACAGGCGGTCGGTAATTATTGAAAATAAGAATGAAAAGGAGGAAAAATTATGCCGTATATTTTAACAGAATCAAGCATCATCTTCTGTCCGCACGGCGGACAGCTTAAGCATACATCCAGCTATACGACGGGCGGATCAATAATGCTCGACGGTCATTTCGTCTTCTTTTATGATGACAGCTTTTATCTTAGCGGATGCAGGGTTGGATGCGACAGAGTCGAGTGGCAAGATTACTACCCGAATCTAATGTTTCATAACAGATATTTTTTAACTAATGAAAGTTCGGCAAAGTGTTTGCATCCGACAAAAGGGTTTATGGGATACGCCGTTATTTCATTCTTTCAAACTAGGATTGACGTTGAGGAATTCGTAAGGTTGGCAACTAAAAAAACCTAGAACTTTTTAAATTTACGAATTTACTATATCTTCCGGTTGAGTCGGCGGAGATGAAATACGATTTCAGTGATCAACGAACATTTCCGGCGATTTTATCCGCATCTCGCGCCGGACATCCGGCTCGACCCAGAATGTCCGCCGGAATTGAAACAAGCGGTCGGCAACGGCGGATTTTAAGAAAAGATTGCTGCTTGCGCGGCAGAAGCAAATTGACGCGCTGAAAACAAGCGTGTCTGTCAAACAATCGTTTGGAGTTTGTGCCTTTAATCGGCAGTTCTGCAAAATCAGGAAGGTTCAGAGGCGCATCTATTGCCCGCCGTTCCCGACATTTCAACGTAATAGCGAGCAATAGATGCGCCTCTGAACCGAATAATAATTGAATTTGCAGAAGAAGAATTATGCACAGTCTTCAATTAGATAGTTGTGTGTTCAGCAACTTGGTCAATACAAAATTTCTTTTCCCGACGTTCCGGCATTACAAGTTATTTGTGTAACGCCGGTGAACGCCGGGAATTTTCAATTACTCACAGGCTTCAATTATCTTTTATTCAACTCTGACAAAATCCGTTCCCGGGCGTCCGAAAGTTTCCGAGGTGATTCATTTCCTCAGCTTTTGCGGCGGCGCGGATAAACAAGCGGAAAAACAAATTGTCTATCTGAAATTTTTTACCAACACGATATTGAGGTGAAGCTGCCCGCGTGAAACGAAAATGCGGCTGCCGTCGCGCGAGTAGGCGTAGTTGGTGATAACGTCGGTGTTAAAGTTTGTCAATTGCGCGGGTTCGCCGCCCGCGACGGGCTGTTTCCAAAGGTTGCCGATTTGCTTTTCCTGTTTGGCGTAAATTAATGCTTGACCGTCGGGCGTCCAGCGCGGACTTTGATAGAAATGTCCGAACGGTATGACCGCGAAAGTTTTTTGCGGCTCGCCGCCCGCTGCCGAAATGATGGCGAGAGTTGCCGGACGAGCGCGGCTGT
>JBPCPU010000110.1:0-6261 GCA_050998795.1 Pyrinomonadaceae bacterium
CGCCTTTTGGATGAACGTGCGACGACGGACCGACATTCGGCGGATGAACCATTTCGATCAATGAATAAGCTCCTTCCGATTGTTCCTCAGAAACCTTCACAGTCATCTTCGTCCCGCGAAAGTCAATGCGCGTCCCTTCGCAGCTTTTTAGCGCGTACCCGCGTTTCTCATTTTCAGGCATAACAATTCACTGTTTCTCCTTATCCATTCATCATCCGAATTCTAATCCCAAATTTTCGGACGCGATGCGCCAATCGTCCGCATATAACCCAATAATTGTCCGGCGTGAACTGATTCAAGATAACCAATCCGCGAGATAAAATCGCCGAACGACCTAATTATATCCAACGTCGGAACGGTCAACTTTTTTTCCAAGCATCGGAAACAGCGCGTCCTTTTTCTACATCATCAACCACAAGGATAAGTTGGTTTTGATGGTCGCTATAAATAACCTCGATATTTACGCCGGCTTCCGCCATCAAACGAGAAATCTTCCCAAGTTGTCCGGGTTGCTCTTGATTGAGCCGTTGAACCAGAACTTCTCTATCTTCGAGAACTTCGATTCCTTTTTCTTCGAGAGCTTTGCGGGCGGCAGTGCCGTCCTCAAAAAGAAAATGCGCTATTCCTTTGCCGTCAAATACAAACGCCCCGCCGCCTTCGACGCTGACTCCCGCGCTTCCAAGAGCTTCTCCCATTTCGGCTATCGCTCCCGGACGATTTTCTAAACGTATCGCTAAATCTCGCATCTTTTGATTTCCTTCCTTTTTATACTTGGACAATATTTATTTTTGTTTTGACAGAGCTTGCAATAAAACATTTCTCGTGAGCTGAATGGTGAAATTCTTCTATCTGTTCTCGTGAAGGAACGGCGTTTCCGCCAAAATTGACTTCGGGTTTCAAGGTAACTTCGGTCATTGCCAGCTTTCCTTCCTCGTCTTTTCCCAGTATTCCCTCGGCATTATCTTCATAACTTTCGACGATGTATTTTTTACCGGCGGCAATTGATAAGAACCAAAGCATATGACAACTCGACAGCGAAGCGATGAACGCTTCTTCCGGGTCAACTGCGGATTCGACGGACATCGGAAGCGGCACAACGTGCGGCGAAGAAGATGCCGGCAACTCAATGCCGCCGTCAAAAGTCCAAGTATGCGCTCTACTGTATTTATTATCGACGAAGGTTTCGCCTAAATCTTTTTTCCAAGAAATTTTAACGCTATATGACATTTACAATTCTCCAAAAATTTAATCCAATACCTTATTTAACAGTGCGCGATTAGAATAAGATTTTATCCTTTCTTGCCAAATCCCGGAAATATTAAAAACCCACCATTTGATTTGTTGTTTTCACATTAGTTGGTTCGAGACGGCGAGCAATCGCGGCGGCGAATTTGGTTGCGGCAGATAAATTGTTTTCGAGAAAAAACACCGGCTCAATCAACTCCAATTCCATCAGACAAAATTCGCCCGCGATTTCCGCGCCGTCAACTCTCGCATACAATAAATCTTCACCGATGTTTTCCACGATTTTTTGCGCCGTTTCGACCAGCGCGGCGGCAGGTTCGACGGACATCTCGACGCTGCCGCCGAAATTATCCTGCACTCGAAAATCGCCCGTTTTCGCCCGTTTCAAAACTGCGTGACTGAATTCTTTATTAAAGAAAACGAAAGACCATTCGCCTTTTGTCTGAATTTCCGCGACAAATTTCTGCACCATCGCGCCGCCCGTCAAAAGCAAATTTTCCAACTCCGGCTGCAGTTCGTCGGCGTTCTCCGGCGTAACGATAAAAGTTCGCCACGCCGTCGCCGAAATTGTCGGTTTCAAAACGGCTTTCTGCCAATAGTTCTCCGCCAGAATTTTCGATAAACTTCCGGCTGCGCCTTTTTCAAACCAAACCGTCGGCGGAATTTTAACGCCGGATTTTTCGAGTTCGCGCAAATAGGTTTTGTCCACATTCCAACGCAAAATATTCGGCGGATTCAAAACTTTCACGCCGTTGCTTTCGAGTTTCCCAATCCAAGCCAAAAACTCCTGCGGCTTTTTATGATAATCCCAACACGAACGAACGACGACGGCGGAAGAATCCGCCAAACTCTGATTCGGTTCATTCCAAACGAGCGGTTTTGGGTCGAAACCGAGATTCCGCAAACAATCCGCCAGCAGTTTGTCTTCGACAGTTAAATCGGCGTATTCGCGGCAAGTAGCGAGCGCAATTTTCTCCATCGTTTTCCCACTCAACCGTTCATATTCCAGTGCATCGGCGCGTCGTTGCCAAGTGTGCCTTCAACCGCGCCGCCTTCTTTGCGCCAGTATTCGAGTCCGCCGATTAACTCTTTGGCGCGAAAGCCGAGTTCGTTTAATTTCATCGCTCCCTTGGTCGAACCGTTGCAAGCCACACCCCAGCAATAAACGACGCACATTTTGTCTTTCGGCAATTCGGCGACGGTTTCGGCATTGATTTTCGGCAAATTTATCGCGCCCGGAATGTGGCACAGGGCAAACGATTTCGGGCTGCGCGTGTCAACGAGGATAAAATTTGTGTTGCCTTTTTGCAAATCATACATCAAATCGGCAACGTCTGTTTCAAACTGCAATTTACCGGCAAAATGCCGACGCGCTTCTTCCGGTTCGGCGGCGGGCGTTTCCAGCACAAAAGAAAAACGCAATTCGGTTGTTTCTGCTTTACTGATCATAAATCATCTCCATTTCAGTTAAAAATTTTGCTTGTCTTGATTGTTAAAGTAGCTTTAAGACTGCTACGATTATAAATTAAATCGGCTGTATTAGAAGAGCCATTTTCCTAAAAGTTTTAGTGCCAATTTTTCTTTGGAAAATTCGCCGAGCAGAAGTTTTACCAATCCGGTTTTTCGATGGCAAAAGTTCCGACACAAATTTCTTTAACGGCAATTGCGCTCGACGCTTCATCTGCCGTTCCGCTTTACCGACAGCTTTATGATTCGATTCGGGCGGCGATTTTGAGCGGGCAACTTGCTTCTGGCTTGAAAATACCGAGTTCGCGTGAAATGGCGCGAGATTTGAGCGTTTCGCGTAACACGGTTGCCGGTGCGTTTGACCAACTAATTGCCGAAGGATATTTGGAGGCTCAGACCGGGGCGGGAACTTTTATTTCTAAAAAAATTCCCGATGAATTGCTTTACGCCTCAAACAAAACAAATTCTCAATCACCGAAAAACGCAGCAAAGCGCGAATTGTCGAAGCGCGGAAAAACGATTGCCGCAACACCCGTTAGTTTTCCGCTCGACAAACAACGCTTGCGCCCGTTCGCGCCGTGTCTGCCGAGCGTTGAAGATTTTCCGTTTCAAATTTGGGCAAAACTCGCCGGACATCGCTTGCGTTATCCCGCTCGCAACTTACTGAATTACGGCGAAGCGGCAGGTTATCGCCCTTTGCGCGAAGAAATTGCCGCGTATCTCGGCGCGGCGCGAGGTGTGCGGTGCGCTCCCGAACAAGTCATCGTGGTTTCGGGAACGCAGCAGGCGGTTGATTTAACGGCGCGAATTTTGCTCGACGCGGGCGACACGGTGTGGGTGGAAGACCCCTGTTATTTAGGTTCTCGCGGCGCGATGATTGCCGCGCAAGCGCAAATCGTTCCCGTTCCGATTGATGCGGAAGGAATCGAGGTTGAAACGGGCAAAAAACTTGCGCCCGATGCGCGTCTGATTTGCGTTACGCCGTCGCATCAATATCCGCTCGGCGTAACGATGAGTCTCAAGCGGCGGCTCGAACTGCTCGGATGGGCAAGCCGCGCCGGAGCGTGGATTTTGGAAGACGATTACGACAGCGAATATCGTTACGAAGGTCGCCCGCTCGCCGCTCTGCAAGGACTTGACAATGACAATCGCGTTATTTACACCGGAACTTTCAGCAAGGTTTTAAGCCCCGCTTTGCGAATCGGCTATCTCGTCGCGCCGCCGGATTTGGTTGACGCTTTTACTGCCGGAAAAGCTCTGCTTGACCGCCATTCGCCGATTTTCGAGCAGATGATTCTCGCCGATTTTTTCGCCGCCGGACATTTTGCGCGACACATCCGGCGAATGAGAAATCTCTACGCCGAACGCCGCGATGCGTTTATTTCAGCCGCTAAAAGTGAATTAAACGGATTGCTGGAAATTGCGCCGTCGGCGGCAGGACTGCATTTGATTGGCTGGTTGAATAACAATTTGAATGATACAATCGCAGCCCGCGCCGCCGCCGAAAACGGCGTGGACTGCGAACCGCTGTCAGCCATGTCCATCCGCAAAACGAATCGTCAAGGTTTAGTTTTAGGCTATGCTTCTTTTGATGAAAAGCACATTAAAGAAGGAGCAGAGCGATTAGCAACGGCTTTGCAAAACTGTTAAGAAAAACAGCAAATAAATCAGCGGCGAACTCATCACAAACTCCGTTAATGTGTTTGTTTAGTTCTTCTTAAGCCATATTTCTATTGGCAGCGCGTCGAACAATTCAATGGACGTGAGCGCGAAACAGCGACTTTGTTATTTGGCTTGTCCGTTTCCCTCACGTTGCGTGGCGGCGGTTTCGCCCCACGTCATCTCAATCGTTCGGCGGCTTCGCATTTGGTAACATTTGAGAAACACAGCTCGGATAGAATTTAGTATGTGCTAATCTCGTTAAAGAAAAATCTATATGCAAGACAGTGACAATTCACAAAATGGCGTTGGTATCACGGTGTTGAGAAGGTTTCTTTATGAGTGACGAGCAAAACGGACAAGTGGATAAAAGAGACATCATCACCCCAGCCGAGCGGAAGAACATCTGGATATGGGCGATCACGCTAGTAGTCATCTTTGCCGCCGCCACGGTCCTCACCGCTTGGGCGGTGTATACAAATAAAATCGCCGCCATCGAGCGACACAGTGACAGAATGAATCCTGAAGTAGGTGAGGGCGGGACAAAGCCTCCACCAACGACACTGCCCGCCGGGGCGAATCCCGTCAGAGGCGGCATTTATATAGATCGCATCATCGATCTCTCCGTGAAAGATGCCAGCTGGACCGTCGACTTCTACCTTTGGTTCCGCTGGAACGGCAAGGGAGTCGACCCGGGCGAGAAACTCCAAATCGTGGACGGATCGATCGAGTCAAAGGAGAAGGTGGACGAGTACACCGGCGGCGGCGAGCATTTTGTGCTTTACAAAGTCGTCGCCAAAATTACTAAATTCTTCGATGTGTCGCGCTTCCCGCGCGACGATCACGCACTGACGGTCAATATCGAAAGCCCTGCCTCAGAGCGCAGCGAGATCGTGTTCGTCGCCGACAAGGAAAATTCCGGCATCAGTTCGCGCGTTCAGATCCCGGGGTATTCAATCTACCGGCACGACGTAATCGAGAAGCCGCACGCCTATATAAGCACCCACGGTGACCCTCGCCTCGCCGAAGGAACCGAGAAGGTTCAATCACAACTCAGGATGGGCGTCTGGATCCACCGCCACGATTGGGGGTTCTACTTGAAAATGTTCGTGGCACTGTTCGCCGCGGTCGGAGTCGCCATGATCGCCTTCTTCATCAAGCCGACGGATGTTGACCCGCGCTTCGGGCTTGGTGTCGGCGCACTGGGCGCAGCCATCGTGAACACCTACGTTACGTCTTCGCTTGTGCCTGACACCGGGGTGATTACTCTGGCGGATATCATTAACCAAGTGGGCATCGTAACGATCGCCCTCTCCTTGATTCAGTCCGCGATCTCCCTGTATTTGTACGAAAGGAAGGGCAAAGTGGCGCTGTCGCGCCTCTTCGACAGAGTTTCGTTCGTCATCTTTCTCGTAGGGTATGTGCTTATCAATATGACTCTCCCCTGGATGGCGACGATATAAATTTAACATCAATTAACTTTTCAGAGCGAAAACGGACTTAGTCCGAGTATATGTATGAGTTCAGAATCGTATTTTGTCATCCTCTCATTTTACAGAGAGTTTTTTCTCTTGAAAAATTAAACCATCTCAGGCGTTTCCGGGTTTGTGTGCTTAGACCAATAATTCTTACTTCACCGGAAATGAGACGACTGAATTATCTTGATTTTTCCTTTTGCTTCACTTCTCTTTTATGAGTTACCAACCGATACACATAAAGCGCAATTATAATTCCTAAAACAACATAAGAAATCGGATTAAAGTAATCTTCCACTTCCCTGAAATTTTCGCCGAGAGTTTTGCCTAACGCCGCTAAAACCGTCGTCCAGAGAGCCATTCCGACAATGCTGGAAAGCAAAAACGGAACTAAACTCATTCGGTTAAGACCGGC
>JBPCPU010000092.1:0-25316 GCA_050998795.1 Pyrinomonadaceae bacterium
GCTGTTAGATTAAAGCCGAGTTGATAAGCCTGTGCCTGAGACACGTCAATCGAAGACACTCGTCCATCTCCTCTGGTGTCAAACGGAGCGCAGTCGGCGCGTTGGAATTCATTACTCTGATACGGCATATCAAGACCAAGCTGAAAACCTTGCACTTGCGAGACATCAGACGAAGTAACGCTGCCGTTGCCCTCCGGTCGCGTGAAAACATCCGCTTCAAATCCCTGCCCTCCTCCGCCCGTTCCGGCAAGCGAGATGTAAGCAATCGCTCCATCGTGGTCGGAGATTCTTTCTGGACGATTTGGGTCGTTACGAAATATTTCTGGAAAATCAACATCAAGTCGGGCATATTGAAAGTCCCTCAGCCTCGACTGCAAATTTTGAGTAATTAAAATATGGTCGAGGACTTGAGCATTACCGTCAAAGGAAAATGAGTATCGCTGCGTTGCCGGCAAAGATTCAACTAAATTTATCAAATCCGGGTTGACCAAATCACTTGAAGGCAGGACAACCTGGTCAGCCGGAGTCGGCGTTCCTTTAATTGTTCCGATTAAATCAACCAAACCATCATTAAATTGAAAAGCGTTAAAATCTCCGACCAGGATAATTTTTTCAGTCGCATCAGTTGTTTGAAAACCTTGAACTAAATTTGCCAGATACTCGGCTTGAGCGCGGCGTTTGGTGCGAATCCGATTGCCGTCAACCGGATCGTCAACGCCTCTCAACGACCGTAAGTGATTAACAATCACCGTGAACGGAAATGGAGTATTATTTGCGTCCAAAACGCTCGCTCGAAGTCGCAGCGGCGGACGGTCATTTAATAATTCCTGCGTGTTGTTATTTGGATTTGTATAAGTTGTGGTTTTGCCAAACTGCGTAACATCAACAACCGTAACCCGTGCTGATTTTACCAGAAAACCGACGTCAATTCCGCCGACATCGTTACCTTCTTCCAAATATGCCTGATAATTCGGGTCGGGTTGGGCGGCGGCAACAGCATCGTTGTTAATTTTAGTGGCGAGTGACTGCAAAGTTGAAAGGTTTTCAAATTCTATCACGCCAAGCACATCCGGTGTTTTGAGAACATTGCGAACCGCCAGAGAAGCCTTATTTAAACGATTATTAAAAGCTGTGGCGGTCAAGACCGGTTCGCCACCCGGATCATTAACCGTATCGAAAAAGCGTTCCAAATTAAATCCGCTAACCGTTAAATCGGTCGGCAAAGGGTTTGGAACAGGCGTTGCGGAGACGTTTCCCGAAACTGTCGGTGGTGTCGCCGCATCGGGTAAAATCGTATACGTGCGAAACCCGTAATCGAGAACGCCGACCAGATTTGTTACCGTTGCGCCGGTTGTTACATTGAGAGCCGTTGCGCCGGGCTGGGCATCGCTGTCCACGCGCAGGCGTTCCGGGTTAGTGTCAAAACGCGGAACATTCGCGGGCATCGGCGCGGGAACCGGGTCAGGAAGCGCAATTCCCGGTTCTCTGAAAGGTCTCGGCACGCCCGTTACCACGCCATAAAATAAGCCGTTTGATGTAGCAGTCGCATTTGGTTCGTTGACAAAGCCGCCGGTTGGCGCAACAACAGTCAACGAAGCTATCGAAACGCGCATTTCTTCATATTCTTCAAGCGTATCGAGCGGATTAGCAGTTTCCGACGGATTAGTTGTTTCAGCAGCAGTCAGCACGATTGGTGCGGGAAGCGGATTGCCGGTTGAAGTAAGAGTAACTGTCGGCAATGTAATTTCCGTAACAGGCGGGCTGAATGGGTCTTGAGAAGGAATAAATTCGGTTACTGTGCCGCCGACTATAACCGAATTTCCGATAGTTGCCGCGGCGGGCGGTGCAGATGAGGTAAAAACGAAAATACCTTCGGAAGTTTCCGAATTTGCATCAATATTCGCGTCCGGTGTTTGCAGGAAAAACCCGTTGCTTCGGAGACCTGTAACAATTCCCGATGTCGTTACAACTTGTCCGGCGAACGGAGAAGTTGAACCGCTGCCTTGAATCACAGAAATTGGAGTTGTTTCATCATTGATAATTGTGCCTGTTCCCTGAACAGTCGTCGGAGTTGCGCCTGTCACATTCGTTACGTTGACGAAAAATGTTTCGTTTGGTTCAACCGTCGTATCGCCGTTGACGGTAACGCTAAAAGTATAAGTGGAATTTCCGGCGGCGATTGTTTGTCCCGTTAAAGATTGCGCCACGTAATCATTATCGGCAGTGGTCGCCGTATTATTTTGCGTGGCAATATCAAAAGTTACGCCGCCTGCGCCTGCCGGTGATGAAAGACTGACGGTAAATGTTGCCGTTGTCGTTCCGCTGTTTCCTTCGGTAACGCTGACATTAGTGATTGAAATTGTCGTACCGCCACCGCCGCCGCAAGGATTTAATGTTGAACTCGTGTTGCGCGGATTTCCGGCTTGAAATGCAGTGATAATTTCAAAGTCGGTGCTGTTCATATCGGCATCCTGACAACCGTTCTGTAAACGACGCGCCGAAGTTGAAGCGGTTAAAGCATTGGTCGGAGAACCTTCGACAGCAGTTGATGCTCCGTAACTGACAATGTCAATCCGGCTTGCTCCGAGGCTCGAACCATCCGCCCCGCTTGCGGCTGTCGTTACATTGGCGACTAAAACTTTACCGCTTGTGCCGCTCATTGCAATAGTCCCGGTAGCATTCGGCGTTGGCAAAGCGGCAGTTCCGCTTGTTCCGGCAGCCTCCTGAACCAGATAATATTGTCCGGGCTGGAGCGTTACATTCGTTAAATTTGTAACTTGCCAGGTAGTTCCGGTTGCGGAGGCATATTGAACAGACCAGCCGTTCAAGCTAGTCGCGGTATTGCCCCGATTAAAAAGTTCGATAAAATCGTTCGTGTAAGTTGCTCCGCTGTTTCCGCCGCCGCCATATACTTGACTGACGACGATGCTTGACGAAACCAGAGGTGCTTCTCTCTGTTGTATATTGCTTGATGCGGTTAGATTTTGTGCCGAAGTTTGTAATTGGACCGGCTGAAAATAAAAAATAGCTGACAATAAAGCGAAAATTACCGTTGCTGTTAACATTTTGCGCGGGAACATATTCCGGCGAACACACTTATACTCTTTCATAGAAAAAAATCCTTTATTTTAAAAATTTACAGGGAGATTAAATAGATAAATCAGGTTTAATCCGAACAGTATACAAAATTGTTATAAAACCATTAGAAAAAACCGATTAAATATCGTCGTTCCAAATACTATAGCTTTAAAATTTATGCTTACAAAGTGCTAATCAATATTGAAAGCAGAAAAATCGAATTCGGGAACGACATAAAACTTACGAAAGCCGCACCATAATCAAAGTTTCTTAATTAGAATTAACACTTTCTTCTTTTATAGACTTTGTGAATTAATTTCCCGTTACACACAGATTAATTTCCCGTTACGCGCAAAAATTTTCGCTTTCCGACTTGGATTATTGAACTTTTCCCACTATTCAACTCAACTTCCGCTTGCACATCGGAAACTTTCTCACCGTCAATCTTCACGCCGCCCTGCGAGATAAGCCGCCGCGCTTCGCCTTTTGATGAAGCGAGATTTGTTTGTGTTAAAAGGTCAACGAGTTTGTATGTTTGCAAAATAAGCGAAACTTCTTCGATTTCGTCCGGCATTTGTCCTTTGCTGAATTGATTGACAAAATTTTGTTCGGCTTTTTGGGCGGCTTCGGCGGAATGAAAATCTTTGATAATGTGTTTGGCAAGTTCGACTTTAGCATCACGCGGATTGGTTGCGCCCGATTCGCATTTGAAGCGCAAAGCATTGATTTCATCAACGCCTGAATCGGTCAAAAGTTCGTAATATTTCCACATCAATTCATCGGAAATTGACATTATTTTGCCGAACATTTCATTTGGTTCTTCGTCAATGCCGATGTAATTTCCCAAAGATTTTGACATTTTCTGAATGCCGTCCAAGCCTTCAAGTAATGGCGTTGTGATTAAAACTTGCGGTTCCTGGTCGTATTCGCGCTGTAAATTGCGCCCAACCAGAAGATTAAACTTTTGGTCAGTGCCGCCGAGTTCGACATCCGACGAGAGCGCGACGGAATCGTAACCTTGCACAAGCGGATAAAGAAGTTCGTGCAAAGCAATCGGTTTTTCCTCGCGCATTCGTTTCTCAAAATCATCGCGTTCGAGAATTTGTTTGACGGTCGTCCTCGCCGCGAGTTTGATAAAATCAGCCGCGCCTAATTTGTCGAACCATTCGGAATTAAAACGAATTTCGGTTTTTTCGGAGTCTAATAATTTAAAAATCTGTTTTTTGTAAGTTTCGGCATTTGCCGCAATTTCTTCACGCGACAAAGGCGGACGAGTTGCCGATTTTCCCGACGGGTCGCCAATCAGTCCTGTAAAATCTCCGATAAGAAAAATAACCGTGTGTCCGAGTTCCTGAAACGCTTTTAACTTGCGAATGACAACCGTGTGTCCGAGATGAATATCCGGCGCGGTCGGGTCTGCGCCGAGTTTTATTCTTAACGGTTTTCCTGTTTTTTCGGAGTTTTCCAGCTTTTTCCGCAAATCTTCTTCACGGATTATCTCAATCGCGCCTTTTTTTAAGTATGAAAGTTGTTCGTCTATCGTCATATATTTGTGAATCGTGAATCGTGAATCGTGAATTGTAAATAGTAAATAGATTTAGCGATAAAATTAAAATCGGATTCTACGATTTACGATTTACAATTCACGATTCACGAAACAATGTAAATTTCCAAACCATTCTATCCTGCATTTCGTCAAAAATATATTTCCCTTCAACCACTTGCCAAAAGCCGAGAAATTCCCAACGCCCGACGGCTAATTTGTTAAAAAGCGGAACGGCGTGTTTCGATTCGACGGCATTAAACATTGCGCGGTTATGAACGTCGAGTTTTTGGTCGCCGCGTCTGCCCGCGCCGGTATAAAAAATTGTGTCGGCGGTTTCGCCCGAATAATCCGGGTAACACGGGTTGATTTTGCCGAAGTCGGTTAAAAGCGAGATAAGCTGCTCGTTTCGCTGGTAAATGCCGTTGCGGACTTTGTGTATTTCCGAAACTTCATTCCACGAAAAAATGTCGCCGACAAGGGCGTTTTTAAAAATTTTTTGTGTAATAAACAATTTTTAAAGTCCTGGCTTGACACTTGCAAATTTGGTGTTTAGAATCTTTATCTGCATTCCCTAAAATCCTATTAAAAAAATTTTAGCAGTTCTTTCGGATAATTTCAGGATAAGTAAGGCAATTTTTTCATAAAAGACTTGGCTGTTTTTTCGTGCCGGGTTTTTAATTTTTATACATAACGGCTTGATAAATTTATCGGCAATTTTCCTAAATTTTAAGTTCCCAAGGAGATACGACAGGTGAAAAAATTTCTAAGTGTTTGTGCAGTCTTAGTGGCTGCTTTTGTTACTTTTACATTCCTGCCCAAAACAACCGAAGCAAATAAGACGGTTTTCGGTAAAGGCACAAAAGACGATATTGAACGGGTCAAACAAATTAGTCTTGACTATTTGAGAAACAATACCGCCAACCGCGCCGTCGCGGATGAACTCAAAGTTCAATCCGTGTCGTTTGACGATTTGAAAATGGCGCATACAAAGGTGCGTCAGACGGTTAATGACGTTCCCGTTTGGGAAGGCGAAGCTATTGTTCATATTAAGGCGAACGGTGAGCTTTCGGCGATTACCGACGACTTGAAAGAAGCCGTCAGCGTTAATACGCAGCCGAATTTTTCAGCCGAAGATGCGGTTGAGATGGCAATAAATCTGTATAAAGGCTCGAAGTTTTTAACCGAAAAGCCAACCTCCGATTTGTGGATTTATCGCGGTGAAGACCGCGACCACCTTGCCTATCGTGTGCAGATGCGGCGCGAAGACGGCTCGAAATATACGGCAATGCCCGTGATTTTTATTGACGCGCAAACGGGCGAAAAAATCTTTCAATACGACAATTTGCAAACCGCCAGCGGAGTTTCGCTTTACAGCGGAACGGTTTCGATAAATACATATCAGAACGGTTCGACTTATTATATGGAAGACATCACGCGCAAAGTCGGAACTTTCGACAGCCGCAACACGACCGCTTCCGTGTATCGTTTTACCGATACGGATAATATTTGGGACAGCACCAGCCAAAAAGCCGGAGTTGACGCACATTACGGCGCGGAAAAAGTGATAGATTATTTTAACGCTGCTCACAGCCGCAACGGTATTGACGGCAACGGCGGTCCCGGCTATTACACTTCCGCCGACGGCGTAACCGGTTTGATTTCGTCAAAAGTTCATTACAGCACAAATTATAACAACGCCTTTTGGAACGGTTCGTATATGACATATGGCGACGGCGACGGTTCGCAATTCACGCCGCTGACGACGCTCGACATTTGCGGACACGAAATGACGCACGGCGTAACGGAACGCACGGCTAATCTGACTTATTCAAATGAATCAGGCGCGTTAAACGAAGGCGTTTCCGACATTTTCGGCGCAATGGTTGAAAGATATACCGAAGGTGAAAGTTCAAACACCTGGAAAATCGGCGAAGATGCGTATACGCCCGGAACTTCCGGCGACGCACTTCGCTATATGGATAATCCGACGCTCGGAGATCAGCCCGACAATTATGCCAACCGTTATACGGGAACAGCCGACAATGGCGGCGTTCACACCAATTCCGGCATTGCAAATTACGCTTTTTATTTAATGGCGAAAGGCGGCACTGCGGGCGGCGTAACCGTAACGGGAATGAATGCGGACAACGCGGCAAAAGTTTGGTATCGCGCTTTGACCGTTTATATGACTTCGGGAACAAATTTTGCCGGTGCGAGAACGGCAACTCTGAACGCGGCAACCGACCTTTTCGGCAGTTCGAGTTCGCAATATACCGCCGTATCAAACGGTTGGTGTGCGGTTGGAGTCGGCACGTGCGGTGCGCCGCCGCCGACGGGAAGTGAACTTATCGTCAATGGCGGAATCGAAGCAAGTCAATCGCCGTGGGTTTCATCCGGCACAGGCGTTTTCTACACCGCCAACGGAAGCTATCCGCACGGCGGAACGGGTTATTTGTATTTTGGCGTAAATAACAGCACGGCGGGACAAACCTATCAACAGGTTGCGATTCCAAGCACGGCGACCGGAAACTTGACGTTCTGGCTTAATGTAACGTCAAGCGAAACAGGAACTACGCAATATGATAAATTATTTGTCGAAGTTCGTAATACAAGCGGAACTTTGCTTTCGACGCTCGCCACTTACAGCAACGCAAATAAAGGAACGGCTGGCGCATATTCGCAAAAATCGTTTAGTTTGGCGGCTTATAAAGGTCAAACGGTTCGTCTGCAATTCCGCACGACAACCGACAGTTCGGTTACAACCTCTTTCCGCCTGGATGATGTTTCTCTGAAATAATTGTTAATCGGAAAAGAATCAGGACTTTCTCATTTTTAGAAAAAGCGTTTGTTTAAAAAATAGGAAATTAGGAATAGACCGCGGATGACGCTGATTGGGCGGATAATTCAATTAAATGAAGGCGTGTGCAAATTAAAGTAATTTTATTTTCAATGCTTGACCATTCGCAATAGCTGAGAGATGAAAGATGACAACTGATAGATTTTATCTGTCATCTATTATCTATCATCTCGAATCTATTCCGAATGTAATTTCTTAAAATTCTAATTTGCACAGGCTTCAATTAAATAAAATCGGTGCAAACCCGCCAAATCCGCGCCCGTCCGCGTTCTATTTTCCCGTTTTTGAGAAAGTCCTGAGAATAATAAAAGAGAACGGCTTGATTGCTGTTCTCTTTTTTTGTCGGCGTGAAAAGATTGTTGAAAATGTTAATATAAACTTACGTCTGTATCTGTATTCTTTCGTTACTTACAGGCGAAATCAAACAGAGCAATTTATTTTGGATAGACGGCTAATAAATATGTTCCCAAAAAACACCGATGAATAAAATGAAATTTAGTAAATCAGTTGGCGGATACTTTCTAATTTTGGCAATTATTACTTTTTCGTCCGGCAGTTTGGCACGCGGGCAAAAAAATATTGAAAATAAAGGTCTGAAAAATTTTAATCAAATCAGCGAAAATTTTTACCGCGGCGCACAGCCGACTAAAGAAGGCGTGAAGGAACTTGCAAAAATGGGAGTGAAAACTATCATTAATTTGCGCGGCGAGAGCGATTTGACGCGAGCCGAAGAGAGGTGGGCGAAAGCCGCGGGCGTAAAATTTATCAATATTCCGTTGAGCAATTGGTTTGAGCCGAAAGCCGCGCAGGTTCAAAAAGTATTGGATTTGATTGATGACCCGAAAAATCAGCCTGTTTTTGTCCATTGCAAACGCGGCGCAGACCGCACGGGAATAATTGTCGCCGTCTATCGCATCACGCGGGAAAATTGGACGGCAAGGCAAGCCAATTCCGAAGCGAAAAAATTCGGTTTCGGTTGGTGGCAGGTTTGGATGAAGGATTATATTAACGATTATTACAAGGATTTTATTGCCGGGAAATAAATAGACATTATTTGAAATAAGAAAAATCAGATAAACTGTATAAATGTTAAGATATGATGAGTTAAAAGAAAAGCCGAGAGAATTTTTGTCAGTCACCAGCCTAACTGATGAAGAGTTTCAAGTGTTGTTGCCAACTTTTGAAAAATGGTATGACCTGTCTGCCAAGCCGAAACCGAAGCCGCTCAAGCGGAAAAAACAACGGGCGAGCGGAGGCGGCAGACGTGCGAAATTAGCGGACATCGGCGACAAATTATTATTCATTTTGGCGTATCAAAAAACTGCTCCATTGCAAACAATACACGGTTTGCAATTTGGAATAAGTCAAGGACGAGTCAATTATTGGGTGCATCGCCTTCTGCCTGTGCTGCAGAAAAGTTTGAGTGAATTGGGGATGAAACCAGCGCGACAGGGTCAACAAGTGGCGGAGTTAATTGAAGCGAGCGAAGGCGGAGCAAACTTGAGTCTGGATGCGGCGGAAAGACTTTTGCAAAGACCTGTCAATGAGGATAAACAAAGAGAAAAGTATAGCGGACGCGAAGAAAACGCATACCGACAAAAATCTCTTATTGGTCAATGAAAATACGCGACGAGTAGTTTATTTGAGTGAAACGGTGGAAGGCAAAAAGCACGATAAGAAATTAGCCGATGAGAGCCACATTAGCTATCCGGCAAATGCGAGTACGGGCGCAAGATACCGGATTTCAAGGCTATCAGCCGGAAGGTGTGGTGGTGCAACAGCCAAAAAAAAGTGCGCGGCGAGGAGCTGACGGCGATTGATAAATTCTTGAATAAAATAATATCGAGAGTGCGAATGGTGGTGGAAAATGTGATTAGCGGAGTGAAACGATGTCGAATCGTGAAAGACGAGTTGAGACTAACGAAAGAGCATATTTCAGATGTGGTGATGGAGATTGCGTGTGGCTTGCACAATCTGCGAGTGACATTTCGCCAACCAATGCAAACTATTGATATTACTAATCTTGATGAGCTATCTTATTTCAAATAATGTCTAATCTGTCATAAAAAATGCTTTGGCGGTGTTCTCTTATCAAAAGGAGAAATTTATGCGTTATCAATTTTATTCGATTATCTTAATTTTTATTGTTTTTTTGACAAACTGCTCTGCTCAAAAGAAATCTGTTGATGTTTTGACTTTCCAACAAAACTACGGAAAAATCAGCGAAACGGCTAAATTAAGCGAAGCGCGGGCATCGCACACGGCGACTCGCCTTGCTGACGGCAAAGTTATCATCATCGGTGGAATGGAGCGCAACGGAGTTTTCTTTGACAGCGCGGAAATTTTCAATCCGCAAACCAATAATTTCACGAAAGCCAAAGGCAAAATGAGCATCGAGCGCAGTGGACATACGGGAACACTTTTGCCAAACGGAAAAATTTTAATTGTCGGCGGTTGGTCAAACCGCGACTTGCCCGAAATGAACGCGGAGATTTACGACCCGAAAACCGACACATTTTCACCTGTCGAAAATCCGCATCATCGGCTTTCAGGACATATCGCAATACTTCTTGATAACGGCAAAGTCTTGATTGCAGGCGGTTCGGACGGAAAAGAAGGCTTGAGCGATGTTGAACTTTTTAACCCGCAAAACAATACTTTTACTTTAATCGGAAAAATGCAGAGAGCGCGAACCGGCGCGGCGGCGGCGAAGTTGACGGATGGACGAATTTTGTTGACCGGCGGCGAGTTAAACCGCGGAAAAATTTTGTCGAGCGCGGAAATTTTTGACCCGAAAACGAACAGTTTTACCGCGACCAAAGCGATGAACGCCGTGCGTTACAAACACGATTCGATAAGACTTTCAGACGGGCGCGTTCTTGTTTTCGGCGGTTCTGACAACCGCGATTGGAACGGGCAATACAAAAGCGCGGAAATTTTCGACCCGAAAACAAACGAATTTACACCGACGAATGATATGAATTTGGCGCGTTTCAAAATCGAAGGAACTTCCGTTCTGCTCAAAGACGGCAAAGTTTTTATCGGCGGCGGCGGCACAGGCGCGGAAATCTTTGACCCGAAAACAAATGCTTTCACGAAAACGGCGGGCGAATTCGGCGCACCGCTTCACTATGCTTCGGTTACGCTGCTTGACGATGAACGCGCTTTGATTGTCGGCGGTTACGGCAACGGCACGCGCGAAACAGGACCGGTTAGCACAAATCGGGCGTGGATTTTCAAATTATAATACGAAAGCAAAAAAGGTTGGTGCAGTTTAATTGGTAAATAGTGAACAGTTAAAAGCGAATAGTTCTCGTTCATCGGCGCAAGCTATTAACTGTTCACTATCAACTATTCACTATTTTCCAGTTAAAAAATTTAACTCACTGACATATTTTGTTTTCGTATAAGTTATTACGGTTTTATAAATACTTTGGCTCTGAATTTAGACTTTTTAGTTTGAATTCAGAGCTTTTCTCTTTTATCTTTAATCATTATGAACGAACAAATAATCCAAAATTATCTGGCGGATGCGATCGAATCTTTTCGCATTTACAAAAAACTCGCGGAAAAGGCGATAATGCAGGTTTCGGACGAAGAATTCTTCAAAGCGATTGACGCGGAAGCCAATTCGATTGCGGTTATTGTCAAACATATTGGCGGAAATCTGCACTCGCGCTGGACGGATTTTTTGACGACTGACGGCGAAAAACCGGACAGAAATCGTGATTCGGAATTTATTGCCGAGAGCGACACACGCGAAAGTGTGACGAAATTTTGGGAAGCAGGTTGGGAGATTCTATTCGATTCACTCGAATCTTTGAAGGTTGAAGATTTGGGAAAAACCGTGCAGATTCGCGGCGAAGCCCACACGGTTGTTAAAGCAATGAATCGTTCACTCGCACATACGGCTTCGCATATCGGACAAATTATGTTTTTGGCAAAGCATTTTCGCGTTACAGATTGGAAAACTCTGAGCGTTCCGAAAAATAAGTCGGCGGAATTTAATAATTGGTTGAAAGAAAAAGAAGATAAGGGAAATTATCTGGAAACGACGTTGGAATTTGCTAAAACAAAAAAATAAGTGGAAATACTTTACGAATACGAATCAACTTTTTATACAGACGGACGCTCCGAAAAATTAGTGTGTCAGGGCAGAAAGGATTTTATCGAAATGTTCATAATTCAGAAAGAATTTGACGAACTTTTCGGTGGTTTTATTTTATCGAAAAATATCGAAAGCGGCGAAGAATTTATCGGAGTTTGGGGCAGAAGAAAATGCCAAAGATTCAGACGAATTTTGCGAGAACGTGGTGCGGAATTTAAATTACTAAAAGATAAAGTTCCAGAATTTAGAAGAATAATTACAAGCGGTTAAAAAGATTTAGAATAGAAAAGAGATGGAGAGGAAAGCAGATTCCTGCTCAGACTTTTTTGTAAATTAATAACCTCTGCTGAATACGTGGCTGATTAATCTGGTTGTAACGCTTACAAACATCATAGTTGGATAATTCTTGCTTTTTTAATGTAAAGTTATATAAGCCAGAATGCGTTTGGCAACTCTGATTATTTATGAAAGCAATTTCAATTTTAGGTTCGACGGGTTCAATCGGGTGCAACACGCTCAAGGTTGTTGAGTTTTTAGGTAGTTTTCGCGTAGTCGCGCTTGGGGCGGGCGGAAATGTCGGCAAACTCGCCGAGCAGGTTGAACAATTTCAGCCCGAACTTGTTGCCGTCAAAGACGAAACTTGCGCCGAAGAATTGCTTCGCGCAATTACAAATTCCAAAATCCAAATTCCAAAAATTGTTGTCGGCGAAAAAGGTTTAGTTGCCGTTGCAACGCACGAAAAGGCGGAAACGGTTGTGTCGGCAACTGTCGGCGCGGTTGGTTTTGTGCCGACGCTTCGTGCTTTGGAGGCGGGAAAAAGAGTTGCGCTTGCCAATAAAGAAACGCTTGTGATGGCGGGCGAATTGATGACGAAAGCGGCGCGGGAAAACGGCGCGGAAATTTTGCCGGTTGATTCCGAACACAACGCGCTTCATCAATGTCTGCGCGGCGAAACTAAAAAAGAAGTCAAACGCCTGATTTTAACCGCTTCGGGCGGACCTTTTCGCACCAAAACAAAACAGGAAATCGAAAACGCGACGCGCGAAGCAGCCTTGAATCATCCGACCTGGAATATGGGCGATAAAATCACGATTGACTGCGCGACGCTGATGAACAAAGGTTTGGAAGTTATCGAAGCATGTTGGCTGTTCGGTTTCGGCGCGGACGAAATCGGCGTGGTCGTGCATCCGCAATCGGTCGTGCATTCGATGGTCGAACTCGTTGACGGTTCGATAATTGCTCAATTAGGCGTAACCGATATGCGCCACGCGATTCAATACGCGCTGACTTTTCCTGAAAGAAAAAACTGCGAACTCGAACCGCTCGATTTTGCGAAAATCTCACAATTAACTTTTGAAGAGCCTGATTTAGAGCGTTTTCCGTGTTTGGCTCTGGCGTATAAAGCGTTGAAAATCGGCGGAACGATGCCCGCAACTTTGAACGCCGCCAACGAAATCGCCGTCCAGGCATTTTTGGATAACAAAATTCGGCTTTCGGAAATTCCAATAATCATTGAAAGCGTGATGAACGAACACGAAACCCGGCAAGTCGCAAATCTCGAAACTGTTTTATTTGCCGACCGGACGGCAAGGAAACAAGCTATAATGAAATTGGAAAATTTGGAAAAAACTGCTTCGGCAAAATGAGGTGAAAATGATGCAGCAAACAACTGAACCAATCAAGTCGGATAATCCAATTGTTCTTTTCTCATATGAAGAAGCCGACCTCGAAGAACCGCCAAAGATAAAATGGACACGAGAAGAATATTACCGTCTTTCTGATTTAGGCTTTTTTAATGGTAAAAGAGTTGAGCTGATAGAAGGCGAAATTTTTGTCAAATACACTTATTCGGAGTTTGATGAGGGAGAATACGAAATGAGTGCGATGAGCGGTTTGCATTACGCAGGCGTTAATGTTGCGGCGGAAGTTTTGCGGGAAGTGTTCAAGAAAAAATTCTTTGTCGCCGTGCAATGTCCAATCAACGTCGGCGAAGATTCCGAACCCGAACCCGATATTGCCGTAGTAGAAGGTAAAGTGAGAGATTTCAAAAATGCAATTCCGAAAACTGCCGCGTTGGTTGTTGAAATTTCCGATAGTTCATTGTCTTTTGACCAAACCCGAAAAGCTAGTTTATACGCGCGGGCGAATATTGAAGATTATTGGATTGTTGATGTGCGAAATCATCGCCTGGAAATTTATCGCCGCCCGATAAAAGATAAAATAATGTTTTATGGTTTCGGTTACGCTGAACGATTAATCTTTAACGTAAAAGACACGGTTTCACCGCTTGCAAAGCCGGATGCGAAAATCAAGGTCGCCGATTTATTACCCTAGAAAAATACAAAATGGAATTATGAGTAGATATTCAAATTTGTTTTTAATCTTGCTTGTTTTGGTTTTTTTTAACTTAACTTCTTTCGGGCAAAATAAAGATACGCTCGCCGAAGCCGAGCGGCTGTATTTGAGAAAACAATATATGGAGGCTCTTTCCGTTTATCAAAAGTTACTAAATGAAACTTCAGACACGACGACCAGAACCCGAATTATTTTTAATTTGGGAAGTATTTACAGAGAACTTAAACAATACGATAAATCCATCGAAATTTTCCGACAAATCCTTGAAACAAGAAATGATAATCAAACGGTGAACAGCAATGCAATACAAATGTATCGAGGCTATCAGGCGAGAGCGCAATGGGAAATCGGAAATAGTCTTTTCACCAAAGGTGATTATGAAGGCGCACTCACCGCTTATCATACAATAAGAGAAAAATATCCTTATTTTTTGGTTGATTGCACCGGAGCGCAGTGGCACGAGTTGATTTTGCGTGAAGCGGTCAGTCTTGAACATTTGAAAAGATATAGGGAAGCAATAAACACATATTTTCAGCTAAATCATCCACGCATTGTAGAACTTTATGAAGCTAACGGGCAGTTAGCCGACCTGAAAGCTATTTTAGCGAAAAAAAATGAACCGCTCGTGGCGGAATGGCAGAAAAAATACGCTTGGACACGAGAGAAAGCCCTTGAAGAATTACCGACGCGGAGATTGTATGAATTTATTGAAATTTATGACTTGGAAAAAGCCGGTAACATAACCGCTTTAATGAATCTGGCACGACGGCATTCAAAAAACGACGACCGTCAAAAAAGAAAAATAATTGTGGAAATGTTGGCACGACATCCGAGTCAATCCGTGCAATTGGCAAATGCCGTTTTGAGAACAGAAGATTATTCGCCGTATTTATTTTATCAGGTTATGGGAAGGGCAGGAACGGTTGAAGCAGTTGCAATACTCGAAGAACGAGCGGAAAAAGTGATTGACTATGATGAAGCGAGGTTTCTGGTAGAAGCGTTAAGTTTTGCAGGAGAACTTGGCGGACAAACTTTAGAGAAACTTGAACAAAAGAATTTAAGCCGGAATATGGAATATATGCTTCAAAGATACAAAAAAGGTGATTTATCCAATGAACTCGTTGAGAAAATAAGATTTCCGCCTGTTCCAAACGTGAAACTCCCGATTGATTTATGATTTGTTGTTTATCTTTCTCGAAATAAAAGTTTGACTCTCGTGAAAGCGGGTTTTACACTTTAATTTGCAACTTGGCGCGGAAATTTTGTTTCTAAGGACTCAAATAATTTTGAAAAGGAATTTATTTAATGTTTGATATTTTAATAGTCATTTTAGCAGTTATATTCGTTCTTGGCATTGCCATTAACATTCACGAGTTTGGACATTTTGCCGTTGCCAAACTTTTCGGAATGCGCGTTGAAGCGTATTCATTTTTTGGTTTAGGTCCGCGCATTTGGGGCAAGAAAATCGGACACACCGATTATCGCATCAGCGCGATTCCGCTCGGCGCGTATGTCAAACTTTACGGCGACGAAGCGACGGGTGCGTTAGAAGGCGGAGAATCGAAAGGTGAAATTGTTCCTGATTCCGAACTTTACGAACTGCGTCCGCGCTGGCAAAAGTTTCTCGTAATGGTCGGCGGACCGTTTATGAATATTATGCTGGCGTTGGCGATTCCGTTTGCCGGAGGCTTAATTTACGGCGTTCCTTCAATGCCTTCGCCGATTGCCGACAATATCAAACCGGGTGGAGCGGCGGAGCAGGCAGGTATTAAAGTCGGCGACAGAATCGTGACTTTCAACGGTGTGGAAAACCCGAGTTGGGAACGGATTCGTAATGATTCGATGATTGCGCCGGAGATGGAAATTCCGGTGGTTGTCGAGCGCGGCGGTCAGCGCACTAATTTAACAATTAAACCGACGAAAGAAGACTTAAAAGGCAATACAATCGGCGCGCTGGACTTTGCGCCGACCGAACCGGTAATAGTTATCCCGTCATCCGATTCACCTGCCGAAAAAGCCGGTATTCAAAAAGGCGATAAAGCTATATCTATTAACGGTGAAACTGTTAGCAGCGTTAGTAATTTCCAAGACTTGATTCAAAAATATAAGCAAAATCCAATCAATCTTGTCGTTGTTCGCAATAACGAACCGAAGGAAATTGCTCTGCAAGCTAAAATCGGCGAAGACGGCAAAGCGGTAATTGGCGCAAGTTTGAGCAATAAAAGTCTTGACAGAGAAAAGGCTTCAATTTCACAAGCCGCCGCTTTTGCCGTCAATACGAATCTCGAAATCATCCGTTTGACGGGCAGAGTTTTCGGTCAGCTTTTTGCCGGGCAGCGTTCGGTTAAAGATGCGGGCGTGGCGGGACCAATCGGAATTGTGCAGATAATTTCTCAAGTCGTCCACGAACAAGGATTTGTCGGACTTATTTCTATTCTGGGGTTAATTAGCTTAAATCTGGGCGTTTTTAATCTTCTGCCGATTCCGATGCTCGACGGCGGACAAATCGCGGTTTTAGCTATCGAAGGTTTTCTCGCGCTTTTCGGTTTGACGCTTTCAATGGCGATAAAAGAGAAAATTCAGCTTGCCGGTTTAGCGATAATTCTGCTGTTGATGGTCACGGTTATTTTCTTTGATGTTTCGCGGCTGATTGGGAAATAGAAAGTTGACCGAGTTGACTGAAAGTTGACTGAAAGTTGACTGAGTTGACTGAAAGTTGACTGAGTTTTCAACTCGGTCAACTCGGTCAACTCGGTCAACTCGGTCAACTTTATTTATGAGAAGAGAAACAAAAGCAATCAAAGTCGGCAGCGTGCAAATCGGCGGCGGTGCGCCCGTCGTTGTGCAGTCAATGACAAAAACCGACACGACCGATGTTGACGGAACTGTCAAACAAATTGAAGAAATGGTCGAAGCAGGCTGCGAAATTGTCCGCATTGCCGTTCCCGACAACGACGCGGCGATTGCTTTGAAAAGTATTCGCAAGCGCGTGAAAATTCCAATCGTCGCCGACATTCATTTTCATTACAAACTCGCGTTGCTGGCACTCGAAGCCGGAATTGATAAGTTAAGAATCAATCCGGGAAATATCGGTTCGATTGACCGCGTGCGCGAAGTCGTCCGCGCCACGGAAGCGCAAGGCGTTCCGATTCGCATTGGTGTTAATGGCGGTTCGCTCGAAAAAGACCTTTTGAAAAAATACGGCACGGCAACGCCCGAAGCAATGGTCGAATCGGGAATGCGCCACGTTAAAATTCTCGAAGATTTAGGTTTTTCCGACATCATTATTTCCCTGAAAGCGTCCGACGTGCAGCGAACGGTTGCGGCGTATCGTTTGATGTCTGAAAAGGTAAATTATCCTTTGCATTTGGGCGTAACCGAAGCCGGAACGCCGTTCGGCGGAACGATAAAATCCGCGATGGGTTTGGGAATTCTGCTTTTTGACGGAATCGGCGACACGATTCGCGTATCTTTGGCGGCAGAACCGCACGAAGAAGTGCGCGTCGGTTGGGAAATTTTAAAAAGTCTGGAACTGAGAAAGCGCGGCGTGACGGTTGTTGCTTGTCCGACGTGCGGAAGACTCGACATTGATAATTTTGTCGAGATCGTGACGGAAGTCGAACGACGACTCGCGCACGTCGAAGAACCGCTTCACCTTTCAATTATGGGCTGCGCGGTCAATGGTCCGGGCGAAGCACACGATTCACAATTGGGAATCACATTCGGCAGAAACGTCGGGATGATTTTCAAAGACGGCGTTCCGATGCGAAAAGTCGCAGGAGTTGATATTGTCGAAGAATTCGTCAAAGAAGTTGAAATTTTACGCAAAGAAGGCGCTACCGCGAAGTCTTTGGCGGAAAGAAAACCGCTGGTGCAGATTACTTAGAGCATCACAAATTGGAAATGCGAATTTTGTGTCTTTGCCTGACGTGCGGGTTTCCGCCTTCGCTTTATTACAAAATTTCATTGCCGTTTTCGTCAATCGAAATGCAATCTTCGGAGGCGATTTGCCAACGTCCTTCGCGCCGGACGAAAATTAGTTTTGTGCGAAAAATATACGGGTCAAATTCGCTTTGCGGCGTGCGGCGCACGATGGTTTGGACACAGGAAATCACGGCGCGGTCGGCGGTTTTCTCCAACAGTTCTTCGTTGCTGATGTTGTATGAGATGAAGTTTGTGTCAAGCCCCGCGTTTTTGAGAATATCGTTTTTGCCGACGGGGTTTTCGATTACGCCGCCGTCTGTCAGATTGTAAGTGTATTCGTCGGCGAGAAGCGGCTCGATAATCAATTGGTTGCCGCGGGCGTAAGCTAACTCGTATTTGCGCTTGATTGCCATCAAGTCGGTCAACAACTGTTCATCGAAATTTTGCTGAATCGTCCCGCAATAAGCGCATTCAATTTGATTCGCTTCCAGAGAAGCATTACATTCGATACATTCGTTTTGCATATTTCTAACCTTCGTTTTTAAATTTCAAACTCCTTAGATTTTAATCAAACGGGTTGCCGAATTCCGTCAAAATCCAGAGCGCGAGCAAATAGAGGCTGGTCAACGACTGTAAGCCGGAAATCGTGCGCGACCAGTGTTTCGGTCTCAATTCATATTCGCGCTTGGTCAGCATCCGCACCCACTCTCCGAAATCCAACCCGCCGTAACCGAGATGTAAGGCACGCGTCGCGCTGTAAAACAGGCTGATGCGAAAAACCCGCCATTCGCTCAAAAGCCACAGCCACGCATATTTCAATTTGTTTTTCGTTCGCGGAATGACACGCGGACGAACCCGTATCGCCGATGTCAGACCGGCGTTTTTCCGCACCCGGTTTTTGACCAGAAAAATGCCTGACCTGCCGGGAAAATGAATAAACAAATCGTAGATGACGGCGAAGATGAGCCATAAATAAATCATGATAATCAACGCCCGTTCGGGCTGCATCCCGTAACGCACCGTCCAATCGAAAAAGACTAAATTAAGGTAATAATACAAAAGTTTGAATACGCCGCCGTTTTCCTTGCGTAGCTCGTTCTGCCGGTGTTTGAGAGCGTATGTGATTTTGCGCTGTGCGTCGTCGAAACCACTTTCGCGCAGACTGTTGCGAAGCAGCGTAACCGCATCGGGCGAATTTGCATAAGTGATAAATTCCAGATTGGTCGCGCCCGAAACGGCTCTCGTATCGGGATTTTTAGACGGCTCGAAACGCAAGCCTCTGACATCCGTGAGCCGTAAATTGGCATCCGTCCAATCGCCGTCAAACACAATTGCCTTCGATAAATTTGCCCGAGCCAAATAAACATTGGTGAAATTAGAACCGGAAATCAAAGATCCGCTTAAATCAGCATCCGTCAAGACTACCGATGTCAGGTCGGCACTAGAAAATTTCGCGCCTGACAAATTTGCTTTCTGCAATATCCCGCCTACTTTAGAGTTCATAATTAAAGCACCACTCAGATTGACATTTTCCGCCAATACGAGAAAGGTCGTTTCAAAGAGTTGTGCGCCGCTCAAATCCGCGTTATTTAAAAAAGTGGCGGACATATCAGCTTTTGTCAGATTAACTCCGCTCATTGCGGCTTCGTTCAGATTAACGGCTTTCAGGTCAGCCGAACTCAAATCGGCATTCGTAAAATCGGCGCGAACTCCCTGTTGTCCGCCGGATGCCAGCCATTGCCCGTGTTTCTGAATGATGTCCTGAAAATCTTTGAGCGTTTTGCGGTTGCCCGCGCCGTCCGTCCAAGTCCACGCGGCGGCATCGGCAGTTTTTTGGGCATCAGCCTTTGAGTCGGGCGAATTGAGCGAGCGAATGCGCGACGGCGGGACGCTTTCGTTTAAGGTGTCGGCGTAACCCGTGTAATGAATCTTAAAGTCTTCGCCGTCCGCCTCGACAATCTCGGCTTTAAACCATTTGCCTTTCCATTCGACTTCCACTGCATCGCCGGATTTCCACGCCGCTTTTTTCGGCTCGGCAGCGACAAACATTGCTAGACAATGCAGACAAAGCGCGACGGCGAAAATAAAGATAAGTGTTTTTGGGAAATTCATCAGGCTAAATTATCAACAATAGGCTAACACAATTCGGATTGGCATCCGAACAAACGCTAGGGGCAAACGCATTAAAATAACTCACAAGCAAAAGTTTCGAGCATAAAAAGTCAACTTTTCGCTGGGAGCGCACGCAGGGATGCGTGCTGAACGCGAGAGCATTCAAAAAGTCTCGGCGGGAGTTCAACTTAATTCTACGCAACCGCTTTTACGCCGCTTTTCAAGCGACGTAGCACGCTAGGAAGCGTGCGCTCCCAGCGAAAAAGTCTTTAAGTTTTTAAGGATATTTACTGCCATTTCTCAAATTCATCCAAATAAGGACCCGGACTACAAGTTCCGCGCACGATATATTTGGCTTTCGCGCGAAATTTCTTGCCGATTGCGACACCTTTTTGGTCAATCTCGTTTCGCGTCAACAGTATTTGTTTGGGAAGATTGCTGCCGTCACGCGGTGCTTCCCGTTCGGCTTTAAATGTGTGGGAAACAACAAGTTTTTCGTCGTCGCTTTCGGGCGCGGAAGTTAAATGTGCTTGCCGACGGATGTCTTCGATGGTAATGACACCCTCATAATCTTTATATTCACAAGGTGTGCATCCATACCCTGTTGTGAGCATTGTAATTATAAACAGCAAAATTGATGACAATAATTGTTTTTTCATTTTTTTCATTTTTTTCATTTTTTTTGATTCCATAAATCACGTCTTACGATGGCGGAACTTTGCCGCGTTCTTCGTTTTCCCTAACTTCTATCCAAGAATTAAGCGAAGTTAATTCGTGGTCTTTGACCGTTCGCCCGAGGGCGCGGCGCATCCGCCGTTTCATCAGGATTTTGACGATAAAGCCGATAATCAAGAAGCCGATGAAAATTATTAAAGATAGTTTGAACATAGTTTTTACCTTTTACTTTTTACTTTTGCCTTTTTACTTTTGCCTTCCTGCTTATACCTGTCGCGTTTGTTGTAAAAATTCGGCAAAAGCCGTTTCGCAGTCTTGAAGCCGCGCTGTATCAACCGAATTTCCTTCCGCCGCCCGGTGGCGTTGCAGAGCAAGTTCGCTGGCGGCTTGATTACATCGCCGTTGTGCGCTCCAACCGCTTAGACCTTTGCTGAAAAGGGCGCGAAATGAACCGGCGCAGCGACGGTGCAGACTTGTCAGATGTTCGTATTCCGTCTGCGTCAGTCGTCCGGCAGTTACCTCGCCAAGCAATTGCCCGGAAATGATTCGCTTCTCACGGCGCAGGGCAAATCCGGCAATCACCAACACAACGGCAAGTGCCGGTGCCATTAAAATAAAATAGATTATGTTTGAGATGTTGAGAACGGCGGAAAAATTCCACAACGAGTGAAAGAAGATGGCTAAACCGAGTCCGACGAGCGGAGCCAGAACACGAATAAAGCCGTTGCGCGTTTGCGCCGCCCAGCCGAGTCCGATGCCGGTCATACTTGTAAAAAACGGATGGAGAAACGGGCTTTGAATTCCGCGCACAAAAAATGCGCCGCCAATCCCAACACCCGGAAATAGTCCGGCAAATGCCCGCCCGTAATACGAAAAATTTTCAACCAACGCAAAACCGAGCGCAGTGATGGCGGCGTAAATAATACCGTCGAGAATGCCGTTAAATTCGTCGCGCTTGACAAAGAAAATGGCAAAGATGACGATGGCTTTCGCAATTTCTTCGATAATCGGTGCGCTGATAACGGTTGAAGCAAATCTTCCGGCTGTAATTTGAACGGTCGTATTCACCAGCATAGCGATAAAAATCGAAGCCGTTGCGCCCCACAAAAAACAGGCGAACAACAGATAGCGCGGTTCGTGTTCAAAGCGGTCAATCCAAAGAATCAACGCCGTATAAAGCGGAACGGGCAAGGTTGCCGCAATCATTCCGACAAATAAAGCGGCGATGCCGACTTCCAAAGTGTCCAGCGCGAGAATCAAAACGAGCAGCAGCAAACCGACGAGTATTGACGCGGTGAGCAGTAACCATTTGATAATTTTTCGGCGCGAAAGCGGTTTCTTTTGAATTCCGCTGTTGATAATAGGTTGATTTGGCAACAGTGGTTGATTATTCATTATTTTTTTCCATTAGTTCTCCGGCTCTGATATTCTTCCGTATCCGTTTTTTTATAATCTTATTTCTTGCTGATTGTCTTGGATTAGAGTTGCCTAACCCAAGACAATACGAAAAAGCAATCTCTATTTTTAATTTCTATTTGAAACAATTATTTTCACCGTCTTTACATAAAAGCTGGATAACGCTCTTATCATCGTTGGACAAACTCAGCCTGTTCTGCTGCGCGTCATAGGCAAAAGTATAATCGAGACCTTTACAACCTTTGTTCGGGTCTGCCTTAAGATACAGTTTGTTATCGGTAATTCGGTAAGTTCCGGGTCCGCATCCAAATGGAGTTTTGCCCATCCAAAGGTCGTGTTCGTATCTTCCGTCAGCAGATAAGGTTAATCCGCCCGTCAAATTTGTATTCACATTTGGCGAACCATCCGCCCGGAAAGTGGTGATTGACATAAACGCGTATCTTCCAAGCGGCAGCGTTTGATTGTTTGTTTTGTCTTGAACGTCCGTATCACCCGTCCGGTCATCGCCGCACGCAAATGCCATCCCAAAAAGCATGGCGAAAACAAGTCCGATAGTGATTATGCTAGATTGTTTCATTGTTTTTCTCCTAATATTTGATTGATACTTTTTACAGACTTTCTTTATAAACTCGCTTTTCCATTTTGCAAATTCACTCCCATATTAAACTTCTTACAATCTCCATCTTTCGTCGTCTGAGAAATTGATTTATTCAGACGACATAAAGGTTTATTTGCACTCAGTCTCAACCTTGTCATACAGCCTCATAATCGTTCCTTTCCCGTCGTCTAACTCCAATATGCTGTCGTTCCAGCGCATTTTATAATTATCAGTTGGTCCGTTATCCATTTTCGCTGTGATAGTGTCGCCCTTAACCGTGTAAGTTCCCATAAGTGTTACGGCTCCTCCTTCAATAGACAAGTCTTTCTGCTTCAAAAGCTGAGAACTGACAACTTCCCACCTTCCGCTTTTGCAAAAGAGAAAGACCTGAACATTTCTTCCCGGTCCCGCGTCTATTTTCCAAGCCGTGCCGGGTATCACAGGAAAATTGCCGCCGGTTTGCGTCCCGTCGTCTTCGTCTCCGCAGGCAAAAGCCAACGCAAAGAATATCGCAAAAATAATACCGAGCGATTGCAGCGATTTTAGTAAGTTTGATTTTGTTTGTTTTTTCATTTTCGTTGCTCCTTTAGCTGCAAGTGAATTTTTCAATCTTCGATATTTAGGTTAATCGGTGCTGTTTGTGCCGTTTGTTGTTCTTTTCAGACGAATGTTGTGCGTTTTGCCTTCTCTTTCAATGGTGAATGCGCCGCCCCAACCATCATCTTTAAAGATTCCGCTCAACCATTCGACGGTGCTGGTTGCGGCATCAAATCTGTATTTTCCCTCGCTTTTAAAATTTCCGCCGTTGTCGTAAAATTTATATTTTCCGCCGGAAAGCAACTCGAAGTGTCCGTGTCGAATTGGCGGATTTTTGGGATTTCCATAAGAAAGGATGTCGTATTTGCCAAGTCTGGGACCTTGCACGTCTTGGTTTTCTGTTTGATTTATGGTTTCCTCATCTTGATTTTCGGTTGATGTTGATTCGCCTGAGCGATTATCATTTCCGCACACGAAAGCAAGATTAAAGAACAAAGCAGCGACTAAGACTAGATTTGTAGGCAAAAGCTGTATTTTCATTTTTTAGTTTCTCGTTTTATTGTTTGGTGCAATCCCAAACGTCCTTATCATTGTTGAATTTAACCTGAATTAGCTGGCTGCCTTTGTCGTCGGTTGTTAATTGGCTGGACGAAGCCTCGGCGAACGGACAATCTTTCCATTGAATAGCTTTTGTTGCTGCGTCGTAGGAATAATGACAGCGCGAGCCGCCAACCGAGTAGGTGCCGTTTGATTTTACGTCAATCGCGCCTCTGGTTTGCCGCGAAAAGTTGTAAATCGGATAAGTCGAACTGCCGCTGCCGCCTTGTCCGGCGTAAATGGAAACGGTTGTCGCGCAGGCATAAGTTCCGGCGGGCAAGCCGGAAGTCGTCGTGTCGGTTACATCTCTTTCGGTAGTTCCGCCATCGCCGCCGTCGTTGCAAGCGAACGCCAGACTAAACCACAACAGAAGAATTAAGCCCAGGTTAATTAGCCAAGTTTGTTTTTTCATTTTTATTTCTCCTTTTTTTGTTCAAAATATGAGTCCTTTGCCGCAATCCGAACCGCGGGATGAATGCAGCGCGTTGTCGGCAGGATTTTTCGGGTCATAGCAAACGCGGTATTGCTCGCCCTGTTTATACCAATCGTTTTTTTCGTGAACGCCGGAAATTGATTTTCCGTCGGCAGTGAAACGATAATTGACGCGAAAGCCGTTTTTGGTAATTTTATCCGAATCGCGCCAGGTCGTCGGCGCAACGCTGACAATTTCTGCTGATGCGTCGGCAGTTCGCGTTTTTGCGCCGTCGTCGAGCGTATAAATAATAAAAAGAATAATCGCGCCGCTGATGACCAGCATCAGCGGAACACCGATGAGCAGACCGCGTTTATTTTCATCTGACATCTCCATAAATTTCTCCCTTTTTTATTGCCAAACTTCGTCTGTTTTCGGTAAAAATAGCACAACCAGCGTGTAAATACCAATTGAAATACCTGCGACGTGAAAAACTACGAACCCGGGTTTTCGGAAAGTTTCACCGCCCGAATTCAAAAGCAAAGCGTTGAGTCCAATCATAAATCCGACGGCGACAATCAAAGCGTGAAGTTTTATGCCGCGCCGCAAACGCAGAAGTCCGAGTTCGGTTTTCAGCACCAAAATTTATTAAGGTTCTTCGTAGCCGGTGGCGCGGATTTGCAAATCGAAATTTTGCGGATTTTTTGTAAAAAAGAGTCCGCCTTGCCGCACGGAATTTGCCGGCGCGTAAGCGAGCGTCGCGGTGCTGGTTTCTGCGCTGTCTGCGCCGTTTTTCAATTCGCCTTCAATGGTCAAAGCGGCGGCGGTTTGATTGCCGGTATTTTTCACCTGAAACTTGACGAGATAGCCGTTTGCGGTCGGCACGGACGGCTCAAAGGTGATTTCGAGAATCGGCGGCGTGGTTTCTTCGGTTGTCGCCCGATAAGCCGTCAAACCAATTGAGCCGACGACTAAAATCAAACCGACGGCGGCGATAATCCATTCCCAAATTGACGGTTTTTCGGTTTGCTTCTGATTTTCTTGTTTATTTTCTTCAGCCATTTTTTTATAAAATCAACCTCGAAGCCGACGCGCCAATCG
>JBPCPU010000075.1:0-8854 GCA_050998795.1 Pyrinomonadaceae bacterium
CACAGATAGCGTTGTTTGCCGTTGTTGGTTTTGCCGTTACGGACAAGATTTTCGCTTTGACAATGATAACATTTTAATTTGATCATAAAAGAGAGTATATCTTTTCTCTCTTTCTTGAACCACTACCCACTTTTCGCGTGATTGCCGACAACGGCGAAGGCGTTTGGAATGAAGACGGAAAAAGTCTGCGCGTCGTCGTGCTGCCGCCGTTTTATCGAACCTGGTGGTTTTTGGTTTTATGCGCGTTGGCTGCGATTCTCATCGTTCGTCTGTTTTACGGCTATCGGCTTGCCCAACTCGAAAAAATAAATGAGGCGCGAACGGCTTTTACGCAGCAGTTAATCGAATATCAGGAAAACGAACGCAAAAGAATCGCCGTCGAACTGCACGATTCAATCGGGCAGAGTTTGATTGTCATTCGCAATCGCGCTTTGATGGGTTTGGACACGCCGGATAAACACGAACGGCTCATCGCGCAGATGGAAGAAATATCCGATGCCGCCGCCGATTCGATTAAGGAAGTGCGCGAGATTGCTCATAATCTTCACCCGTATCAACTCGAACATCTCGGTTTGACGACCGCGTTGGAGACGATGATTGAAGCGGTGGAAAACGCGACGGAGATTCAATTCGATTCGCAGATTGACGACCTTGACGACACGCTCTCGAAAGACGCGGAAATCAATCTTTACCGCATCGTGCAGGAATCTCTCAACAACGTCGTGAAACATTCCGGCGCGTCGAAAGTTGATATTTCGCTCAGGGAGGGTGGTCCCGAACCTGAAAAGATTTTGCCTGATGCGCCTGAAGTCGCGGCTTGGGTTTCCGGTTTTTTTGCCGCCCGTGCAGGTTTGCCGGAAATAAGTGATGCTCCGCGTGTCCGCCTGGTTCAGCGACAACAGATGGAAACAGCGTTGCCTTGGGCTGTGCGAGCATTAGACTTGCCGCCTTTGCCGACCAAAGAATTGACACGGTGAAACAAACTGCGCCGAACAAGTCATTGGGCGCGAGGCGGAAACAGCGACGCTCTTATTCACGTTGTCTTTTGACATTTAGCTTGCGTGGCGGCGGTTTCGCGCCGTGTCAACTCCATTATTAAGTTTTTCCAATAATCTTACCGCAAAAAGCTAAATCCGCCCGACCTGTAATCAACATTTCGCCGTCTTCGCGCCAGACGGCTTCGGTCGTGCCGCCTTCCGCGTGAACGGAAACTTTTCTTTCGGTTTTTCCTGTGAAAGCCGAAGCGACGGCTGCCGCAATCGAACAAGTTCCCGACGAAGAAGTTTCGCCCGCGCCGCGTTCCCAGATACGAATTTCGATATTTTCTCTATCAATTACTTTGACGAAAACAACATTCGTTTTTTCGGGAAACATTTCTTTGCCGGATTCGATTTTCTGTCCGATTTGCTGCCAACTAAAAGTCCCAGAATTTGATACGAGCGGGTTGAAATCTCTGACGAATACACAAATCACCGGATTGCCGACGTCTACAAAAAACGAATCAATAATTAACCCTTCTCTCGGCAATAAAATCGGAAATGAAGATGCCGGTTGTGTTTTGTCTTTTACTCGTGAAATCATTTTTAACAAAGGACTGTCCGGCAAATCAAAGTTCGGTTTGCCGAGTTCGGCGCGAAACCAAAATGTATTTTGCCCGCGTTCTAAAAGTTGATAATTTTTTACGCCGCTCCAGGTTATAAGTTTGAGAAATTCGTCCGACCACAGATTTTTATAGTAAAGATATGCAACGGCGCAGCGAGTTCCGTTGCCGGAAAATCCGGCTTCGCTTCCGTCAGGATTGATGATGCGGCACGCATAATCAGCCGCTTTGTTTTCGGATTTTTTCAAAACTGCGATTCCGTCGCCGCCAACGCCGGTGTTGCGATGACAAATGCGTTTTGCAAATTCGCCTAAATTTTCGACTGCTTGTAATTCTTCGTTTTCGATAACAATGTAATCATTACCAAAACCGTGAAATTTGCAGAAGTTGATTGAGTTCATAAAAACATTTTGTCCACAGATTAAGACAGATAAAATCAAGGGAAAGAATATCAAAGTGCATCACAAAAATTTCCCGGCTTGCCTTTTCGATACTTCATTTTTTTAAGTGTTGGAGTTGGCTTTGGCGGAGTTACGTCGGTTGGAACAATCCAAAGTTCAATAGTAAGATTCTCACGAAATCTGCCATTAACAAACACAATTCTTTTTTCGTCAAATCTCGAGAACTTAATTCGTGACTTCATAGTTAATATTTGCGCTTTTGCTTCTCCACGACGAGGTTTAATTGTTTTTCCGTCTTTATTATATAAGGGACTTAATAAATTGCCTTCATAAACTAAAACATAACCTTTTGAATTGTCTAATTCTGTTAATTGCAGAAAGAAATTGTCGAAACGCGCTGTTAGGTCATCACAGCTTATGTTTCCAAACTCATCAATTTTTCGCGCTTCATTAACTTGTGCCGAAACACTAAAAACAAACAAAGCGATAAATACAAAATTAAAAATTATCTTCATAAAAATTACTCAACCCAATCGGCGATAAAAACATTTGTGTCGCCTTGTTTTGCCGCATTGCGATTTGATGCGAAAACCAGCTTTTTGCCGTCGGGTGAAAACATCGGAAAGCCGTCAAAAGATTCGTTAAATGTAACTCTTTCCAGACCTGTTCCATCAACATTTATCAAAGCTAAATCGAAATTGCGTTTGCGCGGGTCGGTGGCGAAATAATTTGTGCAGAAAATAATACGTTTGCCGTCGGGCGTGAAAAACGGCGCGAAACTTGCCGCGTTTAATTTTGTAATCCGGCGTTTATTGCTTCCGTCGGCGTTCATTGTCCAGACTTCAAAAACAGTCGGCTCAATCAAATTGTTGGCAAGTCTGTCTTTGTAACGCGCGATTTCCGCTTCGGTTTTCGGATGATATGAGCGATAAACGATTTGTTTAGAATCGGGCGAATAAAACGCGCCGCCGTCGTAACCGAGTTCGTTGGTCAAACGCTTGACGTTTTTGCCGTTTGCGTCCATCGAATACAAATCCAAATCGCCGTCGCGCGTCGAAGTGAAAATGATTTTCCTGCCGTCGGGTGAAATAGTCGCTTCCGCATCGTAACCTTTGGTCGTCGTTAAAGGTTTGATATTTTTGCCGTCCGGCGTTGAAGTGTAAATATCGTAATCTGGATAAATCGCCCAAACGTAGCCTTTTGAATAATCGGCGGGCGGCGGACATTCCTTTTTGCCGCCGAAAGTCGAAGCGTAGAGAACTTTTTTATCGCCTTTGAAAAAGTAAGAACAAGTTGTGCGTCCTTCGCCGTTGGAAACCATTTTCACGTTTGAACCGGCAATGTTCATTGAATAAATCTGGTCGCAAGCACGTCCGTCGCGTTTTGATTGGAAAATCAACTGCTTCTCGTCAAACGAAAAATACGCTTCGGCATTTTCGCCGCCGAAAGTTAATTGTTTGATGTTTTGCAAATGCTTTTCGCCTTCAACCGTCAGATTGTTGTCTTTTACGACCGACAAAGCGGACTCAAAATCAAAAAAACCGAGTTCGGTTTCCATCGAACCGCAAACTGTTACAGACGAAACCGATAACACAAAGATAAAAACAAGTGTCAATATAAATTTCATAATTATTTCTCAAAACTTTTGCGTTTTGGCTGATAATAACCCAAGTTGGCGGTTATTTTTTACCGCAGAGGACGCGGAGGACGCAGAGTTTTTTTGAAACATTCAGGCTTGATTCTCAATAAAAACCGCGATGAAAATTAAACTTAAAGATAAAATCAGCCGATTTCTTTTATTTCTTCTCTGCGTTCTCCGCGTCCTCTGCAGTTCACTTTCTTAATTTTAATAACCGGAAACCTGGGTAAATAATAACATTTCTTTGTCTATTTTTTGGAATTAGTTGAAGCCTGTGCAAATTAGAATTTTAAGGAATATCATTCGGAATAGATTCGAGATGATAGATAATAGATGACAGATAAAATCTATCAGTTATCATCTGTCATCTCTCAGCTATTGCGAATGGTCAAGCATTGAAAATAAAATTACTTTAATTTGGACAGGCTTCAATTAGTTAAAATGAAAATAACAGGTAACAATTATTCGTTTAGCTTATTTGCGGTAAAGTTTTATCTCCGATTGAGAAATCTCCAATAAAAAGGTGAACAACAAATATCAAAATCCGCTGTTCACCTTTCTGAATTTTTGCTTAAAAGTTAAATTGACGAAGCACCGAGGGCTTCATTATAGAAACGGTAAATCTCATTAAAATCGCGCAGAGAGCGATTCAAAACCAACGGAAGTTGATTTATGTCATTGGAGTTGACAACCAAATTCAAGTTTCGTAGAAACGCTTCGTGCGCGCTCATTGTCGTTCCGCCATCTTCTATCGAAACCAGAAACAAACGCCGTCTTTCCGCCGAATACATCGCATTTATTTTTTGCTGGAGAATCGCCGCACCGCCGAATTCTGCCGCAAAATCAGGCGAAAAGATAAGGATTTCCGTTTTGCCTTCGCGCATCCGTTCATTCGCCTGCGCCGGAGTTTGCGCCAGATAAACCTTAAATCCCGCGTCCACCAGAGTTTTTGCAACCACATCGTATTTTTGCCCGAGACACAGCAAAACACGGCGCGGCTTTTCGGTTTTCTCGTCGTCCGACTCGAGCACCTTATTCTCGGTTTGCAGAGCCGCCAGCAAAGAGCGCATCGCATTATTGATTTGAAACTCGTTTTCCTTCGCCGAAAATTCTTCTGTGCCTTCTTTAACAGCGGGCGCGGGCGCGTTTTCCTTCCATTGCTGAACAGTCGAATTTTTTGCTCCCGGCGTAACGCGAATCAGATTTTGACAGCGCGGACAGCGAACCGTGAAATTTCCGGTCGGAATTTTCCCTTCGTCGAGTTGCAGTGAAACGGAACAATTATCGCAGCGTATTATCATATTTTTTAACGGTGAGTGGTGAGTGGTGAATGCCGGATTATTAACTAACCGTTCACCACTTACCGTTCACCACTATTACTCAATCATATCCAAAAATGAATTAGGCGTTGGCGGCGGAGGTGCGGAAATTGTCGGCATAGTTTGCGGCTGGGCATTGGAATAATCGTCGGATGAAGAAAGACCTTTGAGTTGAAGCATCAGATTATTCTGATTAGTCGAAAACGAAAGTCCGTCTTCGAGCGTGATAAGTTCTTTTTTAATCAGTTTGAGAATGACGGAATCGAAATCCTGCATTCCGTCCAGCTCTCCGTCCTGCATTGCGTCAAACAGCGTTTTCCCTTCGCCTTCGCCTTTTTCGATGTATTCGCGGGTACGCTGATTCGATTTGAGAATTTCAACCGCCGCAACGCGACCTTTGCCGTCGGCACGCGGAATCAAGCGTTGCGAAACGATATAGCGAAATGTCTGCGCGAGCCGCATACGAATAATTTTTTCCTCGTTTTTCGGATACATACCGATAATGCGGTCAACCGTTTTTGCCGCGTCAATCGTGTGTAGGGTTGATAATACAAGGTGTCCGGTTTCGGCGGCTTCAAGCGCGATTTCCGTCGTTTCCAAATCGCGCATTTCGCCGACGAGAATAACTTTTGGCGCTTGACGAAGCGCGGCACGCAAAGCCGAACTGAAATTCTTTGTGTCCGAACCGACTTCGCGCTGGTTTATCGTGCATTTTTTGTGATTATGAAGAAATTCTATCGGGTCTTCAATCGTAACAATATGATAGCTTTTTGTTTCGTTAATCCGATCAATTATCGCCGCCAATGTCGAACTTTTTCCCGAACCCGTCGGACCTGTTACCAGCACTAAACCGTTGCGAATGTCGCATATCGCAGCAAGCTGCGGCGGCACATTGAGAGCTTCAAAACTCGGAATCCCGAACGGAATAACGCGCATCACGATTGAAAACGAACCGCGTTGCTGAAAGATATTGACACGAAAACGGCAGCGACCCGGAATGCTGTAACTCAAATCCGCCGTGCCGAATTTCGCCAACTGTGCGGCGGCTTCGGAGTTGTCGCGCAAAATTGACATCGCAATCATCTCGGTTTGAAAAGCCGTCAGCTTGCTTAAACCGAGCGGCGACGCACTGTACAAACTGCCGCTGATTTCGATTTGCGGTTTCTGTCCGGTCGAAAAGTTAAGGTCGCTAACATTTTCGGAAACAAGCAGCATCTGCTCAATAATCGGGGCTACGTCAAGCAAACTCATTGGTTGGAATTACTCCTCGTGGAAATTATGAAAAAGGCAGGGAAAAGATTTGAGTCTTAACGGCTTGAATTTCAACCGCTTTTATATTCTTACGCAGGTTAACCTAAAAATGCAAGTTTATTTTTAACTTCGCCAAACATTATTTTTCTCGTTTTACATTATGCGAAAAAATTCTTTCATTTTTCCCGCGATTTTATCGGGCGTAGAAAGCAAACCGCCGATAATCGCAACTGAATTTGCGCCGGCATTTAAAACTTCCACAAAATTTTCCAAAGTAATTCCGCCAATTGCCACGAAAGGAAAATCCCCAACCGCTTCGCGCACTTTTTTCACGCCTTTGATTCCAACAATTTTGTCGGAATTTTCTTTGGTTTTAGTGGAAAAAACAGGACCGATTGCCAAATAATCAATCGGAAGTTTTGTGGCTTCAACGGCTTGTTTCAGATTATGTGTTGAAAAACCGATAATAGCTTTTTCGCCCAAAATTTTTCTTGCCTGTTGAGGCGGTAAATCGTCTTGTCCGAGATGAACGCCGTCGGCTTTTAGGGCAAGCGCAATATCAACCCGGTCATTGATAATGATTTTTACGTTATTTTCCCGCGCAATTTCCAACGCTTCATTTGCTTGTTCGTAAAAACCTTTTGGTGAAGCGTGTTTTTCACGCAGTTGAATAAACATTACGCCGCCGTCAATCAATCTTTTAACCTGCCCGGCGTGTGAAAGATTTGCAATGCGCGTGTCGGTGATTGGATAAATTTTAGGAAGAAGCATTTGGAATAATGGTAAATGGTAAATGGTAAATGGAAGAAAGGATTTTATTTACCACTTACAATTTACCATTTACCATTATTCACAGCGATTTCACCATCAAAAACCCGTCTTCGCCGTTATTATAGTATTTATGTAATCTTTGCATAATCACATAGCCGTAACCGCGATAAAGATTTTGCGCGGCGACATTGCTGACGCGCACTTCAAGCATCAAAATTCCGACATCACGTTTTCGCAACGCTTCTTCGGTGGATTGAAGAAGTTTCAACGCCAAACCGCGTCGGCGGTGTTCGGGCGCAATCCCGATAGTCGTCAGATGACCTGTTCCGTCATCCATATTCACCATTACGAAAATGAAACCGACGATATTTTGGTCAGGCGTAACGATGCGATAACTGAGGCTGTTAGGTTCATTCAAAAGATATGAAAAAGTATGTTTCGTATAGTTTTCGCCTGCCTTAAAACAGCGCAAATTCAATTTCATAACTTCTTTGAGATGCGTGTCGGTCAACGGACGAATGGCATAAATTGTCGGCGGCGCGGGAATGATAACTTCCGGCTCAAACTCCGGCGGCGGAATAAAAAATTCACGAATTTTTTGCAAAACTGCCATACATTAAGTCGGTTCTACCGCGAATTTAGTGGAAACAAGTCAAGTTTTCCATAAAAGAAAAGTATCGCACTTCTAAAATTGACAAACTTTCGGTAGCCTCGCCCGATTGCTTTGAGCAACTGAATTTTGCCGTTTAAGCGTTCTGCCATCGCGTTATTGAATCTTGTCGTCATCGCATTGATGACTCCCGGCAGATGATTGGCAAACATCTCCGCTACCTTGATAACTTCTGTGACTCCGCTTTCTTTGACGGCGGTGCGCCATTGGGCAAAGATTATTTCGGCTTCTTCAACTCTTCGATTGCCACAACTTTCCTTAAAGTTTTCGCGGGCTTGCCACGCCTTGCCGACCTCAAAATTCGCCGCTCTGATTGCCTCAAATTTCAGCCGTTGCTTGGCGGTCAGATTCTCTTCGTTTTTCAGCAGCGCATAGCGCGAGTCCTTTAACTCGGCGTGTTCTTTGACTTCTCTTCTTCGCACTTTATCGATCGCTTCATTCAGATATTTGATGAGGTGAAAGCGGTCGTGAACGATCTCCGCGTTGGGCAGTTTTTCTTTGCCAACACTCAGAAAAGCCTCCCACATATCGATACTGAGCGTCTTGACCTGTGTCCGCTCTTCCTCGCTCAAGGCGTTATTTAGTAATGTTCGACAGGCTTCAATCGTTCGATGCTCGACCACTTCCAAGACCTTTCCGCTCACCGGCTCGCTCAACACACTCGCGTAATGATGTCCTTTCTGAAACGATTTCTCATCCAGACTCAGATGCTCAATCACCTCTGGCGACTCCTTCCGCCGTTCCATCCCGCGTCGCGTTGCCCCGTGCATAATCCGATTCACCGCATCAAAAGAACATCTCATCAACTGCGCCGCCCTAGTCTGATTCTTGGTCGCCGTTAACAAACTAATGACCGCACTCTCAAATAAATAACTGTGCCGATTGTGTTTCTCCGCCCAACTCGGTTTGACCGTTTCAATCCGCCCGTCCACCCTCTCAATTCGCGGCAGACGACAGTTGATAAAAGTCTTAAATTGCATCGTATCCAAATGCCGCCACCGCCTCATTGGAGCGTAATCATAGACCTTGAGGCTACTTTTTGTTGGAAAATACTCGACAAAAATATCAACCTCATTCAGTTCAAAATCAGTTTCCACCGTCTTGACCACCCATTCATCCCCGAAATCTAACAGCAACTCGAAAAATTGTTCCGTAAACATTTGCTAATTTTAGCACTTTCCATTAAATTCGCGGTAGAACCAA
>JBPCPU010000089.1:0-11437 GCA_050998795.1 Pyrinomonadaceae bacterium
ATCTGGATGTCGGCGGCGGCATGGCGGTTGATTACGACGGTTCGCGCACTTCTTACGAATCGTCGGCAAACTAAAAAGCGCAGGAATTTGCCAATGAAGTAATTTACGTCATGAAAACGGTTTGCGACGACGAAGACGTGCCGCACCCGGCAATTATACAGGAAAGCGGGCGTTATCTTTCCGCCTATCACGCTCTTTTAGTTACCCACGTGCAGGACGAAATAGAAACCGTCGTCGAAGATTTGACCGAGTTGAAGCTCGATGAAGACGACCCGCAAGTAGTGAAAGAGCTTCACGATTTGCGCGAAAGCATCACGGCAAAAAATTACCGCGAATACTACCACGACGCTCTCGAACAGCGCGAAGAACTTTTTACGATGTTCAATCTCGGCTTGATTTCGCTCGAAGACCGTGGTAAGGGCGAGGTTCTTTTCTGGGATGTTTGCGAGCGAGCCGACGAGTTTGCTCAACAAAAAAAGTATGTGGCAGAAGAGTTTGACGAGCTACGCCGTCTGCTCTGCGCTAAATACCTGACAAACTTTTCCGTCTTTCGCTCGATGCCGGACAATTGGGCTTTAGAGCAACTTTTTCCGATTATTCCAATTCACAAACTCAACAAAAAACCGACAGAATATGCTACATTGTGTGATATTACCTGCGATTCGGACGGAATTGTTGATAAATTCGTTGATTTACACGACGTTAAATCTGTTCTTGAACTGCACAAATTGGAAAAAGGCGAGCAGTATTATCTGGCAATGATGCTCGTCGGCGCATATCAGGAAGTAATGGGAAACAATCATAACTTGTTCGGCGTGCCGCACGAAGCGCATATTCATATCGGCGAAGACGGTTATATTATAAAAAAAGTTATACAAGGCGGAACAATCGGCGATTCTTTATCGCTCGTGCGGTTCGACGCCGCGCAGCTTCACGACCAGTTTCGGCGCAGCGTTATGCAGCAAATAAAGGACGGCGAACTTTCCGTAAAAGAAGGCGATAAACTAATCGAATTCTACGAAAAACAGGTTGACGGTTATACGTATCTATCGCCGAACGGAAGCGAGTAAAAAATCACGCATTAACAATTACGAATTGATGAAAAATCATCGCGCTTTCGTAACTTGAAATTCATAATTGGTTTAAATTATGCAGAACATAATTAAATGTCCGAAATGCGACACCACAATGATGAAGGATTTATTCTCGATTACGGTGATTACGACTACAAACGCCAGCAAATCTGGATTGAAGGAGCGCCTGAAACCCGCTTGTTGTCGGGCATTAAGGTATCGGGCGTGAATGCCTTTAAAGTTCAAGTTTTTCGCTGCGCTGATTGTAATTATTTAGAATTTTATACGGCTGAAAAAGTTGACCTCTAGCAATTTTATATTTTTATTTTAAGAAAGTTTATTTGGAGAAAGTATGGCTACTCAAAAAAAATCGAAGGCTTCAAAATTTTTAACCGTTCCGACCCGACCGATTCCGGTTGACCGCGACCGTTCGGTTGCAGGACTGCTGGAGAAGATGGAAGGTGCGGGCTTCGGCGCAAAACAGCTTGCCGAAGCGCACAGAATTTGGCTCGATATGCTCGACGACAACGCGACTATTTACTTGTGCGCTTCGGGAAATTTGATTCCTTCCGGTATGCGCCGTCTGCTGGCGTATGTTATCAAAAATCGTTTTGTAGATGTTTTGGTGTTATCCGGCACGGTTTTGTTTCACGACATTCACGAAATTCTCGGACGCAATCATTATCAAGCGCATCCGAGTATGAGCGATGATGAACTGGAAGCCTCCGACGTATCGCGCATCGGCGATTTGCTTGCCAATCAAGACGAATATCGGGAAGCCGACGAATGGATTGGCAGCGTTATCAATCAACTGGACAATACGCGCTCCTATTCGGTGCGCGAATTTCTCCATTTGTTAGGACGCGAACTCTCGGAAATCGCTCACGAAGACGGTATTTTGACGGCGGCATTTAAATCGCGCGTGCCGGTTTATTGTCCCGATTTGCTGGCAAGTCAGCTTTCGGTCGGCATTGCCCGCTGCCGGTTTGAAAAGAAAATTCAATTTAATTTTGATATTACTCAGGACACGCTGGAAATGATGCTAATTTCCAATCGCACACGCAACTCAGGCATTATTACGCTCGGCAGTATTTGCAGTCAAAATATGGTAAATATGGCGGAAATTTCGTCGTATATCACGCGCACCACGCCGCGCGGTCATAAATACGCCGTTTCGATAACCACCGATTCCGTGCCGCTCGATACGAGAACGCCTTCATTCGGCGGAAATCACACGCAGGTTTTCGGCAAACTTCTAAAAAATGCCACGACTGCCTACGTTCCGAGCGACCCGTCAATCGCGCTTCCGATGATTGTTACGGCACTTTCGCAAACCGCCGCCAAGTTTATGAAAGGTCGCAAACGTCCGACTTTTTCGTTTAGCGGAAAAGATTTAGGAATCGAAGTTCCTTAAAAGATTCAAGATTCAAGATTTAAGATTTTAAGATTATTTGAAATCTTGAATCTTAAATCTTGAATCTTGAATCTTGAATCTTGAATCTTAAATCTTAAATCTTGAATCAAGTCATGTCTGAATCTGAGAATTTACCAATGAATTTCGGCGGCATTGACGAGGAAGAATTTTCTTGCTTCGATACGGCGCAGGTTCTCGTTTTGCCCGTTGCCTACGAAGGGACGGTTTCTTTCGGCACGGGAACAGGCGCGGGCGCGATGGCGATTGTTGATGCGTCGCGTAATATGGAGCTTTACGAAGAGGAAACCGATGCGGAAGTTTATAAAATCGGGATTCACACGCTCGACGAATTTGCGCCGCGTGAAACGCCCGCAGAGATGATGGACGGGCTTTATGAACGCTCGAAGCAATTGCTCGAAACCGACAAATTTTTGTGTATGCTCGGCGGCGAACATTCCGTCAGTGCGCCGATAATTCGCGCTCACGCCGAAAAATATCACAACCTCTCGGTTTTGCAGATCGACGCGCATGCCGATTTGCGCGACACTTACGACGGAACGCCGCATTCGCACGCTTCGATTATGGCTCGTGTCGTCAAAGATTTGCGGATTCCGTCAGTTCAAGTCGGTATTCGCTCGATTTCGGCGGATGAAGTGCGCCTTCTCAGTGACGGTTTGCCGACAAAAATTTTCTGGGCGAAAGATATTGTCGGCAGAACCGATTGGATTGACGCCGCGATTGATTCGCTGACGGAAAATGTTTATTTGACGATTGATATTGACGGACTCGACCCGAGCCTCGTTCCAACCACCGGAACGCCTGAACCGGGCGGACTCGGTTGGTATGAAACTTTAACTTTGATTCGTAAATTGACGGAAAAACGCCGCGTCGTCGGAATGGATTTGGTCGAGTATTCGTATGTTGAAAATCAAAACGCGCCGGCTTTTCTCTGCGCCAAATTGATTTATAAATCTCTGGCTTATATTTTTCGCCGCGACACGCCGAAAGTTGTCGGTCATAGATAAGGGTTAAGACCTTCTAGAATGTGGTTAGTTCCAGCACAAAATAATCCGTATTACTGATGCGCGTGATTTTGCCGTTTTTATACGGCTCTTGCAAAAACTCCTTAGCATTGTAAGAAGTGCCTTTCAAATTTTCGTCGCCCGATTCCTGGCTTTTGGCAATAAGTTCGGGCGGAAACCAACTTTCCGCATCAACGTCCGATGCCGAAGCAGATTCATATTTGGCAGTTTGTTCGACAATTTTTTGAGCGTCTTCGGCTGAAAATTTCAAAACGACGGTCAGTTTATCGGCGTTTGGCGCGGGAAGACGATTATCGCTGTTCTGATTGTTCAAAGTATCTTCGCGCCACGTCGCTTCTTCAGGATGAAACGGTAGTTTGATAATTTTTTCGAGTTCTTCAACATCATCTTTGGGAAGATTTTTATTGTCCTTTTCGTTTTTTGCAGTTTGATTCGTATTTGTCGCTGATGTGTTGGTATTGCTGTTGCCGCTTCGATTTTCTCCACACGCGCTAATCAAAAAAATTGCTAAAAATAGAAACGGAATTATTTTTGTCGAAGAAATTTTCATCCTAAAATCCTTAACGCACACGCATGCTGATTTGAGGCTGGAGACTCATACCATAAATTAGTGCGCGAGCCTTTTTGGTATGCTCGCGTTGCCAGCCGAACACGAACTTGACTATGCGCTTCTTTTTTTCTATACTTGAACGTATGAAATTGATTGTAAATATCAAACTCAAACCGCTTGAAAGCCAACATTCCGCTTTGCTTGCAACTTTGAAAGAAGCAAATAAAGCGTGTGATTGGATTTCCAAAGAAGCGTTTGAAAACAAGATATTTAAGCAATACAATCTCCACAAACTCGTTTATCGTGCAGTTCGAGACACTTTTAATTTGTCGGCGCAAATGGTTGTCCGACAAATTGCTAAAGTAGCGGATAGCTACAAAATACAAACGGAAAAACAAACCACTTTCAATCCGACAGGAAGCATCGCTTATGACGATAGAATTATCAGTTTCAAAAAGTCCGGCATCGCTTCCATCTGGACGGTTGAAGGACGTTTGAACATTCCGTTTGTAATGGGCGAACACCAACATAAACTTTTCGAGTTTCGCAAAGGCGAAGTTGATTTGATGTATCGCAAAGGCGAGTTTTACTTGAACGCGGTTTGCGATGTTCCTGAACCTGAAAAGCTCGGATTTGACGGCATTCTCGGAATTGACTTCGGAATTGTTCAACTTGCAACAGATTCGACGGGCGAACCGTTTAGCGGTCAAGAAGTTGAACAAATCAGACAAAAATACTCCAGTTTGCGCCAAACTATGCAAAAGAAAGCGTCGGCTCAAACCAAAGACGGAAAACGCCCGCGTTCTATTCACAAGTTTTTGAAACGAATCGGGAAAAAGGAAAGAAATTTCCGCAAACATTCCAACCACTGCATCTCGAAACAGATTGTTGATAAAGCAAAGACAATCGGCTACGCAATCGCGCTTGAAGATTTGAGCGGTATTAGAAAGCGAGTCGAAAAACGGTTCAGAAAAAATCAACGAGCAAAAGTTTCGGGCTGGAATTTCTTTGAACTTCGCCAAAACATCGAATACAAAAGCAGACTGCAAGGCGTAACGGTATTTTTTGTAAATCCGAAAAACACCAGCCGCGAATGTTCCGAGTGCGGTTATACCGACAAGGAAAATCGTAAGTCGCAATCTGAATTTGTCTGTCTCAAATGTTCGCATAATGAAAATGCTGACTTCAACGCCGCTAAAGTTATCAGCGGCAGAGCAAAGCGTAACCTTGCTCAAGAATCGGAAACCGTTGTATCAAAGGGTGCATCGTTATTACAGGTTCAAAGCTCCAATCCATAACCGTTTCGGTTTGGTTGGAGTTGGTTACTAAGTCATTGTATTAAAGATTACAAAATAATTGCAATTACGTTTTTACTTAAATAATGCTGCACATTTGTTTAGTTGAACCGGAAATTCCGCCTAATACGGGCAATATCGCGCGGCTTTGCGCGGCGACTTTTACTGATTTACACATTGTCGGCGTTACCGGATTTCGGCTTGACGAAAAAGCGGTTAAACGTGCCGGACTCGATTATTGGGATGAAGTTAAAATTCACCGCCACTTAGATTTGGAGAACCTTTATCAAGCACTTCCCCGTTCACGTTTTCTTTATTTCACAACCAAAAGCGATAAAGTTTATACGGATTTTCAATTTCAAGAAGAAGATTGTCTAATCTTCGGGCGTGAAACTCGCGGACTTCCTGAAGATTTGTTAAAAGCCAATTGGGAACGCTGTTTGACAATTCCGATGCCGAACAAAAACGTCCGCAGTATAAATCTCGCCACGAGCGTCGGAATTGTGCTTTACGAGGCGTTTCGGCAAGTCGGTTTTTCCAATAATTAAACTGAATCTTCCCGATTCATCGTTATAATTTTAGCAGCCGACGCAGATGAAGCAGGTATAAATTCGGAATAGCTGAACGGGTAAAGTTTATAGATGATAGATGCGTTTGCTTTATTTATCAGTTACTATCTTTTATCTGTCAGTTATCCCGGAGATTTTCTCCTTTCTTTTTTTCAACTGTGTATCTTCTAAATTTGTTGGATTGATTTTAAGTTATCGCAACCTGTAAAAATGCAGCGACAATCTCTAAACCGCTTTGCCTGGCTCTCAATTTTGGCGGCTATTTTAACCATCGGTTTCAAAACGGCGGCTTATCTTTACACCGGCTCGGTCGGTTTGCTGTCTGATGCTCTCGAATCGGTGATTAATTTGGCGGCGGCGATTGTAGCTTTACTGATGATTAAAATAGCCGCGCAGCCGCCCGACGAAGACCACGCCTTCGGACACGACAAGGCAGAGTATTTTGCCAGCGGCATCGAAGGAACGTTGATTTTTTTTGCCGCTTGCGGAATTGCTTATACGGCTGTGCCGCGTATTTTCTCGCCGCAGCCGCTTGAACATCTCGGCATCGGATTGTTTATTTCTTTAATCGCCACGCTGATAAATTTAGTTGTCGGACTAATTTTGATAAAAGCCGGAAAGCAACATCACTCGATTATTCTGGAAGCCGACGGGCGACATCTGATAACTGATGTGTGGACTTCCGTCGGCATTGTTTTGGGAATCGTCGCCGTCAGCTTTTCAGGCTGGTTGGTGCTTGACCCGATTATCGCGCTCTTTGTTGCCGTGAACATTATTCGGACGGGTTTTCAACTGATTCGACGCTCGGCTTCGGGTTTAATGGATACTGCCGTTGCGCCTGAAGTCCAACAAAAAATCATCGAAATTCTTGACCGCTACGTCGCCGAAAAAACGATTGATTATCACGCTTTGAGAACGCGGCAAGCAGGCGCGAGAAAGTTCGTTTATGTTCACATTCTCGTTCCCGACGATTGGACGGTGCAGAAAGGACACGATTTAATCGAAAAAATCGAAAACGACATTCGCCAAGCCGTCGCCGATTCGATAGTTTTCACTCATCTCGAACCGCTCGAAGACCCGTCGTCTTTTTACGATGTGGAACTTATTCGGCGCAAATAAAATTACTTTTCGTTTAATATGTGTTAAAAATAAAGTATGTCAATAGTATTGGAAGAAATTAATGACATTCAATATATAACCAATAAATCCGGTGAAAAGACTGCTGTCATCGTTCCACTCAAAGACAATGAAGAACTGTTTCGTAAGTTATTATCAGAATTTACTGAATCTCGAAACATACCGAAAATCAATTCATTAATTTCTCTTGAAAAAAGTATAAATACTTTAGAAACTCTCATACAGTCAATTGAAGACCCTATTTTTACTGAAACAACTTCCGAAAGAAACATAAGCCGAATTCTCAAAGTTGCTGAAGACTTATCAAGCGTTGCACAATAATTGATTTTCTCACAAAAATTCAAATAAACCACACAAAAATAAAGCATTTGAAAAATTGAAAGTTTGGTGTACCGTTTGGATTCTATAACCATCGTCGAACCTGTTGATGATATGCAGTATATTCTTCGCCGCAAGAGTTAGTCAAAAATTCTTCTTCCAGCCGCACTTGTATTTGAATGAGAACATATCCGAGAGCGAGAAAAGGAAGCGTCAAAGCATTCGGTATGGTCAAGAAAATTCCGGTTAGAGTTACTAACATTCCGAGAAAAATCGGGTTGCGTGAAAAACGAAAAAGTCCTGTTTGCACGAGCGCGGTTGGCTTTTGCTCATCAATTCCGATGCGCCACGAATTGCCCATCTGAATTTGCGCCAGAACCGTCCAGCCGAGCGAAAGCGCAAGCAAGCCGATTCCGATAAACTGAACTGTTTGGTATTCGAGCCAAAAAACCGGAAGTAGAAATGAGTAAATGCCTGGCACAAAAGCATAGATTATAACTGTTACCGTTAAGCCAATCATTACAATTTTGAAAAGTTTGCCGATGTAATCGTGCGCGTCGTCCGCGCCGCGAAAAGTAATGGGATTGACATTCGTTTTTTTCCAAACTCGATAGGACGGCAAAATAAAAGCTGTCACTAGATAAACCAGCAAATATACCGGCAAATAATATCGTAGAAACTCTTTCATGTCTTTTCTAAGTTCCGCTCGGATGCAATTTAAGCCATTCGGCGCGAAGCAGAAAACTTCCTTCCGTCACAATCCGGTCGCCAACCGTGACACCTTCAATCACCGGATAAAAACCGTTAGATTCCGATGATAAACGGACTGGACGCATAATAAAAACACCCGGTTGGTCGGTTGCGACGAAAATCACTTGTTGATTATTGATATTCTGCACCGCAGAGGCTGGCACGACGGGCATCGTGTTTTCGGCTTCGCCGAGGCTGCCGAAAGCAACATTGACATACATTCCGATTTTGAAAATTTGACCTGGATTTGCAAGTTCAATTCTAACCTGTGCGGTGCGGGTATCTGGATTGATATTCGGGTCAATGTAAGTAACCTGACCGCGAAAAACTTGATTCGGATTAGCGTCATTCGTCACGCTCGCGCCGCTGCCCGAACGAATTCGTCCAAGGTCTCTTTCATAAACCTGCGCGATAACCCAAACTGTCGAAAGGTCGGTGACGCGCATCAATTCTTTGTTTGCTTCGATGACTTCATTTGTGTTGACGGCGCGGCTCGTAACCGTGCCGGAAACGGGCGAAGCGAGTGCAAGTTCCGAACTAATCTGATTTGCAGAGCGAAGCGCATTAACTCTTGCCGGAGACATTCCGAGCAGCAAAAGACGCTCACGCACGGCGGCGCGTTCCGTTTCGGCGTTTCTCAATTTGACGGCGGCTTGCTCAAAATTGGCGCGGCTCGTCGGCTTGATTTGGGCGATTTGAACGGCTCGCCCGTAACGCCGACGGGCTTCTTCAAGTTCGGCTTGGGCTGTTTTCAGTTTCGTCGTCGCCTGCTCGAATTCTTCACGACTTGCCGCGCCGATGCGGACGAGTTTCATAATGCGCTCGTGATGTTTGTGATGTTCTTCGAGTTCTGCCTCTGCGGTTTTCAGTTTTGCGGTCGCTTCGTCCAATTCTGAACTGCTGACGGGACTGATACGGACGAGTTTAGTTTCCCGCTCATAATTCTGACGCGATGTTTCGAGTTCCGTCAGCAAGGACAAATAACGCGATTGGGCGGCGGAAAGCTCTTCGCTGAAAATGACCGCGACTGTTTGACCTTGCTTGACCTGCTCGCCTAATTCGGCGTTAACGCGGCGCACGATGCCGCCCGCGACAGAAATAATCGGAGTTTCGCGGTAGGCATTTGCCTGCACCACGCCGGTTGACGCGGCGGTAGTGCTTTCACCAGAAAGTTTTTCGCCGACGGTTTCCATTTTTATTCCGGCGCGTTCCGCTTGTTCGGGCGGAAGCGTGATGGTTTGCTCGCCCGTTGGTTGAGCGGTGTTATTCGATTCGCCGAAAGGGACATTGCGGGGCGCAGGCACGGGGCGACCTTCATCGCCGCGCCCGTTTTGCCAATACCAAAAAGCGATTGCCAAAACGGTCAAGCCAACGAGCAAAGCAGCAATGACGATAAACTTTTTATTGCTGAATTTTTCGTTCGCCACATTGGTAATTTTTTCGCGGATGGTTATTTCCGTTCCAGATTCTACGTTTTCTGTCCGCTCCGTTTCTACGGAAAATTTTTCTTCTTGGTTGTTCATTTCTTTATTAATTCGGGTGCGGCGGTCGCTCTCAAAATTTCCACCCGCGCCAGATAAACCGCGAGTTGCGCGTCAATAAATTCGTTTTCAATCTCGATATAGCGACGTTCTTCGACCAGATAATCAATCAGATTTCTCGCTCCGAGTTCGTAAGTTTGCCGCACGATGTCAAGATTCGCCTTCGCTTGCCCGCGCACCCCGACGCGGAAAATTTCCATTGCGCGAGCCGAGCTTTCGTAACGAGTAAAAGCCGTCGCCACTTCGCGCCTAACGACGAGTTCGGCAAATTCGCGGCGTTTTTGCGCGGCTTCCCGGTTGAGAATTGCCGCTTCGATTGCGCCTTGATTTCGGTTGCGGACGGGAATCTCAAGCGTTATGCCGAATTTGAAAGAGTGAAAAACGTCCTGCACCGGACGCAGCGCGCCCGTATCTGTTATTCCGTTGACGGGAAAGCTGAAATTGTTTCGCCCGTAACCGGCGTTGACGCTCGCGTCAATACGCCCACCGGCGCGAGCTTGTTCGATTTGCGCTTCGGCAAGTGATTCCATCGCCCGCATCGCCGCGAGGTCGGGGCGAGTTTGCAGAGCGTTCGCGGTTGCCTCCGAAAGTGATGGCAGAGGCGCGACCAGATTGGTAAAATCACCGCGCAGACGCAACGGTTCTTCCGGTCTCATTCCGAGCAGGTTGCGAAGTTCCAAAAATGCAATTTCGGTTTTTCCCGCTTCGGTTTCGCGCATCGAACGCAGGCGATTGACTTCGACGAGCGTCATATTTTCTTCGAGCGGCGCGGTTTTGCCTTCCGTGACGCGAGCCTGCACGAGCCGGAATCCCTGCAAAGCGGATTCGAGCAAATCTTCGATTAGTTTTAGTTTGAGCGTTTGCGCCAACGATTCGCCGAATTTAGCGCGGACTTCAGCGGCGAGCAGTCGTTCGCGGTTGGAAACTTCCTTTTCGCGCAAATTTAATTCGGCTTCGGCGACGTTGATGCGTGTCCTTCGTCGCCCGCCGAGTTCGAGCGGCAGACTTCCCGCAATCATCGTGTCGTTGTCCGCACCGCCGATTTGCTCTTGACGGCTGAATTCCACGCTCGGATTCGGTCTTAACCCGGCTTGTTTGACCAAAGACCGCGCCGCTTCAATCTCCTTTTGCGCCGCCGCGAGTTCACCATTATTTAAGAGCGCAAAAGCGACGGCTTCGTCCGCTGTCATACCGTTGGTTTGGTCAACATAGCGGGCAAGTGATTCGCTTTCGTGTGGAGCCGTTCCGGTTTGCGCCGAAACAATCGTCGAGGTTTGCGCCGATACCAGCACAATCGCCCAAAATAGAATTTTCCTGCAAGTTTTGAAAAACATTTTTCTCTCGCTTTGTTAATCCGCCGCTTTGATTTTTTCAAATTCAAAAGTCGTTTTAACAGCTTCTTCCTTTTTCAATTTACGCTCGTGAATCCAGTAAAAAATGACCGGCGTAACAATCAGAACGTGCAGAAGAATCGAAACCATTCCGCCCAAAACCAGTGTCGCCAGCGGCTTCATCACTTCCGAACCGGCACTTGAACTCCACATAATCGGCAGCAGTCCGGCAACGACCGTCGAAACCGTCATTACTTTCGGACGCAGACGAAGTAACGCGCCTTCCGTGACGGCTTCGAGTAAATCTTTTCTGGGGAAGACTCCAATGTCTTTTCTTTCTTTCTCGACCGCGGCAGTTAAAGAAATGACCATTACCACGCCCGTTGGAACGGCAGGTCCAAACAGCGCGATAAAGC
>JBPCPU010000225.1:0-19115 GCA_050998795.1 Pyrinomonadaceae bacterium
TATCACTTATCACCTATCACTTTTTTCAATTTCCTTATAGAATTTCATCAATGCAGATTTTCGAGTTTTTCAAGCGTCAACTTCTCATCGCGCATGTTTCCGGCATTCCCGTTCGGATAGATTATCGTTGGTTTTTCGTGCTGGCGTTGATGTCCTGGGTTACGGCAAGCAGTATTAATTCGTTGATTGACAATGTTTTCACGAGTTTTCTTTTCGGGCTGCTGACGACTTTGGTTTTTTTTGTTTCGATTTTTCTTCACGAACTTGCCCACGCTTTTGCCGCCCGGATGGAAGGCGTGGAAGTTGTCGAAATCGTGCTTCATCCGTTTGGCGGTTTAGCGCGGTTCAGACGTGAACCCGACACGCCTCGCGCCGAATTTCGTATTGCCATCGCCGGACCGGTTGCAAGTTTTTTGCTTGCGCTTGTCTTTTTGGGATTGATGGCGATATTCAATTTGCTCGGCACAAACATTCTCGCGCCGCTTTTTTTCGTGCTGGCGTTAGGAAATTTTCTCCTGGCGGTTTTCAATCTTTTTCCGGGTTATCCGCTCGACGGCGGCAGAGTTCTGCGAGCTTATCTGTGGCGCGGCGGAACTGATTTGAATGAAGCAACGATTTTAACCGGACGAATCGGACAAATTATTGCGGCTGTGATGATAGTTTTCGGTATTTTTGTCGCTTTGCTACGCGGCGATTTTTTTACCGGATTTTGGACGATTTTAGTCGGGCTTTTTCTTTACGATGCAGCAAAATCAATTATTCTTCAAGTTAATGATTTGAAAAAAATTATTGTCGAAGATGTCATGCAGTTGCCCGTTTCCGTCGCGCCCGAAACGAATGTTCTACAATTTGTTGACCACATTCTGCCGCTTCATCGTCGGACGGTTTTTCCGGTGGCAAAAGACCGGCAGCTTTACGGTATTTTAGCTCTGGAAGATTTGAAAAAACTGGCGCGGGAAGATTGGCACAAAACAAAAATTTTAGACGTGATGCGCCCGATTACGACCGATTATTTTGTCGAAGCAGACACGCTTTTGTCCGAAGCGAAAGAATTGATGCACGAAAACGGCATCGGCGCACTTGGCGTGATTGATGCTGAAGGAAATTTGGTTGGCTTTATGCAAAGCAAAAAAATTATTTCAAAAATTAAAACCAGCACCAAAGGTTATTAATTATTCACTAATTTTCAGTAAATTTACCGTCAAGTAGTGAATAGTTTTCCCGGCGCGTCAGAAGTCATTTCCTTTACTCAATCAAGTTTCTTATCTCGTGCCTCTTCAACCGCCTGTTTTCTCTCCGCCCGTTTGCGCCGAATAAAATAAACCGGAATTCCGGTTAGAGCTAAAAGATAACCGATTCCGGCAGTTCCGGGCGCGAGATAAACAAGCGTCAAAGTTACAAACATCGAAAGCGTCAGAAAAATTAGAGGCGTGAACGGATAGCCCCAAACGCGATACGGTCTCGGCATTTCGGGTAGTTTGCGACGCAAAACAATCACTGCCAAAACCGACAGCGCGGCGGAAATGAGGTCAACCGAAACGATATACTCGAGAAGTTGCGTATAGACATTGCCGAAAGCGGGAGTTTCGCTTCCGGCGGCGTAAGTTACGGTGCGCGGCAAAATTAAAAGACAAGCCCAAACACATTGTGCGAGCAGTGCAAACGCCGGAACACGCTTGTCGTTTGTCTTTGCCAGAGGCGTGAAAAGATAACCGTCTTTTGCCATCGCATACGACACGCGCGAGCCGGAAAGAATCAAGCCGTTGTTGCATCCGAAAGTTGAAATCATCAACGCAATCGCAATGACAATGACACCCGGCGCACCGAAAATCTGTTCCATTACGGCGGTGGCGACGCGACCGTTCGGCGCGTTTTGCAAAGCCGGAAGCGATAAAGTTACGACATACGCGATGTTTGCCAGGAAATATAAACCGACGACGACTAAACAGCCGATAATCAAAGCTCGCGGCAAATTTCTGCCCGGATTTTCGATTTCCCCGCCCGTAAAAGTTACGTTGTCCCAAGCCGATTGCGAAAAAAGCGGTCCGGTCATCGCTTTGCCGAGAACAACGATGAAAGCGAGCGAACCAAGAGCGGCGGCGGCAGGCTGCGCTTTTTCAAGACTCCAGCCGTTTGCCGCGCTATTCCACCAATCAGCCGAAAATAATGCGCCGCCGGAGTTCCAACCGAATAAAAGTCCGACAATAACTAAGCCGAGCAAAGCCGCCGTTTTTGTGATGGTAAAAGTATTTTGAATCCATTTGCCGACTTCCAGACCGCGCGTGTTGATAAAAGTCAAAAGCGCGATGCTGACAATGGCGAGCATTTGCTGGGTCGAAAGACTAATTGCATACGAACCGAGAACAACCGGTTCAATCAAATAGCTCGTGCCGGAAATCGAAGGAATCAAAATGCCCGTGAAATTAGCGAAAGCGACGGCAACGGCAGCAATCGTGCCGCTTTGGACAATCAAAAACTGCGACCAACCGTAAAGAAATCCGACGGGTTTGCCGTAGGCTTCGGTCATAAAAACATACGGTCCGCCGGCTTTCGGCATCGCGGCGGCGAGTTCGCCGAAACACAACGCACCGGAAATCGTCATAATTCCCGCCAAAATCCAGGCGACCAAAAGCCAGCCCGGTGCGCCCAGGAGCCGCGCCGATTCCGCCGATACGATAAAAATGCCGCTGCCAATCATCGAACCGACAACAATCATCGTCGCATCGAGCAGACTCAAACCGCGCACGAGTTTTTTATTGCTTTCAACCGCTTCTACATCCACTTTGCCAAACTCCTTTTGCTTTTAATTGTTCCGCAAATTTTATCCTATTCAATTTATCAAACAATAAATGAGTTTGATAACAATTTTGCGATTTTTTCTTTTTTTCTACATAATCAATTTGTGCAAATTTAACAATAAATTTTGTTGACACCTATGGAGAAAAACTGATTTTATCGCAGGAAGAAACTGCGCTTCACGAGTTTTAACAAATAATCAACACAGCTTAATCACAATTTATCAAGTTGAGGAAAAAAAATGTTAGCCGTTATTGGCGCACTTGTTGCAAATGGTTTAATCACAGTTCTGAAGTTCATTGCCGCCGTCATCACCGGTTCGTCGGGAATGATGGCGGAAAGTTTTCACTCGTTGGCGGACACGACAAATCAAGTTTTTCTGCTTCTCGGACTGCGTTTTTATAAACGTCCGGCATCAGAAAAACATCCGTTCGGTTACGGTAAAGAACGATTTTTCTGGTCGTTTATCGCCGCAATTTTTATTTTCGGTGTCGGTGCAACTTATGCCATTTACGAAGGCATCGAAAAAATCAGGCATCCGCACGTGATTGAAAATCTGGCTTGGGCTTACTGGGTTTTGGGAATTTCTTTTGTTTTGGAAGCCGGTTCGATTGGTTTGGCTCTTTATCAGGAAATAAACGAAGCGCATCACGAAGGCTTAAGTTTCGGCGAATATCTGAAGGAATCAAAAGACCCGACGGCGAAAACGGTTATTTTTGAAGATTCGGCAGCACTTTTCGGAATCGTTCTCGCGGCGGCGGGATTACTTTTAGGACAGTATAAAGTTGCGCCTTACGAAGGAATGCTGTGGGACGGCATTGCTTCGGTAGCAATTGGAGTGGTTTTGGCAATTGTCGCGTTTTCTCTGGCACGTTCGTCGCGCGGGCTTCTCTTAGGCGAAGCGGCAACGCCGAAGGATGTCGAAAAAATTCACAGCGCAATGGAATCGCATCCAAACGTCAATAAAGTGATTGAACTTTTGACAATGCACCTTGCGCCGAAGCAGATTTTGGTCAACGCTCACATCAATCTAAAGAGTAATTTAACAAACGAGCAGATTGTAAAAAGTATCGGAGAAATAGAAAAGAATATAAAGAAAGCCGAACCGAAAGTTGATATGATATTCTTGGAAACGGCGAGCCTCAGCGAAAGCACGGTCAAAGAGGTAATTCCCGAACATATCGGATAATTAAGATTTAAGATTCAAGATTTAAGATTCAAAATTAAATCTTGAATCTTAAATCTTGAATCTTAAATTTGAAAATGCAGTTTAGCGATTACATTCCGACAATAAACACCTTGCGAAATGCCTTAGACATCGCGCTGGTTTTTATCATTGTGTATGTCGTGCTGAAACTTCTGCGCGGAACAAGGGCTGTGCCGACGGTTGTCGGGATGGTTATTTTAGCCCTGCTTTATTGGTTTGCGGTCGCCCAAGACCTTGCCACGCTTGAATTTGTTCTGCGTTCCGCCGTGCTTTATATCGGCGTGGCGATTATCGTTCTTTTTCAATCGGAAATCCGGCAAGCGTTAATTTATTTCGGCAATCGTCTGCGTTTTCCGATTTTGCGGCGTGAACGCGACGGACTTGGCGAAACGATTTACGATGAAATTATTTTGGCGGCAACCACGCTTTCGACGGAAAAAATCGGCGCGTTAATTGTCATTGAGCGCAACGTCGGTTTGCGGAATTTTATTGATGCAGGCGTTCAGCTTGATGCCAAACTCAGCTACGATTTGCTGGTTACGATTTTTAATCCGTCAACGCCGCTTCACGACGGCGCGGTGATTATTCAACGAGAACGGATCGCTTCGGCTTCCGTTTTTTTACCGCTGACAAAAAATCCGAGCATTTCGCGGGAATTAGGAACGCGCCATCGTGCCGCCATCGGCATAACTGAAGGAACGGACGCGATAACGGTGATTGTTTCCGAAGAAACAGGCTTGATTTCCTTTGTTGAAAGCGGAGTTTTGAAACGAAATTTAGACACAAACGGACTTCGTGCTTCGCTTCTTAATGCAATGGATATGCCTGTTGTAGAAAAAAAGCGCGAACAAACCAAAACAATGAAAGAATCTGAAACGGAGATAACGGTTGGATGATTCAAGATTCAAGATTTAAGATTTAAGATTCAAAATTAAGAATTGAAATCTTAAATCTTAAATCTTGAATCTTAAATCTTGAATCTTGAATCTTGAGTCTACAATGCTTGCACCGACTGAAAAACTATTTCAAAAAGATGAACGGCAACTTTCTTTCCGCCGATTATTTCAGCGTGTGTTTTTGGACGATTGGTTTATCAAAGCGGTAGCACTCGTGATTACATTTGCGCTCTGGTTGGGCGTTACCGGACTTCGTGCGCCGACAACGGCGCGGCTGAAAAACATCACACTTAATCTGCGCGTTTCCAACAGTATTGAAGTTACCAATTCACCGGTGCAGGAAGTTGATTTAGTCGTCACGGGCGACAAACGCAAAATTGACCAGATAAATCCGCGTGATTTGGTTGCGTCATTGGATTTAACGGAAGTTCAGGCGGGCGACCGAACGGTTCAAATTACGCCCGAAAATATGAATGTCGAACTGCCGACCGGCGTGAAACTCGAAGAAGTGCAGCCGAATAAAATCGCCATTAAACTGGAAGCCGTTCAGGAACGCGAAATTCCCGTCAAGGCTGAAACCGAAGGCAGCGTCGCGGAAGGTTTTGAGATTTACGGAACGGCGGTTTTGCCGAACAAAGTGAGTGTGCGCGGACCTGAAAGTTATATCAAATCGCTCGATTCCGTTTCAACCGAAAAGATAAATCTTGAAAACCGCAGAGAAGATTTTACTGCTCAACAAGTCGGGCTAAATCTCGTCAATCCGAAAGCTACGTTAATTGATACGGTGGTTGACGTCGTAGTCAAAATCGGCGAAAAACGGATTGAAAGACTTTTTATCGTTCCCGTTCGCACCGAAACACAAATCAGCACGGCAACCGTTGTTTTATACGGCGCACATACGATTTTGGATGCTCTGAAGGCGGAAAATCTGCAAGTAGAAATCATTAAAACCGATTCGGGCGAAAACTCTCTGCGTTTAGTTTTACCCGCCGACATTCAAGGAAAAGCCGAGATTAGAAAGTTCAAGGTCAACTGATAAATGGTAAGTGGTAAATAGTAAATGGTAAGTGGTAAATGGAGAACTTTTTTTATTTACCATTTACCATTAACCATTAACCATTTTTTTACGTCTTCGCGCATTTCATTCGTAATTTCGTGTTTTGCCTGGTAAAGTTTCGATTGGAAATTCGGCAGATAGTCTTTTAATTTTTGCTCAAACTTTTGAAATTTCTCAAGCGGATAAAACTCATCATCATTGCCGTAAAGAAAAAACACATCGGCATTTGTCGGATTGTAAAGCGCGTTTGTTTCCAAATCCGACGGAATACCGCCGCAGACTCCGATTACACCGCAAACAACATCGGGAAAAGTAAAAGCAAAGCGGAAATTCAACGCGCACGCCTGAGAAAACCCGTAAAGATAAACTTTTTCTGCGTCAATAATTTCTTTTTCGGCAAGTTTCTCAATCACTTCCAATACAAAATTTTGATGCAGTAAGACTGATTCTTCCGCTTTAAAATCCGTCAGCCAGCCAAAACCGACTTTATAACCCTTTTCAGTTTCTCGAAAATGCTGATGCGGAGCTTGGATTGACGCGATTACACAATTTTCAGGCGCGACAACAAACGCCTCGCGCATCATATAGCGTTTATGTGCGCCGTAACCGTGAACCGCAATCAGAAGCGGCGCGGGTGATTTCAGGTTTTCGGGTATATGCAAATCGTAGTAAAGTTTAATTTCGGTTTTGACGCACAAATCAGTTTGCAGATTTTCAGAATTCATGAAAAGAGTGTAGAAATTAAACCGCCAGGACGCAACGGCGCGAAGAAAATCAATATAAATCTGCTTTGTCCGCCTCGTATTTAAATAGTTAGACAAAACAGAAGAAATTTTTAACGCAAAGCCGCAAAGATGCAAAGGCGCAAAGGTTTTTAGAAGTAAATAAAAACTACAATATTCTAACTGATGAAATAAACCATATTTTTCTTTGCGCCTTTGCGTTAATTGATTCCTTAGAAAGTCATAATAATTTATTGCCTTGTATTCTATGCAAAAATTCTTAAATTGGCTTGACGGCATCGCCAAAATTGAAGTTGAAAACACTTTTGCCAAATGGCTTGAGCGCATCGCTTTTATCTTTTTAATTTTGATGATTTTGTCCGCGCCGCATTCGATTGCCGCGACGCAGACGGCTTGGCTGTGCGGAGCTTTAGCATGGATAATTCGCTTTTTTATAAAGCCGCGCCCGCCGGTTTCCAAAAATCCGCTGAGTCTGAAAACACCGCTTGACCGCGCTTTGTGGCTGTTTTTGTTTTGGTCGGCGATTACTTCGATTTTTTCCTACGCGCCTGATATTTCGCTCGACCGCCTGCGAAACGTCCTGCTTTTTCTCATTTTTTATTTTGTTATCGGTAATTTGCGAACCGTCCGCGCCGCCAAATTTTTGGCTTTCGCCCTTATTTTTTCGTCAATGGTCAGTGTTCTTTGGACACCGATTGAGCGCATTTTCGGGCGCGGTGTAGAAGTTCAAGGCGTAACGGCGAATAGTCCTTTGACCAAAGCTATTTATCTGGAAAATAATTCAGAAAAAATTGTTTTAAAAGACGGCGATACATTGCTCGAAGTAAATAAAAAGAAAATTCGCACACCGGAAGATTTAACGGCGGAACTGGAACAAAACGAAACGGCGCAGGTGAAATTTTATCGCCCCGATTATTACCTGGTCGTGCAGATTAAACGCGCCGATTTATTAAACGGCACAAATGCAAAGGAAAAACTCGGCATTAGCGATTGGAAACGCAGCCGAAATTGGCGTTCCGCCGGATTTTACGGGCATTACACGACTTTTGCCGAAGTTTTGCAACTTATCGCTTCGCTGACATTCGGGCTTTTTATCGCGTCAATCGGAAGAAAAAAAGAAGGGGAGAAGGGGAGAAAGGGAGAAAGGGAGAAAGGGAGAAAGGGAGAAAGGGAGAAGAAGGATAGACAAGCGCATATCAAAGCAATTTTAACAAATAATTTTCGTCGTTTATTTTCTCCCCATCTCCCTTTCTCCTTTTCTCCTCTTCTCCTTTTTTGTCTTATCGCAATGGGCGTTGCGCTTCTTTTGACTGTTACCCGCGCATCACAACTCGCGTTTTTGGTTTCGGCTTTCGCTATTGTTTTAGCAAACGGCAATCGCAAAATTCTTGTTAGTTTAGCCGTCGTGGTTTTGCCGGTCGCGCTGATTGGACTTTTCTTTTTACAGCAAAGCCGGAACGTCGGATTTTTTGACGCAAAAGATGATTCGACGACTTGGCGCGAAACGGTTTGGCGCGAAGGTTTTAATTTGTGGACAAACAACCCGCGCAATTTTTCTATCGGTGTCGGAATGGATTCCATCAAGCGTTACGCGAAAGACTGGCATTTGTTCGATGACGGCAGACTTCCAATGGGACATTTTCATTCGACACCTTTGCAACTCGTCGTCGAACGCGGGTTGCCCGCGCTTCTGCTGTGGCTGTGGATTTTGTTTATTTACGGCAAGACGCTGTGGCGCGGGGTAAAATTCAAGATTCAAGATTCAAGATTCAAGATTCAAGATTCAAGATTCAAGATTCGAGAGTTTGAAATTGAAAATCCAAAATCCAAAATCCAAAATCCAGAATCAGTTGATTGGCAAACAAAAGGAATTATTTTAGGCTGTTTCGGCGGTTTAATCGGATTTTTTACCGGCGGGCTTGTGCATTTCAATCTCGGCGACGCGGAGGTTGTGATGGTCTTTTTTATGTTAATGGGAATAAGCGTGTTTTTATGTAATACGGAAACAAATTAAGTTGGTTTATTTGGAACAACTGACAGTTGAAAGATAATAACTGTATTGACAAATTACGTTGGAGAGCCATAACTATTCGCTGTTCGCTATTGGCTATTCGCTGTTTTTCAAAGAATCTCTTCGTTTATTAGTGAATAACTGACAGCGAACAGCGAATAACAGACAATCCATTTGACCACCTCACCTAATTTGTCAATACACATAACTGATAGATTTAGACTTTATCTCTCATCTATCAGTTATTACCTATCAACTATTCCGAATGAAAACATACTGACCTTAATTGTTTCTGCATAACAGAATTATTTTGAAAATATAAATATCTCGAAAATTGCCGATTTTATTCACACAGCCTTTAAATTACAATCGAACGCAACTTCAAACAAATCTTTTTTCCGCTCAATCGCTTCGCGCTCAATCGTGCAGTCCTGGTCGCTGATAAGTTTGATGTATAAATTTCGTTTGTCGAGTTTGAATTGGATGTCCCGGACGTGGTTTTCGTAACCGCGGTCGAGCGCGTCGGAGATTCGCAAAATCGCGCCGAGATGCGCCGTTATTTTGCGGTCTTTTTCATTTAACTGCATAAAATCCGTGTGTTTTTCTTTCGGCAAAGCGGCGCGGTGATAACGGGCAATGTTGGCTATCATCAGTTTTTCGTTTTCCGAAAAGCCCGTAATGTCCGAATGTTTAATGAGATAAAGCGAATGTTTGTGATGTGATTCGTGCGAGATGTGATAACCGATGTCGTGCAGAAGCGCGGCGGCGGAAAGCAAAGTTCGTCCGTGCCGCCGGAGATTGTAAATCGGCGCGAGCGCGTCGAAGATTTTTTCCGCCAAACCCGCAACCTGTAAAGCATGTGTTTCCTCATAACCAAAACGTCTGCCGATAGCGAAAACATCGCGCAGACGAATATCTTCCACATCCGGCACGGGCGGCAGCGATTCGGCTTCAATTTCGCGCAGGTAATCAATAATTACGCCTTCGCGCAAAGCATACGCGCACGGCTGGAGCGTTTGGATATTAAAAGCCCGCATTACGCCTTCCAAAATTTGCCCGCCGGCGACGATGACTTCGGCACGCTGCGGGCTGATGACCGGCAATTGAGCGCGTTTTTCGAGCGGAATACTCGCCAATGTTTTGTTTAAAGCAATGAGCTTTTTAAGTTGAATTTCCATTTTGCCGGACGAATTTTCCGGTGTTTGAAAATTGATTAAACCGGCTAGATTTAGAATTGTGCCGGAAGTTCCGGTGGGAAACTTCCACGTTTCGCCATCCATTTTTCGCCTCGGTTGCTTGAGTGCAAAGACAATTTCCGCCTGCACATTTTTTAGTTCTTTGGCTTTCGGCGGATTGCTGAAAATAAATTTCTCCGTCAGACCGACCGCGCCGAGCTTCATCGAAAAAAGTTTGTGCGGTTCACCGTTTTTCATCAGCGAAAGTTCGGTTGAACCACCGCCGATGTCAATATTGAGGAGCGATTCTTTATCCGCGCCGAAAAATTGCGCGACCGCCACGCCGATTAACCGCGCTTCTTCAAGCGAAGACAAAATTTCAATGTGAATGCCCGTGCGTCTTTCGATTTCGTCAACAAATTCGGCGGCATTTTCGGCTTCGCGCACCGAAGCGGTGGCGACGGCAATAATCGAATCAACTTCGCGGCTGTCGGCGATTGAGCGGAATTTGGCAATCGCGGTTGCCGAAAGATTTATTGCTTCGTCCGATAAAAAATGGTTCTTAAGCGTTTCGTGTCCAAGCCGGACGCGCTCGCGTTCCTGCAAAAGCACGGTAAAAGAATCGCTGGCGGCGGCTTCGATAATAACGAGTTTTAAGGAATTTGAACCGATGTCTATCGCGGCGAGTTTTTGTGTTTTCATCTTTAAAGAGATAATAAAACAAATTGTGTTGGAATTACTATTTGACGAAATGAAAGTTGAAAAAATAATGATGACAGACGTTGGTTTCTGTATTTTGGAAGACAATTTGATTAAAGCCGCTGAAATTATGCGGCAAAAAGATTGCGGCGTTGTTCCGGTAGTTAACGCGAAAAGCAAAGTCGTCGGAATAATTACCGACCGCGATATTTGCATTGCCGTCGCAGCCCGAAACAAAAAAGTTTCGCAGGTTAAAGTTAAGGAATTAACCGGCGGAAAAATTATCGGTTGTGCGGCGAACGATAAAATTGAAGACGCACTAAAAAAGATGCGTAAAAATCAATTAAAAAGACTTCCGGTAACTGATAAAAGCGGCAAACTTGTTGGTATATTGTCGCTTACCGACATTCTGATTTCCGTTCGGAAAGACAAAAAATTAAAAAAGAAAGTTTATTCAACGCTGAAAGCGATTTTTCAGTCGCACCCGATTGTGCTTCAAGAAGTTGATGACTGACTTGGAAAATATGAAAACACTTTTTATGATGCGCCACGCCAAATCGAGTTGGAACAATGCAGATTTGGCAGATTTTGACCGCCCGCTTAATGAACGCGGGCTGGAAGCCGCACCGTTTATGGGCAAAATTATTTATAAGAATCAATTTCAACCCGATTTAATTATTAGTTCGACCGCCGAAAGAGCCGGACAAACGGCAATTTTAGTTCATTCAGCGGCGCAATTAAACGGCGAAATCCAGTTTAACGAAAAAATTTATGAAGCCAGCCCGCATCGGCTTTTGGAAATTATTTCAGAACAAAACGACAAACTTCAATCTATAATGCTGGTCGGACATAATCCGGGATTTGAAGGGCTTTTGAAAATTCTGACCGGCGAATTACAACCGCTGCCGACAGCGGCTTTGGCGGTAATTGATTTGCAGATAGAAAATTGGAGCGATGTAAAATCTAATTGCGGCACTTTGCGCGTTTTGATTCGTCCGAAAGAAATAAAACAGTGATGTGTGGTGAATGGTTAGTGATAAATCGAAAACAGCAATACCGTTAAATTTTCAACGCAGATATCGAAATTCACAAAACTTATCACTAATCGTTCACCACTCACCACTATTGAGATTTAACATTTATTTAATCTTTTGTTCATACCGCATTAAAATCTCACGTCTATCCTAAAACTCAGTTTCCAACTTCGCGCTTTTATAAACCGGCATTATGTTCTACATTTCTATTTAATGGAGCAGAGAAAACTTTTGGAGCGCGAACTGAATATTTTACGCGACCGACTTTTGCTGATGGGCGGCGAAGTCGAATTAGCTTTACAGCGGGCAATGCACGCGCTCGTGCAGAGAAATAGCGAAGTTGCCAATCAGGTATTAGAAAACGACCGCGTGATTGACCGTCTTGAACTTGAAATTGACCGCTTGAGCGTTGAGGTTTTGACATTGCGCCGTCCGGTTGCCCGCGAGTTGCGGATGGTGATTTCGATTTTCAAAATTACGCCGGTTCTGGAACGCATCGCCGACCACGCGACGAGCATTGCGCGGGCGGCTTTGGAATTAAACGACGAGCCGGAACTTAAAACCTACGCCGAATTAAATGAAATGGCGGAACGCGCTTTGGAAATGCTCCAATCCGCGCTCGACGCTTTCACGACCAACGATTCCGACAAAGCGCGTGAACTTATCAAACAGGACGAAGAAGTTGACCGGATTTACGACCGTTTAGTTGATAATTTGATGGAAACGATGTCGCAGGACGCATCGAAATCAACCCGACTCGCGCGGCTTTTATTTGTCGCCAAAAATCTGGAACGCATCGGCGATTACGTCAAAGATATGTGCGAATTAACCGTCTATATGAAGGAAGCGGTTTTTATCAAACACCAGTAAAGGAAAAAAGTGGAAAAGGGAAAAGGTGAAAAAGTTTTTTACTCATATCCGACAATCGAAATTTCGTCGGGCAGTTTTACTTTTTCCCTTTTCCACTTTTTCACCTTTTCCCTTTTCCACTTTTCCACTTTGAATTTATGCTGCACGAAATTTTAATTATCGAAGACGATGCGGATATTGCCGAAAGTTTGGAATATAACTTTAAGCGCGAAGGTTTTCGTCCCGTTGTTGCCGAATCGGGCGAAAAAGGTTTGCGGCTGGCACTTGACGAAAAACATCCGCCCGCGCTGATTATTCTTGATTTAATGCTGCCGGGAATGAGCGGAATGGAACTTTGCCGAAGATTGCGGCGCGAACCTCTAACTGAAAAAACGCCGATCATTATGCTCACGGCAAAAGCTGCCGAAACCGATAAAATCGCGGGTTTGGACATCGGCGCGGATGATTATATCGTCAAACCATTTTCGGTCAAAGAAGTCGTCGCGCGTGTTCGCGCAGTTTTGCGGCGCGTTGAAAAGGATACTCTGCAAAACTATAAAAATGATAGATTAGCAATTGATTTTGCCGATATGCGGGTTTTGTGCGGCGACGAAAATGTTAAACTGACGCGCAAGGAATTCGCTTTGCTCACACATCTGATAAAAAGCGCGGGACGAGTCGCCACGCGCCAGAACTTGCTCGACAATGTTTGGGGTTACAGCTATTTCGGCGACACGCGCACGCTTGACGTTCACATTCGCCGTCTGCGGCAAAAATTAGGTGATTGCGGCGGCTGCATTGAAACGGTCGTCGGCGTTGGTTATCGGTTTATCGAATTGAAATAAGTTCAAGATTTAAGATTTAAGATTTGAGATTTAAGATTTGAGATTTGAGATTTAAGATTTGAGATTTGAGATTTGAGATTTGAGATTTGAGATTCTTAATTTTGAATCTTAAATCTTAAATCTTAAATCTTAAAAGGTTCTATGGGTTTTTTAGAAAATTGGTTCGTAAATGGAAAGGCGGACGAAAAAATCTCGCGTTCAGTTTTGAGTAAAATCCTCGAAACATTGCGCGAAAGTGCGATTATCGTCGGTGAAGACACGCGCATTCTGGCTTCCAATCAAGCGGCGTATGACGCATTTGGACGTAGAAATGGTGCGTTTGAAGAAAAACGTCTGAGTGAAGTTATCCGCGACCTGTATTTGCACGAAGCGTTTCGGAAAGCGTTGGAAAACGGCGAACCTTCCGACATCGAACTTGAAATTCCGGGCATTGAAAAACGCAAATTCGACGTTCATATCGCGCCGATTCAACTTGATAAAACAAAAGGCGCAATCGGCTTTTTTTACGACATCACACAGATTGAACATCTCGAAAAAGTCCGGCAGGAATTTCTCTCGAATATCTCGCACGAACTCCGCACACCTTTAACTTCCATCCTGGCTTTTGTTGAAACTTTAGAAGACGGCGCAATTGACGACGAGGAAAATAACCAGCGGTTTTTGAGCGTGATTCGCAAAAACGCGCAGCGAATGCACCATTTGATTGACGATATTCTGGAACTTTCGATAATCGAATCGGGCAAAATCAATTTGCAGCTCAAACAAGTAAATCTATCTGCACAAATCGAAGAGGTTTTTACTAATCTTTCCACGAAAGCTGCCGAACGACGTATCAAACTAATAAACGAAGTTCCCGCTGATGTCAGCGTTTTTGCCGATGTCGTCAGACTTGAGCAAATGCTGACGAACCTGATTGACAACGCAATTAAGTTTAATCGTGAAACCGGAAGCGTAACCGTCAACCACGTAACAAGCGAAACAAAAGACACAATTGCCGTTGCCGACACGGGCGAAGGCATTTCAAACGAACATCTCCAACGCATTTTTGAACGCTTTTACCGCACTGACCGCGCCCGTTCACGCGAAATCGGCGGCACGGGTTTGGGTTTGGCAATTGTCAAACATCTGGCGCGGCTGCACGGCGGCGAAGTTTCCGTTGCTTCGACTCTTACCAAAGGCACGATTTTCTCTATCGAACTTCCTAAAACAATCTAAAACACCGATTTTTGGCAATTCTTTTCATCACGTCCGGTTTTGTGGTATAGTAGAAATATCCTTGCAGTCCGGCTTCACCTGCGAATCTGTGTGATTCGTTCTTTAGGCTTTGTTTTTGGAATTTAAGTTAAAGGAGAAAAATGAATATGGAACTTATCATTGGACAGAAGGTTGCTTATCCCAATCAAGGCATTTGTCTGGTTGAGGATATTGAGAATAAAAAAATCGCCGGCGATTCGATGAACTTTTATTTGCTGCGGGTTTTGAGCGATAATTCGACGATTTTTGTTCCGACGGCAAATGCTGAAACTGTCGGAATCAGACCGATTATTACATCAAAACAATATAAAACTTTAGTAGTTAATTTAGCGAATGATTTTGGCGAAGTTTCGGACGATTGGAAGGTTCGTTCACGCGAATATAATGTAAAACTGCAATCAGGCGACGTTCTCGAAGCAGCGGATGTTTTGAAAAAACTTACTTTTTTGAGCCACGGGAAAAAACTTTCCTTCCGCGAACAAACTATGCTCGAAAAAGCAAAATTCCTGATTGTTTCCGAAGTTACCAACGCCGGACTCGCGGACGAAGGCAAGATTGAAAGCACGATAAAAGAACTTATTGAAAATGCCTGCACTAAACATCACGTCATTCAACCAAACGTGATGTCGGCAACAGGTCATTAAAGTAAAAAGTAAAAAGTAAAAAGTAGAAAGTAGAAAATTTGTCGAGTTAAACAAGATGTTTAGCAATGATAACCTTTCTTCACTTTTTACTTTTTACTTTTATAGCTTGCTCGGACAATCGTTTTGATATTTCCGCGAACGTGAAAATCGCCTTCAATTTCGACGCGCAGCGGGTCGCAAGCCTTGACGAAATCTTCCAAAATTATATTGATCACATGCTCGTGAAAAACCTTTATTTCACGGAAGGAATTGATATAAAGTTTTAGACTTTTCAGTTCGATACAGCGTTCATTCGGTATATATTTAAGGCGAATAACGGCAAAGTCGGGGAAGTCTGAAAACGGACAAATCGCTGTGAATTCAGACATTTCAAATTCAACCCAAATCTCGCGTCCGGCGTATTCATATTTAAAAGTGTCGAGCGGATAAAGTTTCATCTCCCGGCGCGGCGTTGAGCGAATATCCAAATTTTGTTGATTGGTTGGCTGCAAATTTATTTCGTCTAACATAGTAGTTTCTTTTGTAAATAATCGAAACGATAATTTTACAACGAAACTAACGAAAAAATTAAATCGGGTTTTGTTTGATTTATTTTGCCGGAAAATTTTTGCTTGAATTAAAACTTCAACCTTTTCGCGGCTGCCAAATCTCTCACGCCCAGATTTTGTAATTCCGCCAATAAATTAACGAAAATATGCGCGGTGGCGCGGGCATCGTCGGTAGCGCGGTGATGGTTGATAAGTGCGACCGCATAATAATCGGCAACCGTGTTGAGCCGGTGATTTTCGATATGCGGAAGCAGCCGGCGCGAAATTTTGACCGTGCAAAGATGCGGATTTGCGACACGATAATTGGCGTGAATTCTGCCGATTTCGTGATTGAGAAAACGCATATCAAAATGCGCGTTGTGCGCTACCAGAACCGAATCGCCGATAAAGTCTAAAAAATCGGCGGTAACTTCGGGGAAGCGCGGCGCATTTTTGACCATTTTGTCCGTAATTCCGGTTAATTGCGAAATAAACATCGGAATCGGCGTTTCGGGATTGACCAGCGTCTGAAATTCTTCAGTTATTTTACCTTTTTGCACACGATACGCGCCGATTTCCGTGATGCGGCACGGCGGAGTTTTTGCACCCGTCGTTTCCAAATCAAACACGACAAAATCAGTTTCCGCAAAATTTCGGCGTTCAAAATTCGACTCAATCAATTCCAGCGTATCGTCATTCAACCGCAAACGCGGGTCTGTATTCACCAAATCCGCCACCAGAAGTTTTGCCAAACCCGGCTCAGGCTTGGAAATTTTCATCACATAATCAACGACCTTGACGGCAGAAGCGCGTCCGCCGCCTGATTGTAGAAGTTGAATAGTTTCGCTGATTAGCAGAGAATCTGAAATTAGATTAGGATAAGGTAACATCTTTCTAATGATTTTAACGCGAAAAAATCAAATCGCAAATCGGATTTGACAAACTTGCGAAATTTCAAACGAACATAATTTAATAGTTTAAATGAACTCAGAGCAAATTTTAGAACATTTCAAAGAAACCGATGCGCTTTTAGAAGGGCATTTTATTTTGTCGAGCGGTTTGCACAGCCCGAAATATCTGCAATGTGCGCTGGCTTTGCAATATCCGTCAGACGCGGCGAAATTCGGACGCGCGATTGCCGAACATTTTACCGATGCAAATATCGAAACCGTTGCTTCGCCCGCAATCGGCGGTTTGATAATTGGTTTTGCCGTCGCACAGGCGTTGAATGTTCGTTTTATCTGGACGGAACGCGAAAACGGTGTGATGACTTTGCGGCGCGGATTTTCGGTTAGGGAAAACGAAAAGGTTTTAGTTGTCGAAGACGTTATCACAACCGGCGGTTCAACGCGCGAGTGCATCGAAGCACTCGAAAAAAAAGGCGCAAAAGTTACAGGCGCGGCTTCGATAATTGACCGCTCGAACGGAAAAGCGGACGTTGGCGTTCCGCGCATCGCATTAGCAAGTTTGGACGTTCCAACCCATAAATCTGAAGATTGTCCGATGTGTGAGCGTGGAGATAAAGCAGTCAAACCCGGAAGCCGAACAAGTAAGTAAATGAATTTTAAATTATTAATTCAATACGACGGCACGGATTTTCACGGCTGGCAGGTGCAGGAAAATCAGCGCACGGTGCAGGGCGAACTTGAAAGAACTCTGAGTTTGATTGAAGACGCGCAAGTTGCCGTCGTCGGCTCAGGTCGCACGGACGCGGGCGTTCACGCCGAAGGTCAAGTCGCCAACGTTCAATTAAATAGACCTTTTACGCCGGACAAATTGCGCGTGGCGATTAACGGAAATCTGTGGCGCGATGTGCGCGTTTTGAATGTCGAAAAAGTTTCCGATGAATTTCACGCGAGATTTTCCGCGAAAATTAAAACTTACGTTTATCGCGTTGTGAATGCGCCGGTGATGTCACCGTTTTGGCTGCGTTACGCTCATCACGAAGCACGTCCTTTGGATGTTGGGCGAATGAATGAAACGGCGCGTCTGTTTTTGGGCGAACACGATTGGACGGCGTTTTCCGCCGCGCGTTCCGATGTTGAAAACCGCGTGCGGACGGTGCTGGATTTTTCGGTTGAATCATTTTGGGATGCGCGAGCCAACGCTTCGATTCTCGAATTTCGCATTTCCGCCAACGGTTTCCTGCGTTATATGGTGCGTTCGATTATCGGGACAATGCTCGAAGTCGGGCGCGGCGAAAAGGATTCTGATACAATTCAAACGGCAATCGTCAGCGGCGACAGAAATTTAGCGGGTCAAACCGCGCCGGCACACGGTTTGACGTTGCTCAAAGTTCATTACGAATGAAAGCGGATTTTCAAAAAATAATTTCTTCGCCCGTTGCGGCTTACGAGGAAGGTTTGCGATTTTTTATGGGACAAGGAACGCTTAATGAAACTTTGCGCCGCATCGTGAAAGACCTGGAAAGTCGCGGAATTGATTACAATGTTATCGGCGCGGTTGCTCTTAATCAATACGGATATCGGCGTTTTACCGAGGACATTGATTTGCTTTTGACAAAAGAAGGTTTGGAGAAGTTCAAAAACGAACTCGTCGGACTCGGCTATCGTCCCGCGTTTGAAGGCGCGACCAATAAGTTTCGCACAACCGGGGAAAATGTATCGGTTGTAATAATCACTGCGGGTGAATTTCCGGGCGACGGAAGACCGAAACCCGTCGTTTTTCCAAATCCGAACGAACATCAAACTGAAATTGACGACATAAAAACTTTAACTTTAGAAAAATTGATTGAACTGAAACTCGCTTCAGGAATGACCGCGCCGCATCGTTTGAAGGATTTGGCGGACGTGCAGGAATTGATTAAATTAAAAAATCTGTCCGCTGAATTTGCCGAAAAACTTAATCCGTTTGTGCGTGAAAAATACCTGGAATTGCAAAAAGCCGTTGCCGACTCCGAAGAATAAAAATGAAAATTTTTCATATTGTTTTGCCCGAAGTTTGGGAAAAATTCAAAGACGAAGACGAATACGAAGCCGAAAGTTTAACGACGGAAGGTTTTATTCATTGCAGTTATCATAACCAACTTGATGAAGTTTTGGAAAGATATTATAAAACGGCGGGCAAAGTTTTGATTTTGCATATCAATCCGCATCTTTTGAAGTCGGATTTGATTGCCGAACCTTCGACAATGCGCGAAATTTATCCGCATATTTATGGGAAAATAAATCGGCTCGCAATAGTTGAAATCGAAGAAATTATTTTTTCCTAAGAGCGTTTAAATACAAAAGATGCGAATCAAGGGTTAAAACAGAGAATAAAGAGAGAGGCTGCCAACTTGCCGTAACAATGAACCAACAAACCTTCTCTCGACCTGATTTTTGAACCATTTTGAATATCTGTTTTTTCGATCATCCA
>JBPCPU010000250.1:0-18186 GCA_050998795.1 Pyrinomonadaceae bacterium
ACTAAAACTAATTGTTCTTTTATACTTCTCATTGTGTAATCTCCTTATTTTTGAGCAGTGTTTTTCTCAAAATCATTCTACTCATTTTTTGGAGATTACATAATTTTCTAATCAAGACTCAGGTTTAGTTAGCAAAAATGAATTGCGCTCAGGCTTCATTTAAGTAATCCTCAGGTTCAAAGGGCGTTAGATATTAGGAGATTTTATTCAATAAAATCTTTTTCAAATCCTCATAATCTGCTTCAATTTCAACGCTTTTTTTGGGCTTCAAAAACAAATCTTTTACTGATTCGGGCATTTCGCCGTAAGTTCCGACGATTTTTTCGACTGAATCAAATTTTATCGGATGCGCGGTTTCGAGAAAAATTCCTTTGTGTTTCGGGTTCTTTTTCAGATATTCCGACAACGCATAAAAACCAACCGCGCCGTGCGGGTCTAAAACGTAGCCGTATTTTTCAAACACTTCACGCATCGTTTTGGCAGTCGCGTCGTCTGAAACGCTGACCGCTTCCAGGATATTTTTCAAACGAAGATAATCGCCCGCGAAAATTTCTAAAATCCGTGCAAAATTGCTCGGATTACCAACATCCATTGCGTTTGAAAGTGTGGCGACGGATTTTTGCGGCTGTAAATTTCCGCTTTGCAAAAATTGCGGAATCACATCATTGGCATTGCAAGCCGCGATAAATTTTTCGCACGGCAAACCTGACATATGCGCCAAAATCCCCGCGCAAATGTTGCCGAAATTTCCGCTCGGAACGCTGATTACCGGTAAAAATTTTAAATCTGGAATCCTGAATCCTGAATCTTGAGAAATCCATTGCTGCAAAGCATAAAAGTAATAAAACTGCTGTGGCAGCCAACGCGCTACGTTTATCGAGTTTGCCGACGTGAGAGAAACTTTTTGCTTTAAGTCTTCATCCGCCAAAGCGGTTTTCGCCAGCGTTTGGCAATCGTCAAAAGTTCCCGAAACTTCCAAAGCCGTGATGTTTTTTCCAAGCGTCGTCAACTGCAATTCCTGAACTTTGCTGACTTTTCCCGATGGATAAAGTATAACGACTTCAATACCTTCGACATCGAAAAAACCGTTTGCCACCGCGCCGCCCGTGTCGCCCGAAGTTGCCACGATGACGATTGTTTTTTCGTTTTTTTCGCGTGAAAAATACTGCAAACAGCGGCTCATAAATCGTGCGCCGACATCTTTGAAAGCCAGCGTTGCGCCGTGAAAAAGTTCGAGCGTCGCAATATTTTCCGTAATTTGAATGAGCGGAAAATCGAAATTTACGGTTTCTTCGCAAATCTGAAAAAGTGTTTCTTCGGGAAGCGAATCGCCGACAAAAGGTTTTATTACTTCAAACGCGATTTGCACCTTTGATTTTTCTCGAAAACTACGCCAAAAATCAGTTGGTATTTGCGGAATTTTTTCAGGAAAATACAAGCCTTTGTCGGATGGCTGACCGTTCAGCGTCGCTATCCGAAAAGAAACGTGAGCGGACTTTCGATTTGTGCTAAAGTATTGCATTGATTTATGGAGATTTGAGTCGGACATTCAAAAAATAATCATAATACGTTTTATGTTTTCAGCAAAAATCGCCGTTGTCTTTTATGAAAGAGATTAGAGTTTTAGCTCCTGCGACCGTCGCCAATGTTGTCTGCGGTTTTGATTGTCTGGGTTTTGCCCTGCAAGAGCCGAATGATGAAATGACCGTCAGAATTATTGACGAAAAAACCGTTCGCGTCATCCATTGCGACAACTACAACTTGCCGACAAAAGCCGAAGAAAATGTTGCCGGAGTTGCGCTTTTGACGATGCTCGAAGAAGTTAAAGAAAATATCGGTTTTGAAGTTGAAATCACAAAAAACATCAAACCCGGAAGCGGCGTCGGTTCGAGTTCGGCAAGCGCAGTCGGCGCAGTTGTGGCGGCAAACAAACTTTTAGATGAGAGATTTTCTAAACTCGAACTTGCCGAATTTGCCATGGCGGGCGAATTTGTCGCTTCGCAATCGCGCCACGCAGATAATGTCGCGCCGTGTCTGTTCGGCGGTTTCACGCTTGTTCGTTCGGTAAATCCGCTTGATATTATCGCGCTCGATTTTCCGCCGATGTTTGTCACAATTATTCATCCGCAAATCGAAATAAAAACATCCGAAGCACGAAAAATTTTACCGACTCAAGTTCCGCTCAAAAGCGCAATTCAAGGTTGGGCAAATGTCGGCGCACTCGTAGCGGCTTTGTCGAAAGGTGATTTCGAGTTGATTTCACGTTGTTTGGAAGATTTCATCGTCGAACCTGTCAGAAAAGTTTTGATTCCATGTTTTGATGAAATTAAAAGCAAAAGTATGAAAGCAGGCGCACTCGGCGGCGGAATTTCCGGTTCGGGTCCAAGCATTTTTATGTTGAGCGAAACTTTGGAAACGGCGCAAAAAATTGAAAACGTAATGAGCGAAATTTACGAACGGATGGAAATTGATTTTAATATTTATGTGTCAAAAATAAACGCGGAAGGTGTAAAACTTGTTTGATGAAAAACTTCCTGACGACATCTGATTATTCACGCGCTGAACTTGAAGAAATAATCGAATTGGCGCAGAAATTCAAAAAAGGCGAAATTGCCGATAAGCCTTTGAACGGAAAATCCGTCGCGCTCGTTTTTTTTAATCCGAGTTTGCGGACACGGGCTTCGATGCAGGTCGGTATTTATGAACTCGGCGGAAATGCCGTAATTCTTGAGCCGGGCGGAACGAGTTGGACGCTTGAACATCGGGAAAATGTTGTGATGGATTCTGACAAAACCGAACATTTGAAGGAATTTGTGCGCGTTTTGGAAAGATATGTGGCGGCAATCGGCGTGCGGACTTTTGCGGAATTAAAAGATTGGGAATTGGAACGAACCGACCCGATTTTGTCGGCATTTGAGCGGTATGCGACGAAACCGATTATCAATCTCGAATCCGCGATGCACCATCCGTGTCAATCAATGGCGGATATGATGACAATTAGGGAACGCTTCGGCAAAGAAAGGAAAAAAGTTTTGCTGACGTGGGCGTGGCATCCGAAACCTTTGCCGATGGCTGTGCCGAATTCGTTTGCGCTCGCCGCCGCGCAATTCGGACACGATTTGCAAATTGCTCACCCGAAAGGCTATGAATTAGACGGCGAACTGATGCGGGAAATTAGCAGGCAGGCGGCAGAGGCAGGCGGCAGTTTGGAAATGGTGAATGAAATTGACAATGCTTTTGACGATTTTGAAGTCGTTTATGCAAAAAGTTGGGGCAGTTTTCAACATTACGGCAGCCCGAATCAAGACCTTAGAGAACGCGAAATTTACCGCAATAAATGGATTGTTGACGAAGCAAAAATGGCGCGAACAAACAACGCGATTTTTATGCACTGTTTGCCGGTTCGTCGCAATGTTATTGTTACGGACGGCGTGATTGATTCGCCAAATTCGGTCGTGATTGACGAAGCGGAAAATCGTCTGCACGTTCAGAAGGCAATAATGTCTCAGCTTTTAGGATAGAAAAGTTAAAAGAGGTGCGCGATGCTTTTTATGGTTATCGAGAAATTCAAGAATCGTGATGCAAAAGCTGTCTATCAGCGATTTCTAACTGATGGGCGAATGACATCCGAAAAACTTAGTTACAAAAGTAGTTGGGTTGAAGCAAACTTTAATCGTTGTTTTCAGATAATTGAATGCAGCGACGTTAGTTCACTGCAAGATTGGGTTTTGCATTGGCAGGATTTGGTGGAATTTGAGTTTGTTCCGGTTGTTGAATCTGCTGAAACAGTAGAGATAATAAAACCATTTTTATGAACACACAGAAACTAGATTTATTGCGCGAGGCATTGCCTTATATTCAACGATTTAAAGGCAAAACTTTTGTCGTCAAATTTTCGGGTAAGGTTACCGAAGACAAAGAAAATCTCGCGTCTTTGGCGGAAGAGTTGGCGTTGATTCATCAAGTCGGCATTAAAGTTTGCGTCATTCACGGCGGCGGCAAACAGCTTTCCGAACTCGCTCAAAAACTCGGTATGGCGCAAACCGTTATCGAAGGTCGGCGCGTAACGGACGACGACACTTTGGAACTAGCCAAAATGATTTTCGCGGGCAAAATAAACACCGATATTCTTTCCGCGCTGCGTTTTCGCGGAATTGACGCGGTCGGGCTTTCCGGCATTGACGGCAATATCGTTCACGCCGAAAAGCGTCCGCCGAAGGAGATTTTAAATCGTCAAACCGGTGTTCACGAAACGATTGATTTCGGCAATGTCGGCGACATTTTGGAAATTAACGCAAATCTTCTGAGTTTGCTGCTTGACGCAAACTATTTGCCCGTCGTTTCTTCGCTTGGCGCAGACGCGCAAGGCTCGGTTTTTAATATCAATGCCGATACGATAGCTTCGGCAATCGCCGTTCAACTTCAAGCCGAAAAATTGGTTTTGCTTTCCGATGTCAACGGGATTTATCTAAATCCAAATGACGAAACGACAAAACTTTCGCGTCTTTCGGTGCGGGAAGCCCAAAAGCTAATCGAAAGCGGCAAAGCGACGGGCGGAATGATTCCGAAACTCGAAAGTTTAATAAAAATTCTTGAAAGCGGCGTGAAATCCGCGCATATTATCGGCGGAAATGAACGCAACGCCCTGTTATCCGAAGTCTTTACCGACGAAGGCACAGGCACAATGTTAATCGGTTAGGATTGTTTCAGATTTGTGAAAATTGAAATTGATTGATGATTGCAACTTTTGCTGTAATATATTAGCCAGGATTGTCGTGTGAGAATAGAGGTGTATGAACCAATTTTGCGGAAACACGCACGTTAGTAAGTGTGTTCTGAAACTTTGCACACTTACTTACGTGCGTGTTTCCGCATTTAACTGCGTAATTCCCTGCTTGTTAACTATTTTTCTGCTTGTTTTTATTCTAAATTTTCCGGTTTTGGCACAGAAAAAAGACAGAGTTGAAGCTATTCCGAGAATTTCGACGGAATCGCTTGCCAATAAATGTAAAAACCTTATGTTAGGCACGGTTATTCTTTTTCTTCAACCTGCTTATCCGTCCGAAGCAAAGGCAGCGCAAATTGGCGGGACGGTGACGGTGACGGTAAAAATTGACGAAAACGGAAAGGTTTCACAGATAGAAAAGGTTTCAGGACACCCACTTTTGCAAGGAGCAGGAATGGCAGCGGCGCAAAAAATAAGGTTTAGCCCGACGATTTGTGACGGAGTTCCGAAATCAGTGAGCGGCGTGCTGACCTATAATTTTATTCCTTATGTTTTTACCGAAAGCTATTTCAAACCTCAGAAAATCGAAGACTTTGCCGATATAAAAAGAGATTCGCCGTTTTACGAGTCGCTTCTGAATCTGACCGAAAACTATCAACTCGCCTTCGGTTACGCTGATAAAAATTTTCACGCCGATGCGCCTTTAACGCGCGGCGACTTTGCTCATTTTTTGCGATTGACACTCGATTTGCTTTCGGAACGCGCTAAAATCATTAACAAAATTCCGGGTAAAATCGGATTGTTTTATTCCTATAATCCAACCAAGCTGACTTCCGCCGACAAAATAAAAGACCTCGACAAGAAAAAAAATCCGTATTTTGATTCGATTAAAATCCTTTTGGAAAAGTATGAAATTGCATCGGTTGACGACAGCAAAAATTTTAGGGGAAATCTTCCCTTAACCCAAAACGAAGTGATAGATTTGTGGACAAAAATCTTCGGCGCGGAAGCCGTCCCGGTAAATTTTGAAAAGATAAAAAACGGCGACCGCATTTTTACACGCGGCGAATTTGCGCTGTTTTTGCAGGAAAGCCTCGGCGTTTTGACGTATAAAGTTTTGCCTTGAATTTAGCCTTAAATCAAGAATTTTTTAACGCAAAGGCGCAAAGAAGCACAGGCGCAAAGGTAAATATGGTTAATATTTTTTTTTGATAATTAAAGATTTCTCATTATTTCATCAGTCGGAAATTTCCGGTTTTCTCTCAATTACTTCTAAAAACTTTGCGTCTTTGCTTCTTTGCGCCTTTGCGTTAAATTGTTTTAAGAAAGTCCTAATATATTTATGCTAAAATTTCCCCGATGAAACTCAATCTGCAAACACCGCTTCTCGAACTTCCCGAATATGATACTGCAAGTCTTTCATCAGCAATGGCGCGAAAACTGGCGATGGCGGTTGCGGGTTTTGCGTATAAAACCGATTTGACCGAAGCGACCGTCGAAGATTTGCTCAATTATTTCCCGACGCGCTATGAAGACCGCTCAAACTTGATTCAGATTGACGAACTTTACGACGGTTTGGAAGCGTCTTTGGAACTTTACACAAGAGTTTCGGGCGGTTTTCGCGTCGGCAAAAATCGCGGTCCGAAAGCTCCGCCGCTTTATATTTTTGAAATTACGGCAAGCGATGTCGAGAGAACGCGCAAGCCCGTCGTCGTCTGGTGGTTTGTGGCGGGCAAACAAGGGCATCGCGTTATCAATTATTACAAAGACCGCTTTGACCGCGGCACGCGCTTTGTCGCTTTCGGCAAATGGGAGTGGGACGTGCGGAAAAATACTCACGCTTTGCGTATTCAAAAGCCTGACGAATTGGAAATTTTGCCTTCTGAAAGCAATGATAATGAATTTGGTTTGTTAAAGAATTTATTAACCGCCGATTCGGAAGAAAGGGAGAAAGGGAGAAAGGGAGAAAGGGAGAATGAAGACAAACGACACCTGATAAATGGCAAAACCAAAGACCAAAATGAAGATGAAGATTTGTTGGAAGACGACGACGGAAATCCTGAATTTGCGATGATTCACACGGCGCGGTGTGTGCCGATTTATCGCAAACTCGGGGTTTTTCAAACTAAAAGACTGCGCGAGATTATTTACAACGTCCTGCAAAATCTTGATAAATCTTCTGTGAAAGAAACTTTGCCCGAAGATTTGTGTAAAAGACAAAATTTGATTTCACGCGCTCGAGCCATTGAAGAAATTCATTTTCCGCCCGAAAATACAAGCATCGTTGAATATGCCGCCGCGGGAAGCGACGCGCATAAACGCTTGATTTTTGAGGAATTTTTCTGGGTTTCGTTTGCTTTGCAATTAAAGCGCGGCGAGCGCAAACAAGAACCGAAAGGCACTATTATCGAAATCAGCGATAAAATTCACGAAAGAATCAAAGCACTTTTGCCGTTCACGCTGACCGACGCACAGGACAGAGTTATCAAGCGGATTTTTGCCGATTTGCAATCGGACGCGCCGATGAATCGTTTGATTCAAGGCGACGTCGGGAGCGGAAAAACGATTGTCGCTTTTTTGGCGATGTTTGCCGCGATGGAAAACGGTTATCAAACCGCGCGGGTGTCGCCGACGGAAATTCTCGCCGAGCAACACGCCCGCAATGCCAAAAAGATTTTTGAAAATTCACCGTATCGCGTCGAATTATTGATTGGAAGTTTAAGAGCCGCCGAAAAACGCAAAGTTCAAAGCGACATTGCAAGCGGCGAAATCCACGCGGTTATCGGCACACACGCCGTTATTCAGGACGCGGTTGAATTTGAAAAATTAGGTTTGGCAATAATTGACGAACAGCATCGCTTTGGCGTTCTCCAACGTGCCGAACTCCGCGCCCGCGGCTATAATCCCGACATTCTTTTTATGACCGCAACCCCGATTCCGCGCAGTTTGGCGATGACCGTTTATGGCGATTTGGATGTTTCGGTGATTGACGAATTGCCGCCGGGAAGAACGCCGGTGAAAACCGTCGTTGTCGGCGAAGACCGGCGAGGCGGCGTTTATAAAGGTATTGAACGCGAAATCAAACTCGGCAGACAGGTTTATGTCGTTTATCCGCTCATTGAAGAATCGGAAAAGATGGATTTGAAAGCCGCGACAAAGATGTTTGAAGAACTGCGCGATAAAATTTTTCCGCAATTCAAAGTCGGGCTGCTGCACGGCAAAATGAAAGGTGCGGAAAAAGAAGAAGTAATGCTGAAATTCAGCACCGGCGACACGCATATTTTGATTTCGACAACGGTTATCGAAGTCGGCGTTGACGTGCCGAATGCGTCCTTAATGATTATCGAACATGCCGAAAGATTTGGTTTATCGCAACTTCACCAATTGCGCGGACGAGTCGGGCGCGGCGCGGAACAATCGTTTTGCGTTCTTTTGACGGGCGACAAAAAAACTGCGGTTGCCAGAGAAAGATTGGGAATTATGGAAGAAACGACCGACGGTTTTCGCATTGCCGAAAAAGATTTGGAGATTCGCGGGCAAGGCGAAATTCTCGGCACACGGCAATCCGGCGTGCAGACTTTTAAGATTGGAAATATTATTCGTGATTTGGAAATTCTGGATAAAGCGCGGCAGGAAGCCGAATTTTACTTAACTTCAAAGCGTTTAACCAATGAAACTTCCCGGCTTATCGAAATCACAAAAGCCGATGCGCGTTTTTGGCTTGCCGGAATCGGATAATGTAAATGCGGAAACACGCACGTAAGTGTACAAAGTTTCAGAACACACTTACGTGCGTGTTTCTGCATTCAACTGCTTAACTTCTAGAAAAATATAGTTTGTTTTTTTTCCAAGATATGTTTATATTTTAATAAAGGTATACAATTCGAAATCATTTGCCGATAAAACTGCATTTGATAATTGAGTTTTTCAGAAATTCAGTTATATTTTTGTTATAGCTTTTTAATCTCTCATTTGTTTTTTGAATAAAACCCGACTGGTTTTCACTATCGAAATTTTCTGAACAAAGAAATTTTTCTATTTTGCAATTATCTTCCATTTTTGTTTAAGAAATTTGCCGATGTGTTAAAAACTATTGAGACGGTAAAATTGACCCGCAACTCGAAGTCAAAAAAGAGATTTCACATATTTTAAAAGGGAGAAAAAAAAATGGAAAACCGACGACAAACAGCAACCGGCACTTCAAAGGCTTTTGAACGAAAGCCGTATATCAAAAGAGAAGGGGAAAGACCGACAGGATACAGAAAAATTCAACCGCGGGACGACCGTTTCCAGCCACGCAGCAACCGTTTTCAGGATAAAAGCGAAAGGTCGCCGCGAAGTAACGGAACGTATCAACCCGGAAACGACAGATTTCAATCCAAAAGCCGATTCGCGCCAAAAGGAAAAAATCTCAAGCCGTGGGAAAAAGACGACAGACCACGCATCGTATCGGATATGCAAATTACGGACGGAAAGCACAGAGGAAAGTTTATGCAAAGCACAACTTCTTCAAAGGTGCGCCCGACCGCTCGCCGTATTCGTGAAGTGATGTTCAGAATTTTATTTCGGCGCATCAGAGCCGGAAGATTTCTTGATTTATGTGCCGGCGCCGGAACGGTCGGCATCGAAGCCATCTCGCGCGGCGCTATTATCAGCACTTTTGTCGAGCGTTCCGCCAAAATGTGTAGTTTTATCAAGAAAAACCTGGAAGTCTGCGGCATTAAAGAAGGACACGGTGAAATTGTTGAAATGGAAGTCGTGCCGTTTTTGAAAAAAATGGGGAAACGCCGCCGTTTTTGGGATGTGGTTTATTTTGACCCGCCGTATGATGCAAACTATGACGAAGTTTTGGAGTATTTCAGTCGCGGAGTTGCCATTAAATCGGGCGGCACACTTGTCATCGAGCATCACGCCGAGATGTTTTTCCCCGAAAAATTCGGCGTTATGAAGCGTTGGCGCGTCCTCTTGCAAGGCGATACGGCACTGAGCTTTTACGAAAGAAAATAATTTATGAGTCCAAAGTCCAAAGTCCAAAGTCCAAAGTTTCTCCGACAACTGACTTTGGACTTTGGACTTTGGACTTTGGACTATTTATGCGAATCATTGCAGGCGAATATCGCGGGCGAGTGTTAAAAAGTCCTGCGAACATAAAAACGCGCCCGACCTCCGACCGTTTGCGTGAAACTCTGTTCAATGTTTTACAATCGAAAATTGATGCTGAAACACGCTTTCTCGACTTATGCGCGGGAACGGGCGCAATCGGCATTGAAGCACTTTCACGCAACGCGAAGTTTTCGACTTTTATTGACAAATCGCGTCGCGCCTGCGCTTTAATCGAAGAAAATCTCGACCTTCTCGAAATTCCTGAAGAATATACGGAAATTTTTTGCGATTCGGCGGAAAAATTTATTGCGCGTGAAGCTCTTATTGCTTGGGATATTGTGTTTTTCGACCCGCCGTATCAAACCGACTATGCCGTATTTTTATTTGAATTCGGCGAGAATGCTTCAAAATTGCTCAGTAAAGACGGAATTTTAATTGTCGAACATCACGCGAAAAATGTTTTGCCCGATGCGGTTCATGAAATTCGTCGCTGGCGCGTGTTGAAACAAGGCGAAACGCAATTGAGTTTTTATGAAAGAAAATAACCGGGAGCGCAGGCATCCTGCCCGCAATGAACGCGAAAGCGTTCAAAAATGTTACAAATAACAACTTTGAATTCAACCAAAATCTTTCCGTGCTGTCGCACGATTGCGGGCAGGATGCCCGCGCTCCCGGCATAAAAATGAAAATAGTCATCTGGCTCATCCTTTGCCTCATTTGGGGAACTACCTGGTTTTTTATCAAAGTCGGACTTGAGGATTTACCGCCGATTAGCTTTGCCGCGACCAGATTTTTGCTTGCTTTGATAATTTTAGCTTTTATAATTTTCCTGCAAAAAATTCCTCTGCCGAAAACAAAGCGTGATTGGAAATTGCTTGCGCTGACCGGAATTTTACAGTTTTCTATTAACTACAGTCTCGTTTTTTGGAGCGAACAATATATTTCGTCGGGACTGGCGGCGGTTTTGCAAGCAATGATTACGGTTTTCGGACTTGCCCTGGCTTGGCTTCATCTGCCTGCCGAAAGAATAACCGGGCTGAAAGTTTTTGCGGTTTTACTCGGCATAATCGGAGTGGCGATAATTTTTATCGAGCAGTTACAAATCAATACTTTAATGGCTTTTATAGCTTGCGTGGCAATTGTCGTCGGTGCATATGCGGCGGCGCACGCTTCGATTTTAGTCAAAGCATTCGGCGGAAAACTTCATCCCGCAAGTCTGGTGTTCGGTCAAATGGCATGCGGAATTTTGCCTCTGATTCTATATGCTTTGATAAGAGAAGGCAATCCGATAAATTTCCATTGGACGTGGCAGGCAATTATTTCCGTTCTTTATCTGACGATTTTCGGAACAATCGCGGCATTTTGGCTTTATTACTGGCTTTTAAGTAAAATCGAATCAACTAAGGCGATGATGATTTCACTGGTTACGCCTTTAATTGCCGTCATTGTCGGCGCGATTTTTCTGGATGAAACGCTTCCGCCGCAGACAGTTTTCGGCGGTGCTTTGATTTTGGCAAGTATCGGTTTGATTGTCTTTCGGAAAAAGCTGAAACCTGCGAGTCAAGAAGAATTAGCCTAGAGCGGTTACGGATTGAGTGTCAGATATGAAATCAAAGGCAGAAGCCCGACTGTCAAGGAGGGCTAAATTCAAAGACAGCCCTTGCTGACGCGCGGGCTTCCGCCCCGTATATTCAACTTTAACCGTTCTAGTTAAATGAAGCCTGTGCGTAATTCAATTTTGATAATTTAATTTATTTCATCGTTTAGAGGCGGTCTTTGACCGCCCGCTTGGAATATCTATCGAAGGGCGGTCAAAGACCGCCTCTAAACGGTGGAGTTTGTTGATATTTAATTACGCACAGGCTTCATTTAAATTTACAATTTTATTCGCCGCTGCTTCGCATTTGCGCCGAAAGTGAGCGAATTTCGTGTTTGTCGAGCAAATGCCGCAAGGAGCGCACCGGCATTTGCAGAAGTTCGGCGGCGCGGGTTTGGTTGCCGCCGGTTTGCCTTAAGGCTTCGACAACGTAAGTTTTTTCCAGATTTTCAAGATGTGAAACCAAATTTATACCGTCTTCAGGCAAATCGAATTCGGCTTTGATGCGCGTCGGATTGTAATTTGTAACGTGGTCGGGCAAGCGTTCCGGTTGGATTTCTTCAGTTCTTTCGAGCGCGACGGCGCGTTCTATCGTATGTTCGAGTTCGCGGACGTTGCCGTGCCAGGCGTAATCTTCGAGCATCTGCATCGCCTTTTGCGAAATGGAAACTTTCCTGCCCGTTTGGTCACAAAATTTCTTAATAAAATGCTCGACTAATTCGGGAATATCTTCGCTTCTGTCACGAAGCGGCGGCAAACTTATCGGAATCACTGAAATGCGGTAAAACAAATCTTCGCGGAAACTTCCTTCATCCGACATTGCTTTCAAATCACGGTTGGTTGCCGCGATAACCCGCGCGTCAATCGCAAATTCGTCGTGCGCTCCGACCGGACGAACTTTCCTTTCCTGCAAAACACGCAATAATTTAACCTGCATCGCGGGCGACATTTCGCCGATTTCATCAAGAAAAATCGTGCCTTTGTCGGCGGCTTCAAACAAACCTTTACGATTTGTGTTTGCGCCCGTGAACGAGCCTTTGACGTAACCGAATAATTCACTTTCCAAAAGTGTTTCGGTAAATGCGCCGCAATTGATTGAGATAAACGGCTTTTCGGCGCGTGGTGAAAGGTCGTGAATCGCCCGCGCGACGAGTTCTTTTCCCGTTCCCGATTCGCCCGTTACCAAAACGGTTGATTGGACTTCGGCGACGGTTTCAATCATCTGATAAACGGCTTGCATTTTATCCGAACGCCCGATTATATTTTTGACGCTGCCGCGGTCGCGTTGGGCGCGTTTGAAGGCGCGGTTTTCGACAATCAAATTTTGCCGCTCAAACGCTTTTTTGACGATAATTTTCAGTTCTTCGACATCAAACGGTTTCTGGATAAAATCGTCCGCGCCGAGTTTAAAGGCTTCACGCGCCGTATCAACCGTCGCAAAAGCGGTCATCAAAACAACGCCGACGTCGGGCAGAAATTCCCGCGCCGCCCGCAACAGTTCGATGCCGTTCATATCAGGCATTTTAACGTCCGTTATGATTACTTCGGCAGGTTCGACGTGAAGCATTTTAACAGCTTCGCGCCCGTTCATCGCCGTTCGGATATTATGTCCGTCGCCTTCAAAAACAAGCGTTAAAAGCTGTCTGTAACTTTGTTCGTCATCAACGATTAGTAAATTTGACACAAGTTTAAGATTTAGGATTCAAAATTCAAAATTCAAAATTCAAAATTCAAAATTCAAAATTCAAAATTCAAAATTCAAAATTTTTCAATCTTAAATCTTAAATCTTAAATCTTAAATCTTGAATCTATTATATTTTCACAGAAAAACCACAATAATTTCAAGAAGAAATTTCGGTTTCTCTTTCTTTGACAATCAAAAAATCTTTCAGGCGCGATGGTTTGAAAGCATTTGCAGCTTCTTCAGTTTCGCTTGAAACACTTTGATTCTTAAATTCCGTCGGCAATTCGACCGTGATTGTCGTGCCGTCATTTTCGCGGCTGCGGACGTTTATTGTGCCGTTATGGTCGCGGATAATTTGATAAACAATTGAAAGTCCGAGACCTGTTCCGCCGGTTGTCGAATCGGAAAAAGGCTCAAACAATTTCTCGACCTGGCTTGCCGACATTCCGCAGCCCGAATCTTCAAATAAGATGCGGATGCGTTCATTACCGAGTTCGCGCAAAATAATTTTCAGTTTCCCGCCGTCGGACATTGCGCCGAGAGCATTTCGCGCCAGATTCCAGAAAATCTGTTTAAGCTGCGTCGGGTCGGCTGAAATCATCACCGGATTTTCAGGTAATTCGGTTTCTAATTGATGATGGGCTAAAATATCCGGGCTGTGTTTTAACAGCGTAAATGTATCGTTAATTGCCTCGCGCACATCGGTTTCGGAAAAATTGGCGACGCGCGGACGCGCATATGTCAAAAAATTCGTGATGATTTTATTCAGACGATCTGATTCGCGCAAAATAATTTCCATCAAGGAAGCCTGCGAAGTGTCAGGCGGCGTTTGCGATTGCAGAACCTGAATTGCGCCGCGCATTGCGCCAAGCGGATTGCGGATTTCGTGAGCCAAACCCGCTGCGACGCGCCCGACTGCCGCCAATCTGTCCTTTCGCCGCACGTTTTCCTCCATCGCGCGAATATCGGTTAAATCCTGAAAGGAAATAATTAAACCCGTCGTTTCGCCGTCTTTGGTAAAAAGCGGTGAAATATTATAACCGACCCGCACGGCAATTCCTTCGGGCGTAATGCAATCGGTTTCAAAACGCGGCGGCTGGTCGCCCGTGTCGGTTGCTTCGAGAGAATCTTTAATTGGAAGTTGGATATTGCCGAACAGCGAAAAAATTGATTTCCCGTGCATTTCTTCGGCTTTATGTCCTGTGATTTCAGCGGCGGCGGCGTTAAGAATATAAATCATTCCGTTCAAATCGGTCGTGATTAAACCTGAGCGGATTGATTCGATAATCCTTTCGTGCAAAACACGCAAATTTGCCAGCGACTCGAGAGTTTCATCGAGTTTTTCGCCGGAGGCGTTACGGTCGGACAACCGCGCGGCTAGTAATCCGACCAATAAAAACGCCACATCGTAAGAGCCGACAATCTGAACCGTTCTGGTGAGTTCCGGTATCTGAACGAATGAAGGTATAACTCCCGAAACAACCAAAACCGCCAGAAGCGTGAAGAGAAAAGTGCAGATTATCGCCATCAGAATCGTTTCCCGCGCTCTCAAAAAAATACTCGAAACGCTGATTATTACAATAAACAAAGAAATAAACGGAGATGTGATATCGCCCGTCCGCCAAATCAGCCAGGTTATTGAAAGCGCGTCCAAAAACAATTGAATGCGAACTTGCCAGTCGTAATTTCTAATCAATCGTGAAATAAAAAAATAAACGATTGTCAGCCCAATGCTCAACAATAAAACCAAAAAAAGTCCGCGCGGATAGGCACTGAAGGAAAATTTTGATTGCCCGCCGTTCCAAATCCATTTAATAACAAAAAGCAGAAAAATTACGAATAAACGCCCGATTATCAAAGTTTGAATTTTCCGCGCCGGTTTTGTGTTGGCTGAAAATCTTTTTTCGTCTAAACTAAACATAAATTTTTAATAAAAAATGGAAAAGGGCAATTGGAAAATAAATGAAAGCAGAAAAGCAAGATAACTCACCAAAATTCGACCAACGACCGTGGGGAAATTTCACGGTTATTGACGAAGGCGACGGGTTTAAAGTTAAAAGAATCGAAGTTTTACCGGATAAGCGTTTGAGTTATCAAAAACACAAACGACGCGCCGAGCATTGGTTCGTCGTGCGCGGCATAGCTAAAGTAACATTAAACGGTGAAGAATTTCTAGTAAAAAATGGTGAAGCGATTGATATTGCCGTCGGCACGGCGCACCGCGTCGAAAATCCCGACGCAAAAGAGCTATTGATTTTTATTGAAACGCAAACCGGCGATTATTTCGGCGAAGACGATATTGTCAGACTTGAAGACGATTTTGGAAGAAAAACTTAGAATTACGAATTTCAAATTACGAATTACGAATTTTAGTATCTGATACATTCGTAATTCGTAATTTGAAATTCGTAATTTTTCCTACTGCTTCAAGCAAATTCTCTGCAATTAAATCAGGCTTTCTTTCCAATTCGACAACGGCTTTTTTTCCGTAACCTGTCAAAACTAAAGCAGTTTTTGTTTCTGCATTGAAACCTGTTTCAACATCAATCGTTTTATCACCAATCATCCAACTGTTTTGCAAATCAATCGCAAAATCCGCCGCTGCTTGCCGAATCATTCCCGTTTTCGGTTTGCGGCAATCGCAATTATCTGCGGAATTATGCGGACAAAAGTAAATCGCGTCTAACTTTGCGCCCGATTTGGCAAGTTCTTCTGCCAGCTTTTTATGAATTTCCCGCAAAGCCTTTTCGTCAAAAAATCCGCGAGCGAGACCTGATTGATTTGTAATTAGAATAACGAGAAAACCGTTTTCATTGAGTAATTTGATAGCTTGTACCGCGTCAGGAAACAGCCGCAAATCTTCCGCCTTTGAAAGGTAATTGACTTCTTCGCAAATTGTTCCGTCGCGGTCGAGAAATGCGGCGTATTTTTTCATCTTTTAGATTTGATTACTATGATATGAAAAACTGCGACAGTTTTGCAAAAACACGTCGCTTTGGGTTCAAACAATATAGTAACAAATAAAGCTAAACTGTAAGACTAAAACAATTGGCGTTAAGCAATCGGACGGATTTATTTTATATCAGAAATTTTAACCATCCCGCTTCGCGTTGACACAGATAAACGCCCGATATTTTTACTGCAATATCGGCGGTGATGTATTGCATAAAAGTGAAATTAGCTCTATAACGACACGAAGCGGGATGGTTAAAATATATGTTTATTTCGTCCAACATTCCGAACCGCCGCTCATTTCTTCGGTCGTGTGTTCGACGATTCTTTTGCCGAATTTAATTTCGGCAAATTAACGCCACATCCGGCTTCCGTTTTAACCGATTTTGCCAAGGAATTTTTGCAAGCCGCGATTAAGCCTAAAAGCAAAGCGGGAATTATTGTTAAAGATTATCTAAGTCGCCGGTAATAACGACATTAAGATTTTTTGCCCGCGAAACACGCGAAACAGATGAAAAAATTTAGAATGTTTTCTTTTTTTCGTCTGTTCGCGGGCGTGATTTGTGTTTTCCGTGTTTTGAAAAAATCGAATCTCGTTAACGGTTTTTAATACGAAACTCGGTCAATCTACTTTTACTCCGAAGATTGAACAAGACCTCATATTCCACGAACATATTTCGCGACAATCTCTCGACATCCCTATTAAAAAATAATACAATCTTGCCGCCGTTACATTTTGTAATAAATTAAATAAAAAGGCGTTTATTTGCTTCAAACGTCCTTTGATTACTTTTCAAATGCAAATCGTCGTCTTAAAAGAATCATTTGCGGACGAATTTCGCGTGGCTCTCGTGCCGGAATCGGTTAAAAAACTCGTCGCGGCGGGAAACAAGATTTCCGTCGAAACGGGCGCGGGCTTGTTTGCCGGTGCGAGTGATATTGATTACGAACAAGCCGGCGCGGAAATTTCTTTTGCCCACGAAGAATTGCTGCAAAAAGCCGATGTTCTGCCGGCGGTAAATCGTCCGTCCGATGAATCTTTATCAAAATTAAAGAAAGGCGCGATTGTCATTGCCCTGCTTCGCCCTCTGGATGAGCCAAAAAAATTGCAGGCGTTTATTAACAACGATTTGACGGCGTTTTCGCTAGAAATGATTCCGCGCACGACGCGGGCGCAGGCGATGGACGTTTTGTCTTCGATGGCGACGATTGCCGGTTACAAAGCCGTTTTGCTGGGATGCGAAAAACTGCCGCGAATGTTGCCGATGATGACCACTGCGGCAGGGACAATTCCGCCCGCGAAAGTTCTGGTGGTCGGCGCGGGCGTTGCCGGACTGCAAGCGATTGCGACGGCGCGGCGTTTGGGCGCGGTCGTCGAAGGCTTTGACATTCGCGCGGCGGCTGGCGAAGCTGTGCGCTCGCTCGGCGCAAAGTTTCTCGAACTCGAAAACGTCAACGCCGAAGGCGAAGGCGGTTATGCCAAAGAAATCGGCGAAGATATTATGGACAAAGCCCGCGAACTATTGACAAAAGCTGCAGCCGCCGCCGATTGCATCATCACAACCGCGCAAGTTCCGGGCAAACGCGCTCCCGTTTTGATAACGAAAGAAGCTGTCGAAGCGATGAAACGCGGCTCAGTGATTATTGATTTGGCAGGCGCGAACGGCGGTAACTGCGAGCTTTCCAAGCCGAACGAAATCGTCAATCACAACGGAGTTTTCATTTACGCGCCGACCAATCTGGCGGCAACGATTCCGGTTCACGCGAGCCAACTTTTTTCACGCAACGTAACGGCGTTTTGCAATCTGCTGGCAAAAGACGGCGTGTTAAATCTCGATTTTTCCGACGATATTCTGAACGGCAGTTGTGTTGTGCATCGAGGCGAGATTCGCAATGAGCAAATCAAGGAAATTATTGCCCGCGAAACACGCGAAATACGCTAAAAGGAAAGACAAAAACACAAGAATAATTTTTTCTTTTTTTCGCGTTTTCAGCGTGTTTCGCGGGCAAAATAAATCTGAAAATTATGGATAACGAAACCATTATCAGCTTGCTTTACGTTTTTGTGTTGGCGGCTTTTCTGGGCTATCTGGTTATCTCGAAAGTTCCGCCGCTGCTGCACAC
>JBPCPU010000135.1:0-16485 GCA_050998795.1 Pyrinomonadaceae bacterium
TTCCCAATGTAAAACCCGCCTGCGGGGGCGGGCGGGTCGCCGTCACGACAAAAACCCGCCCGCCCACGCAGGCGGTTCTGACCCGTTGTGCAATTAGTTAAAAAAGGCTATACGTCCACTCTTTTTCGGAAATCTTCATACATCTTGTCATAAGTGGAAAATAGAAGATTTACGGCTTTTTCTTGGGTATTGTTTTGTGCGGTTTCAATTGCTCTTGCGGTTTTTTTTAAACGGAGTTGTTTATTATTAACAATTTCATAAACAGCATTTGCAAAACTTTCAGCTTTTGGTTCGACAAGCCAAGCATTTTCCTGATTGGCATAGGTCAGGATTCCGCCCGAATTCGGAGCAATTAGAGGTGCGCCCGAAGCCATTGCCTCAAGTCCGACATTGCCAAAAGGTTCTCGCGGATTGGGATGAATGAAAACATCTACATTGGCGTAATAATTTGCCAGTGTTTCTTTATCAAGATGTCCAATCAAAATGATTTTGTCGGGAAACCGGCGTAAAGTTTCTTCCTTCAGCCATTCTTCTTTTGGTCCCGCGCCCGCAACAAAAAGCCTGTAATCATTTACTTTATCTTTTGCCAAAAATTCCATTATTTCAAGCAAAAGCGCAGTGTTTTTTTCCGGCGAAAGGCGTGTCGAGGAAAACAAAACAATTGTATTTTGAGGAATACCAGCATGTTGACGAATTTCAACTTGAAATTCTTTCAAACGTCTTTCAGGTGAAAATTGCTTAATATCTACGCCTCGCGGACAAATAGCAACACGCTCTTCAAAAGAATTTGATAGGGTTTTGAAAAACTTCCAACAAAAATTGAAAAACCATTCGGAGCGATATGGATTATTTTCTTTGCGAACGGATTCAACCAGTTCTTCGGCAACATAGGAAGAATTGGCAATAAAATAATCAAACAGTGCAAGATTGTAATTCCCCATCAAACGCCGCGAGAACCACTTTCCAAACCATCCACCCGCAACAAAAGATTTGAAGATTGTGTCAAATCTTTCTCCCGTAAAATAAACAAGCATTGGTCTGCCAATTTCCTTAAAATAGCCCTTTCGGATAATTCCGGCTAAAAGAGTGAGCGCATAATTGTCATAAATCTCAATTATTTGCGGCATTTCTTCAATCAAAATTTTACGAATCGGAGTGTTTGTTTGGAGATAATGAAATGGCAGCATCAAGCGATAGCGTTTATCGAAAAAAGGTGCAGGATTTGCGCGAACGTAGTAAATCTTTCCATATTCGCCGACCTCTTCGATTCCTTCCGTTTCGCGCGGAACGATTAGCCGAACAAAACGCCTGTGATGGTTAGCTGCTCGAAGTAATTTGTCATAACTCGTCTTAACGCCGCCTGAATATTGATGATAATAATTCGTAATATGAACCGATTTTATTTGGTTACTACCGTTTAAATTAAGTGAATCAACCATTTTCCTACTAAACGGATAATGCCTCCTACAATCATAAGATTGTGGGTCTTCAAACATACCTTTGTCAACTACTATTGTAGGAAAATCTCTTTCCAAAAGAGTAGTTATCTTTCTTATAGTAGGAATTGTGCAGGAAAATTTAGCAGATTTTATTCGTCGAACTAGAAACGAGAAAGGGCTTTCTACGTTGGATGTTGAGCGATTAAGCAACTTTGAGATTTCTGACGGTTATGTTTCGCGGATAGAAAACAACGGTGTCAAGAATGTTTCGCCGGAAAAACTTGCTGCTCTGGCAAAAGGACTCAGCGTAACCGAAGAAGAAATTTTTGCTGTTGCGCGAGGTAAAAAGCCAAACGAGGCAGTCAAAACACAAGAGCGATTTGCTTTACTCAGCAATAAATTTAACGAGTTAAAAGGTCAAAACAAAGTAAAAGCAGAAGTTCTTGTGGAAACAATAGAAAGAGAGTTCATCAGAATGGCAAAAGAAGCTTAATCAGTCGTATAGCATTTTCTCAATTCATTCTTAAAAGGGTTAAGGCAACTTTTGACCCTGTATTACCAATTTGTGCCAATTAAATCAGTTCACATAACCAACTATTATCATAAAAATTCGGGCGGTATCAGCACGTCTTACAACAATCTTCTTGCCGCCGCCGGAAAACACAAGCGTTATATGTGTCTGATTGTGCCGGGCAAAACTGAAGCTGTCGAAGAAGTCAACGATTTTGCCAGAATCTATTACGTTCCCGCTAAACAATCGCCAATTGTTGACAAACGCTATCGCGTGATAATGCCCTGGCAATATATGGCGAGCAGTTCAATTATTCGCAAAATTCTTCTCTCCGAAATGCCCGATATGATTGAGGTTACCGATAAATACATGCTCAGTATAATGGGCGCGATGATTCGCCTCAATAAATTCAAACAAATCGGCAGACCAATGCTCGTTCATTTTTCCTGCGAGAGAATGGACGACAATATCGGCTCGTTTCTTTCCGGCGGGCAACTAGGAAAATGGCTGGCGCGACGTTTGATGGGCAATTACAACTTTCCTTCTTTTGATTATCACATTGCCAATTCGCCCTATACGGCGGAAGAATTTTATCAATCGGTCAAAAAAAGCGAAAATCCGCGCCGTTCAGACTGGTTTTTTAACAAGTGTTGGCAATTTTTCAAATCTCCGCGTATTTCGTTTGAAGAAAGAATTTTCGTTTGTCCGCGCGGCGTTGACATCGGGCAATTTTCGCCCGAAAGAAAGTCCAACGCGGTAAAACGCGAGATGCGCCAAAAAGCGAATATCCCTGAAGATGCGATTATTTTGCTGTATGCGGGCAGAATTTCGCCTGAAAAAAATATCAGTTTGCTGCCTGATTTGATGGAAATTTTAGCGAAAGAAGAAAAAGATTATCGGTTATTAGTGGCTGGCGCGGGACCGCAAGCCGATTGGTTGCAAGAGCAAACCGACAAACGCATTCCGCATAAAATTATTCGACTCGGACATCTCGATAAAGAAATTCTGGCGAATTATTATGCCAACTGCGACATTTTCGTGCATCCGAATCCGCGTGAACCGTTCGGCATCGCGCCGCTCGAGGCGATGGCTTCCGGCGTTCCGACAGTTGCGCCAAACGCCGGCGGTTTACTTTTCTATGCAACCAACGAAAATATGTGGCTGGTTGAACCAAAGGCGGAAAATTTTGCGGCGGCGATTCGTGAAATCGTCGAAAATCCCGAATTAACAAAACGGAAAGCCGCCAACGCTTTGGAAACCGCCCGGCAAAACACACGCGAGGCTTCAACTGATTTTTTGATTGCAACTTACGATAAATTGTATGAAGATTTTCAAAGGCGGAACGAGCTTTTTACCGATAGAGAAAAAGCTAAGAATTTCGATTTTGTAAGTATAGTAAAATAACGCAGCGATAATTGTAGGGACAGGTCTTGTGCCTGCCCTGAGCGAAGCGAAAGTGAATGGTGAATTGATAAGACAATATTTAAGTCAGTTCGGGATAAGAAAATTGTTTTTAAGTCGGTGAAACCGACGCGCATATTTGTAGTCTACAGCGCAAGCTGTGGGAATCTGTCAGAAAATCGTTTCAAGCCGTTGAAAACGGCGGTATAAGATTTATGCCGCTGTCGCGCGACAGCTTAGTTTTGCATCGCATCTTAACCCACAGCTTGCGCTGTGGACTACAAATATTTTGCCGTCTTCGACGGCTTAACCCGAACTGACGTTATTTAGCATCTAACGACGCTGTGCAGACACAAGACCCCAATAATAATTAATCAATGCTCGAATTAGTTTTAGCCAACTTAAAAACGCGCCCGTTTCGCACCTTGATAAGCGTTATCGGTGTCGCGCTCGGCGTCATTTTAGTCATACTTTTTACGGGCTTAGCGCGTGGAGTGTCGGACGATATGGCAAAACGTGCTTTTAACCTGGAAGCGGAAATTATTTTCACGCGACCGGGCGCGATGGAACTGCAAAGTTCAAACGCCAACGTCAACACCGCTTACGCCGACAAACTGCTTGAAATCGAAGGTGTAAAATCAACCGTTCCCGTTATTCGTTATATTACGCCGAACACAAAAGCGCGTTGGGGCGTAGAGCAGATTGACGGCGTTGAATGGCAGCCGTTTGCTGAAATGAACGATATGCGGATTGTCGAAGGTCGCGCCGCAACCGCCAATGATGAAGTCCTTTTGGATGAGCGCAAAATGCGCGAGGAAAATTACAAACTCAATGACACAATCGAACTTTTTAGCAGAAATTACAAAATTGTCGGTGTTTTCTCGCCGCCTTCGGGCGCACGGATAAAAATGTCGCTTGCCGCAATGCAGGACGCGCTCGAATCGCCTGATAAATGCACGTTTATTCTCGTCAAACTCAATGACGATGCTGATATTAACACGATTGCCGCGCGTATCAACGAACAACTTCCGGGTAACAAAATCAATTTAACGCGCGATTTAATTATCAACGCGCAGGAGCGCATTCCCGCTTTGAATACATTTTTGCGCGTTCTCGTCGGACTCAGCGCGTTTGTCAGCACGATTTTCGTACTGCTTTCGATGTATACGACGATTACCGAACGGCGCAAGGAAATCGGCATCTTGAAATCTTTGGGAGCATCAAAATCTTTCATCATCAAAGTCATCGAAGGCGAAGCGTTGATGATTGGTGTGTTCGGCGTTTTGCTCGGTTTTGCAGTTTCGTTTATCGCGGCTTTTCTGATTCAAAAGCAATTTGATTTGCAGTTTGAGTTTAGTTCCGGCTGGATTATCACCGCGATAATCATTGCCGTCGGCGGAAGTCTTTTCGGTGCGCTTTATCCGGCGTGGCGGGCTTCGGACATTGACCCGGTGTTGGTTTTGACTAACGAATAGTTCATAGAGTTTGTAGAGTTTTGAGAGTTCATAGAGTAAAATCCGACTCTCCATAAACTCTACAAATTCTCTTAACTCTACAAACTCTATGAACTCTACAAACTCTGAACAACTCGTCCTTGACGCGGTGAAGCAAAAAAACGCCTCGAAAAAGCAAGGTATTTTGCAGAAACTTTTTGCCGTCTGGTTTGACGCATTTGTTTATAATCAAATTTGGGAAGACCCGCGTGTTGACCTTCAAGCCTTACAAATAGACAAGCATTCACGCATTTTGACGATTTCTTCCGGCGGCTGCAACGCGCTCAATTATCTGCTCGAAAATCCCGAAAACGTAACGGCGGTTGATTTAAATCGTCATCATATTTATCTGCTTCGCTTGAAGATTGCGGCTTTGAGATATTTACCGTCGCACGAAGAATTTTTTAACTTTTTCGGCTTTGGAAAAAACGAAAAGAATGTTGAAGATTATCAGAAATACATCGCGCCGAATTTGGACAAGGACACACGCAAATTTTGGGAAAGCAACTCGTTTTTCGGCAAAATCTTCTACGGTAAGCGCATTAATTTTTTCCGTCAAGGCGGACTTTACGAGCATTCGCGCAACGGTTATTTTTTGAGGTTTTTCCATCATTTATCACATTTATTCGGCAGCAAACCGGAGGAAATCCTAAAAGCGAAAACGCCGCAGGAACAGGAAAAACTTTATCAAAACTTCATCGCACCGTTCTTCGACAATTTTTTGATTAAATTTATCGGAAAACTGCCCGTCACGATGTTCGGTTTGGGAATTCCGCCACAGCAATATGAGGAATTAAAAAAAGATATGCGCGACGGCGGAAGCATTATTGATATTTACAAAGAACGCACCAAACGTCTTGCCGTCGGTTTTCCGATTCGGGAAAATTATTTCGCGTGGCAGGCGTTTGCGCGAAAATACGACACGGAAAACCGCCGCGCTGTTCCCGAATATTTGAAAGCGGAAAGTTACGGGAAGTTAAAAGCGAATGCAAATAAAATCAGAACTGAAATCGGCTCGGTAACGGAACAAATCAAGCAAAATCCAAAAGACACTTTCAACCGTTTCGTTTTTCTTGACGCGCAGGATTGGATGAACGCCGAAACGCTTGAGGAATTATGGTCGGTAATCGCGGAAAAAGGAGAAACCGGTTCGCGCATAATTTTTCGCACCGCAAGCGCGGATTCGCCGGTTGAAACAAATCTGCCGCAAGATTTATGTGATAAATTTATCTACGAAAAAGATTTGTCAAAAGAACTTTTCAAACAAGACCGCGCTTCAATTTACGGCGGATTTCATCTTTATATTTTGAAATGAAATCGCCCTTGCGTTTCTAACTAAACACTAGGTATAGTTACAAGCGTCAAGGGTGAAAGCCTTTGATATTTGAAAGAAAGGAAGTTTTTCAATGAATGAAAATATTGAGAAACGGCTTCAAGCGACGCAGGAAGTTCTATTTATTTTAACGGAACGCGCCGACATCCAGGAGCAAGAAATCGAACTCTTACTTTTGCGCGTAAAGCGGCTCGAAAAATTAGTTGCGGATTTGTCTGAACCACACGCATTGCAACTAAGCAACGCGAGGGATTTTTCCCTCGCACTCCTTTCTTTCTATCACAAGCGAGGAAAAAAATAAAATGTTACCCAAAGAAATCCGACAAAAACGCATCGCACTGAATTTGACACAAACCGAGTTAGCCGAAAAATTTGAAATTAAGGCGAATACTATTGCCCGTTGGGAGCGTGGAGAGTCCGTTCCTAATGCGAGAGGAATGTTGTTGTTGGCGTTCCAATCTTTAGAAATTGAGAAAGGTTTGGACAATTCTAAAATTGAAGTTTTACAAAAAAAATTGACTGAAAAAGTTGAGCGTCTGCGAGTGCGTCATTCCCGGAATAAAAGCGAATGGAAAAATATAAACGAATAAATTCCGACGCATTTGAGAAAATGGACGGAATGTATCGCTATCAGCGGTATTTTTACGATTTTACGCGCAAATACTATTTGCCCGGACGCGACAGATTGATTGAAAAAATGAATATCGCAGACGGCGAAAATGTTCTGGAAATCGGCTGCGGAACGGGAAGAAATTTAATCATTTTGGCACAAAGATTTCCAAAAATAAACTTTTATGGACTCGATGCTTCCGCCGCGATGCTCGAAACAGCGCAAAAAAAAGTTGATGCAAAGAAAATCTTAAATATCAAACTCAAAAACGCGCTCGCCGATGATTTTAATTACACAAAGACCTTCGGTTTAAGCAAACCTTTCGACACAATTTATTTTTCGTATTCAATTTCGATGATTCCGACGTGGCAAAAATCAATCGCCAACGCTTTGGATAATCTCGGAAGCGGTAGAAGTTTTTATATCGTGGATTTTTACGACCAACGAGATTTGCCCGCGTGGTTTCGACGGATTTTGCAAAATTGGCTGAAACAATTTCACGTAAAGTATCCGCAAGATTTGCTGCCGCATCTCGAAAGTTTGGAAAAGCAGGGATTGGGCAAACTTGAAGTTATTTCGATTTATAAAAGTTACGCTTTTATCGCGGAATTTAAGAAATTTTAGTCAAGGAATTTTTAACCGCGAAATACGCGAATGACGCTAAAATGAGAAATTAAAATATAAAGAGCTAATTATTTTTCGTGTGTTCCGCGTGTTTCGCGGTTTATCTTTTCTTATCCGGGGCAAAGTTCATTTTTTTTCAATTATTTCGCTGATTTCCTGCCGTAAAGTTTCACGCTGAACAAGCAGACGCAAAAACAACCCGCGCTGCCGAACCAAAAACCACGCCGCTTTAATCCAAATTTTCATATCAATCAGCGTTTCAAACGAGCGCAGAGCGATGTAGCCGCACATAATTAAAAGCGGAATCGAGAGAAGCGCGAACTGCCAGCCGAAAAAGTAAAAAACAATTCCCAAACAAATCAGCCACGTCAGCGGCATAAAAATACAGGCGGCGAGAATTTTAGAAGTCGAACCGGCAGCGTCAAGGTCGTGCGTCGTGACCATTTGACCGAGCAGATTGGAAAAAAGATACGCGGGCGAATGAATAATCGCGCCGACAATTGCCAGCGGCGCAAGCAGAAGTAAAACAACGATTCGCAAAATCAGATAACGAAAAACATACGCTGTCGGGTGCTGCAAAACTGAAAGACTTTCAACGGTTAAACCGCTGGTTTGCAGATTGCTCTCGTATTTTTCAACCTTTTCGCGCAGCTTTTCCATTTTTGCAGGATTGCTTTGTCCAAGAAGTTTGTATTTTTCCGCCAAATCCTGAAGCCGCAAAAAATTCTGCGTCAAAGTCTGTTTGAAAATCAAATTTTCGTAGACTGACGAAAAAAGTGCTTCGGCTTTGACGACGGTTTCGAGTTCTTCGGTATTTTCGAGATTGAGCGTAGCATTTTGCAAAGCATTTTCGATTTTCTTAGTCAATTCGACGACTGCTTCGCGCAGCGGTTCGCCGTTTTCGTCGAGTTCGACGGGTTCGACATCGAAAATTTCACCGTAGCGAATCAACGCTTCGCTTCTGAAAGCGGTTTTTGAAGTGTAGTAAAGCCCGACCGCCATAATCTTCAAACCGTTTTTAACTAATTCATTATTGTCTTTGCCGACGGCTAACGCGCCGAGCGCGATTCGTGCCGCGCCGGTTTTGATTGGCTGAAGTTTGGTTTCATTGTGCGAAATGCCTTCGGGGAAAATCGCAATGCAGCGACCACGCGCCAGAAGTTCTTCGCAATTTTGAAAAGTGAACTGATTTTTCGCCCTGTCCGCGCCCGCGTCAATCCGCCGAAACACCGGCAACGCCTCGATTAACCGCAAAAGATAACCGCCGACTGGAATATCGAACAGCGTGGATTTGGCGAGAAATGAAACGCGGCGCAACAGCGAAACAAAGACGATTCCCGGGTCAACCAAACCATTCGGATGATTGAGAACAAAAATTATCGCGCCGTTCTTCGGAACTTTTTCAATTCCGGCGGCTTCGATACGGCGAAAGAAAAGACGCAGCGCGACACAGATAAAAGCGTGAAAAAGCTGACGCGCAAAAGTGCCTTTGCCGAGGCGAATCATTTGCCACAGGCGCAAAGTTTTAACCGTTTCGGGCTGTTCTGAAGGTTGTTTTTGTTCGTTTAAGCTTTTCACTTTTAAGAAATAATTAACAGGGATGAAGAGGATAAATAGGGATAGCCAAAATAGATTGTTTTTATCTTTGTCTATCCTCTTTATCCCTGTTAATAAAAATATTTCCGCCCAATAATCGCCAACGCGATTCCGCCGAGAATTAAAAACGTCGCCAGAAGTAACCGCGTCGAAATAGTTTCCGACAATAAAATAACGCCGCCGATTGCCGCGAGTGCCGGAACTGACAATTGCAGAATCGCGGCGCGGGTCGCCGTGTGAAATTTGAGCGCGGCATACCAGACCGAATAACCGATGCCGGAAGCAATCGCGCCGGACAAAAATGCGAGCAAAACACCTTTTCGGGACAGATGAATTTGATAAAAAAACGGCAAACCAGCCAAAACAATCATCGGAACGGCGCGGACAAAATTGCCGGTTGTATCGGCTAAAGGACTGACGCTTCGCTTGCCGCGCAGAGTGTAAAATCCCCACGAAATTCCCGCCAGCGCCATCAGCAGAGAGCCGAAAAGCGGCGGCGCGGAAAGACCGGGAAAGACGAGATAAACCAAACCGCCGAGCGCGAAAAACAGACCAATCCACTCCAAAAACTTCGGACGTTCGCCCGAAACAAGAGCGGCGGTAATCATCGTCAACTGCACAGAGCCGAATAAAATCAACGCACCCGTTCCGGTTGTCAAACTGATATACGCAAACGAAAAACAAATTGCGTATGCAAACAGAAAAAAAGCGGAAAACCAATTTCCGCCTTTTGTTTTTGTTTCTTTTTTACCGAAAATCAAACTGATTATAAGCAGTGTCGCCGCACCCGAAATCAGTCGAATCGCCGTAAAACTTGCCGCGTCAATTGCCTCTGCACCGAGCGCAAGCCGACATAAAATCGAGTTAAAAGCAAAGGCGAGCAAAGCAAAACTCGTGTAAAGAATTATTTTCATTCAAACAAAACTTTATTCGATAATATCGTCGTCCAGTTCATCGTCTTCCTCGTCATAAACTCCGACCTCGCCAAATTCCCAACCGTCGTAGGAAGCAATCTCATATTCTTGCGCCAATTTTGAAAATTCGACATTTCTTTCCGCCAAAGACTGCGGCGTGTGCGTTTCAACCTTGTCAATGTGCAGCAGATTTTCGCCGGTTGATTCGCCGGTTTCTTCGTCGCCGAGTTCAAATACGTCTATGAAATCATAGCCTTGCCGGTCGAGATAAAGTCCGAGTTCTTCGAGTTTATCAACATCTTCGTCAACAAAGTAATAGCTGTAAAGCATATCTTCGGTCAAATCCCATTTGTCTTCTTCCGTAGCGGCGGCAAAAACTTGCTCGATGCTTTCTAATTGTGATTCCGTGTCTGTAAAATTCATTGTTTTTTTAATTTTTTGAGTTCAATCTCAAATGATTTGATTAAAAATTTCTCTGATTAATCTTCGATGTGTGCAACATTTTCCTTGATAAGCGAACTGTCTTGAATTGCACCGACGCCGCTTTCAGGCTCGCTCTTTTCGTAATCTTCGAGCGAATGGTCTTGTCCCGTCGGTTTGCCGCTGCCGTCATCGGTAATTGCATTGACGTCTTCGTCGGAAACCGTGCCGTCGCCGCCCGGAATGTCGCTGCCGGTTAATTCTTCGTCTTTTTTACCTGTTGTTTTGTTGTTTTCCTGTGCCATTTTTCTTGCTCCTTTGAAATAAAATTTAATGTTTTGAGTTCCGCCTTCAGACATCTGTTATTAAATTCTAGCCGCCTGAAGGCAGAACTCAAAACGCTTGCGCCGTTTCAAGAAAGTTTCTAAGCGTTTTAGCTTTCCTCTTCTCCCTTTCTCCCTTTCTCCTCATCTTTCCTTTCCGGTCGCATGTGCGGGAATAAAATTACGTCGCGGATAGAATGTTTGTTCGTCAGAAGCATCACAAGTCTATCAATCCCGATGCCGATTCCGGCGGCGGGCGGCATTCCATACGCCAGAGCGCGAATGTAATCTTCGTCCAAAACCATCGCTTCCGCGTCGCCGGTTTCGCGCTCGTTCATTTGTTCGCGGAAACGCTCGTATTGTTCCTGCGGGTCGTTGAGTTCCGAAAAACCGTTGGCGCATTCCATTCCGTTGATAAACAGTTCAAAGCGTTCGGCGACGTTCGGATTTTCGGGCGACGCTTTTGATAACGGCGAGATTACTTTTGGGTAATCAATGATGAACGTCGGTTGGACTATTGTTTTAACTGTTTCCTTTATATCTGTTTTATCAATAACTAAACCCAATATATTTTCAGCATAATTTTCAAAAGATTTTTCAATAATGCGGGCTTTTTTTCGTTCATCACTTTCATCTGAAATTAAATTTTTAACAATATATCTAAATTCAGTTTCAGTAATTCCTTTTTGTTCGGCTATATTTTTATCAGGCTCAAAATTGCTAAAAATTTCTGTAATTTTCCACAAACTGTTTCTATTTTCCCTAATATATTCCTTTTGTTTCTCATAAGACATTTGTAGAAGTTCTTGGTCTGAAATAACTGAAGTAAAACCTGCAACAATGCCATTTTTCATACTGCGGAGTTCAGTCAAAAGCACTACGGCATGGATTCGACGTAAATTATTTAAGTCATCGAAGAAAATTTCATCTACTGGAAAACCACTATATTTTTCGATTGCTTGTTTCATCGTTAATCTTTCAAACTTTGAAAAATCAACCTCATTCTCGCCGTATTTCACCTGCAAATTTCCGCCTGTCGCTTTCTGCACCGATTCTTTAATCATCGCTTCGGCGAAATCCATCATTCCGTTCACATCCATATAGGCGCAGTAAAATTCGAGCATAGTGAATTCGGGACTGTGTTTGTGCGACAGACCTTCGTTGCGGAAGTTGCGGTTGAGTTCGTAGACCTTTTCAAAACCGCCGACCATCAGGCGTTTGAGATAAAGTTCGGGAGCGATTCGAGCGTAAAGTTTGATGTCGAGAGCCTTGTGATAAGTTTCAAACGGTTCAGCCGCCGCGCCCGTCGCTTTTGGCGTGAGTATCGGCGTTTCGACTTCGATAAATCCCGCATCATCGAGAAAACGGCGCATTCCGCTAATCAATTTGGCGCGGCGTTCAAAAACTTCGCGCGTCGTCAAACCTTCGTGTTCGACCTGCAAACTCGAAGCAATCAAATCGGCGTAACGATAACGCCTTTGTAATTCCGGATCGCTGATGCCGTGCATTTTGTCGGGCATCGGCAGCATCGCTTTTGAAAGAAACTGAATCGTTTCGACGTGAACGCTCAATTCGCCTGTTTTCGTAACAAATAAATAGCCTTCAACACCGATAAAATCGCCGTGGTCAAGCAAACCAAAAACCGTCCAGGAGTCGAGAGTCGAAAGTCGGGAGTCGGGAGAATTCGTGTTTTTCAAAACCGTGAAATCTTCTTTACGGCAATAGATTTGAAGCCGCGAAACACCGTCGCTTAAATGCACAAACGCCGCTTTGCCCATCACGCGCGGCGGAACTGCCATTCTTCCGGCAATACGAACGCGCAGTTGGTTCAGTTCGGCGTTTGCCGCTTCGCGCTGCTCGTCCGTCGGTCTCTCGTTTTCGGCTAAATGCGGAATGTGTTTGTCTTTTATCGGCGCGGCAAAGGCGACAACGCGCGTAATCGTGTCTTCCGCGCCTGTGATATTGCTGCGCTCAAATTTATTCGGATAAACATTGCCGACAATTTCGCGCAATTTTTCCAAATGTTCGCGTCTGGCTTCGGTCTGGTCGTTCGGTTCGATAATTTCGTTAAATTCGGGAATATTCATAATCTTTTCATTCGATAAGAAACAGATTATAAACCACAGACACGCATATTATCCATTTTAACTTGACGGAAATTATCTTTATGGACGCTCACGGTTTTCACTTTTCTTTAACTCTTGAAATTGATAAAATAATCGTTTCGCTAATTGACGAATTTTTTATCTATACAACACAATGAGCATTACACAAATCACGGTGCGCGGTGCGCGTCAGCACAATCTGAAAAATATCAACGTCGAAATTCCGCGTAATACATTCACGGTTATCACGGGTTTGAGCGGTTCGGGTAAATCGTCGCTCGCCTTTGATACGATTTACGCCGAAGGGCAGCGGCGTTATGTCGAATCACTATCGGCATATGCGCGGCAGTTTCTCGACCAATTGGAAAAGCCTGATGTTGATTCAATCGAAGGTCTTTCGCCCGCAATTTCGATTGAGCAAAAAACCGTTTCGCGTTCTCCGCGTTCAACCGTCGGCACGGTTACGGAAATTTATGATTATTTGCGGCTTCTGTTTTCGTCAATCGGACAGCCGCACTGCCAGCAATGCGGCGCGGCGATTACGCGGCAATCGGTCGAGCAAATCGTTTCCAATGTCTTGAGTTTGCCCGACGGCGAGCGCGTGATGATTCTCGCTCCCGTTGTGCGCGGGCGCAAAGGCGAATTTAAAAAGGAACTCGAAAAACTGCACAAAGACGGTTTTGTGCGGGCGCGGATTGACGGCGAAATGCGTCTGCTTGACGAAGAAATCAAACTTAACAGACGCAGTAATCACACGATTGAAGTCGTCGTTGACCGGCTTTTGATAAAGGAAGACATCAAAGAACGTCTTTCAGAATCGGTCAAAACGGCTTTGAAATTAACCGACGGCGCGGTTTTGATTTCGATTATTGACGGCGAGGAAAAACTTTATTCGGAAAAAATGGCGTGCGTCAATTGCGGCGTGAATATCCCGACGCTCGAGCCGCGCTCGTTTTCGTTTAACTCGTCTTACGGCGCGTGCAAACGCTGTCAGGGTTTGGGCGCGGTGTTGGAAATGGATGCCGACAAAATTTTGCCCGACCAAAGCCGGATTGTCGGTAAAATTAAGTTCTTAAATGACACCGACAAAACCGGCGGCAGATTTTTGACGTCGGCTTTAAAAGCGATTATCAAAAGATACGTTGAAGATAGTGGTCAGTGGTCAGTGGTCAGTGGTCAGAAGGGAAAGAAGTCAAAAGATTTATCGCCTGAGAGTGAAAAAAACAGTCAAACATCAAACATTGAACATCGCAAATTAGAAGAAATGCCTTTTAATGAACTTCCGTCGGAAATCCGCGACGCATTTTGGAACGGGACGAAAAAGCGTTTGACGTTTCAGCAAGGCGGTTACAAATACGAAAGCGATTGGAAAGGCGCGTTGCGGGCGATGCGCGAGCGAATGGAAACGCCGCCGTCGGAAAAGGTTCGCCTTGCGCTCGAAGAACTCGTTTCACCGATGCCTTGTCCCGAATGCAAAGGCAAGCGGCTGCAGCCGGAAAGTTTAGCGGTCAAAGTCGGCGGACTCGGTATTGATAATTATGTCAGCTTGCCGATTGAAAAGGCGGTTGAAAAGTTTGACGAAATCACGCTCAACGGGCGCGAAGAAAAAATCGCGGGTTTGGTTTTGAAAGAAATCAGAGAGCGTCTGCGATTTTTGAAAGCGGTCGGTTTGGGATATTTGACGATTGACCGCGCTTCGGGAACTTTGAGCGGCGGCGAAGGTCAGCGCATCAGATTGGCAACGCAAATCGGTTCGCAGTTGCGCGGCGTTCTTTATGTTTTGGATGAGCCTTCGATTGGTTTGCATCCGCGCGATAATCAAAAACTTATCGAAACTCTGCATCAATTACGCGATTTGGGCAACACGGTTTTGGTTGTCGAACACGACGAAGAAACCATCGAAAATGCCGATTATGTTGTGGATTTAGGACCGCTTGCCGGAACGCACGGCGGGGAAGTCGTCGCCACCGGAACGCCGAAAGAGATTGCCAAAAATCCTGAATCTCTCACCGGAAAGTATCTTTCGGGTAAAATGAAAATCGAAATTCCAGAACTTCGACGCTTGCCCAACGGCAAAAATATCACAGTCAAAGGCGCAAAAGCACATAATTTGAAAAACATTGACGTGAAATTTCCGCTTGGACTTTTAACGGTCGTTACGGGCGTTTCGGGTTCGGGAAAATCCACGCTGGTTGACGACATTCTTTATCCCGCGCTGGCGAAATTTGTTTATAAATCCGCGACCACGCCGCTTGAACACGATTCAATTGAAGGCTTAGAGTTAGTTGACAAAATCATCGAAATTGACCAATCGCCAATCGGCAGAACGCCGCGCTCAAATCCGGCGACCTACACCGGACTTTTTACGCCGATACGCGAACTTTACGCGATGCTTCCCGAATCTCGTGAACGCGGTTACAAATCCGGCAGATTTTCCTTTAACGTCAAAATCGGACGCTGTGCGGCGTGTGAAGGCGCGGGAATGAAGCGCATCGAGATGAATTTTTTGCCCGATGTTTTTGTCAACTGCGACGTTTGCCGCGGGGCGCGTTACAACCGCGAAACTTTGTCGGTCAAATATAAAGGTCTTTCAATTGCCGACCTTCTCGACACGACGATTGAAGACGCTCTGCCGATTCTCGAAAACATTCCGCAAATAAAACAAAAACTACAAACGCTTTTAGATGTCGGACTCGGTTATATCAAAATCGGACAATCTTCGACAACGCTTTCGGGCGGCGAGGCGCAACGCATCAAACTTGCCAAAGAATTATCGAAACGCGCCACCGGCAAAACGATTTATATTTTGGACGAACCGACGACCGGACTTCATTTTGCCGACGTTCACAAACTGCTCGACGTTCTGCAAAAATTAGTTGACACCGGCAACACCGTCATCGTTATCGAACACAATTTGGACGTGATAAAATCAGCGGATTATTTGATTGATTTAGGACCCGAAGGCGGCGAAGGCGGCGGCAAAATTGTAGCAACCGGAACGCCCGAAGAAGTTGCAAAGGTGAAAAAATCCTATACGGGACAGGCTTTGAAATCTGTTTTGAATTAACGGAAATGATGTATAATGCGATTTGCGAGGTGAAAATTATGTCGAATACGGAAGTAGAAAAAAGAATTTCGGTTTTAGAAAGAGAACTAAACCGACTCAAGACTAAAATCGAAAAAATCGAGAAGAAAGATAAGCCTTGGTGGGAACAGATTGCAGGAACTTTTGCCGACAATCCCGCTTATGACGAAGCAATGAGGCTTGGGCGCGAGTATCGTTTAGCGCAAAGGGAAGATTACGACAAAGAGGATTAGATGATAATTCTCGATACAGATTGTTTGAGTTTGCTTGAACGTGAAAAATATCTCGAATCTTCAAAGTTTCGTGAAAATTTGTCGCGTTTTTCGCCTGAAGATATTGCGACGACGATTATCACTTTTGAAGAGCAAATGCGCGGTTGGTTAGCTTATTTAGCAAGGTGTAAAACGCTTGATGACCAAGTTTTTGCTTACGAACAATTGAACAATTTACTGTCCCAACACGAAGGTTCAAAGCCTTGCAATTTCATTGCAAGAATTTATTATGATTTCGTAGCTGATTAGGTCAAAAAGGAATTCTAGCCGATTAGTAATTTGATAACAATGTGAAAGTTGAGTTACCTGAAACAATTGAAGACTGTCATAGTTTGATTAAGCATCTTTTGGTGGTTATC
>JBPCPU010000182.1:0-53903 GCA_050998795.1 Pyrinomonadaceae bacterium
CAATTGCAAATGAATTGACTTCCGTGTTCAGTAGAGCGGGATTTAGTTTCGACGCATCGGCGTTCATAAATTTTATCGCATCTGCAAGTTTCAAGTTTTTTGTTTTGTCCTTTCGCTCGACGATTTATTCTTTGTTTCGTTGTTCAAAATTGCCGTTTTCTGCTTTATCGCCTTTTTATCTTCGCTCGGCGGTTTATTTTGCTTTTTCGTTTCTTTCGTTTCTTTTACTTCTTTCGTTTTTTTGTTTTCGGCTGTTTTCTCCGATTTTTTCGGTATTTCTTCATTTTGCGTCGAAGTCGGTGCAGTTTCAGCTTCGACTGGAATTTCTTGCGCGGTCAAAACTTCCTGCTGAATAGTCGCATCGGGAACGACATTTAATTCGGGCAAAATCTGTTCGGCAATTTCTTTGAACACAGGCGCGGAAACTTGTCCGCCGTCCCGCGCTCCGCCGATGGGTTCGTCCATCACAACCGCAATCACTACCGACGGATTTTCGGCAGGCGCAAAACCGATAAACGACGAAACATATTTAGCCGCGTTATATTTCTTCAGCTTTGCATCGTATTTCCAAGCCGTTCCCGTTTTTCCCGCCGATGTGTAACCGTTAAGCCGCGCTCTTTTGGCAGTTCCTTTCAGCACGACTTTTTGCAGCATCAGGCGCAAACTGCGGGCATTTTCCGCGCTGACCACCCGCGTTTTTTCCGGCACGGCTGCCGACACGATTTTTCCGTCCGCTTGCCGAATTTCCTTGATAATATGCGGTTTTGTTCGTACGCCGTTATTGGCAACTGCGGCATACGCGGTTGCTACCTGCAAAGCCGTTACGCCGACCTCATAACCGATTGACATCGAAGCCAAACTATCGCCGTTCCAGGTTTCGGGCGAGCGAAACTGACCGCGCACTTCTCCGGGAAGTTCAATGCCCGTCGCCTCGCCAAAACCAAATTGGCGGGCATAGCCATAAAATTTATTTTTGCCGAGTCCGAGTGCGGTTTTTATCGCCGCATAGTTACTCGACACGGCGAGAGCCTCGCTGTAAGACATTATTTTCGTAGCGTGCGGATCATTAAAACGATGTCCGCCGACTTCGATAAATCCTCGGCTGCAATCAATTTGCCCGTCGGCTTTGATTTGATTTTCCTGCAACGCGCCGCCGTAAGTAACCAGTTTGAAGATCGAACCGGGCGAATAAACGCTTTGCAATGCTTTGTTGGTTAAAAGTTCCGGTGAAATTTCATTAAATTTATTCGGGTCGAAAGTCGGATAATTTGCCATCGCCAAAATTTCGCCGTTCTTCGGGTCAATCACGATTGCCAAACCCGATTTTGCATTCGCGGCTTTGACACCTTTTTCAAGTGCCTGTTCGGTTTTGTATTGAATCGAATTGCTGATGGTCAAAACTATGTCATTCGGCGGTTCGCGCACAATTTCCGATTCGTCATAAACTCTGCCCAGACGGTCGCGGTCCTGCCAGCCTTTGACCACCGCGCCGCGCAAAATGTCTTCCTGCGACTGCTCGATTCCCGCTTGCCCGACGTCGTCCGAATTGCTGAAACCGACAACCTGCGCCGCCAGGGATTTATACGGATAACTGCGTTTTTGCTCTTCGCGCCAATGAAGCCCGGCAAATCTCGGCTCGTCAAATTTTTTGATTTCCGTATCTCTCAAAACTTCATTTACTTTCTGCGCCGTGTCTTCATCCAATTTCCGCGCCAACCAGACAAATCTCTTATTATTTTCTTTGGCTTCGCGCAAATCTTTCAAAATATCATCCGGTTTAACTTTCAAAACGGCGGCAACTTCTTTGGCGGTTTTTTCGACGTCATCAATTTCTAACGGGTCGGCATACAGCGATTTCATATTGACGCTCATTGCCAGAGTGCGTTCCGTGCGGTCATAAATCGTGCCGCGAAGCATCCGGCTTTTCACCTGGTCGCGCCGCTGATTTAGTGCTTGCCCGCGCAGCCAATCGCTCTGATTAACCTGCAAATGCACGAGTCGCACACTGATTCCGCCAATCCACAAAATAAAAAAAGCGACAATCAGCATAAACCGCGTAAAAGCCGTCTGCGCCGGATTTTTATTGATTTTTTTTGTGCGTTTTGCCATTTTTATTTTTTCGCCGGGAGCGCAGGCATCCTGCCTGCAACGTCGCGCCGGCGGCGTAAAACCGCTACTCCGAGCGCGACTTTAATATCAGCAATTTTTTCGCGCTCCGCGCTTATTGCAGACAAGGATGCCTGCGCTCCCGGCAAAACACTCATTCTTTTGTTACATTTTAAAAACATTAATCGTTTTTTCACCCGCTTTGGCGAAACCTATTTTTTAGCAATCTTCACTAAAGATTTTTCTTTTTCGATTTTCACTTCCGGCGTTTTCTTTTCTTCTTTTTCCACTTTTTTCTGTGGCGGCTTTACGTCATCGGTTTTGCTCAAAAATGCTTGTTTCGGTTTTGTGTTATCCGATTTTTCAACTTTTGTTTTTCCCTGTGTTTCATTCGTCGGGCGGGAAACTTCGATATTACTTGCCGTCATATCAGTTAAACCGATTTTTTTTGCGGCTTTTTTAATTTCAGAAGGTGTCATCGCAATCTCTTTGGCTAATATCAGCCGGCGTTTGTCGGTTTCGAGTTCTTCAATTTGCTTTTTCAGTCTGGAGTTTTTGATGCCGAAATCTATCGAGGAAAAATGCTGGCGGGCGGCAAAGAAAAAGCCGACGACCAAAATCAGACCGCAAGTCAGCGTCAAAAGGCAGTAGCGAAGCGGAATCGGTTCGCGTTCGCGGTGAATTTTTTTGGTCGGACTTTTTTGGGATATTTTTTTTCGGTTCATAATTTTCTCAAAATTTTTGCTGGGAACGCAGGCATCTTGCCTGCAAAGTTGCGCGAGCAACTTAAAAGCTCATCGGATAAAAAACCTTTTTACAAAGTTTTATTTACCTCAATTTCAAACAAGCACGCAATTTCGCGCTTCGGGCGCGAGGATTTTCTTCAATTTCGTTTTCATCCGGCACAATCGGCTTGCGCGTCAAAATCTCGATTTCTTTGCTTGCGCCGCAAACGCATTGCGGCAAGCGCGGCGGGCAAAAACATTTTCCCGCAAGTTTTTGCAGCGTTTGCTTAACAATTCTGTCTTCCAAAGAATGAAAAGTTATCACGGCAAATCGCCCGTCTTTTTTCAAAACATCAACCGCGTCGCGGATAAACTGCTCTAAAATTTCAAGTTCGCGGTTGACGGCAATTCTCAGTGCCTGAAAAGTGCGCGTCGCCGGATGAATCTTATCTTTTTTGCTTCGCCTGACCGCTTTTTCAACCAATTCGACTAACTCTTTCGTCGTTTTTACGGACGCGCCGTTTTTCCTTCGTTCGACTATGCGGCGGGCGATTCGCCGCGAAAATCTCTCTTCGCCGTATTCGTAGATAATCCGCGCAATTTCAAATTCCGAAAGCGTTGCAAGCAGTTCGGCGGCGGTTTCCGTATCCGCATCCGCATCCATTCGCATATCCAGCGGCGCGTCGAAGCGAAAACTAAAACCGCGCGTTTTACTGTCAAACTGCAACGACGAAACACCCAAATCAGCAAAAACTCCGTCAACCTTTTCGATTCCCGCATTGCCCAAAACCTCTTTGATACCCGAAAAATTTGCTTGAAAAATGCTGACTCTTTCACCAAACTTCTCAAGTCTTTTTTTCGCAAGTTCAATCGCTTCCGCGTCCCGGTCAATTCCGATTATTTTTGTTTTATCAAAATCCGCCAAAATCGCTTCCGAATGTCCGCCCAAACCGAGCGTCGCGTCAACCAAAATCTTATCAGCCTGCGGTTTAAGTAATTCGATGGTTTCCGCCAGCAGAACAGATTTATGTAAATTTTCGGCTTTTATTTTTGTCACATTCAAAGAACAATCGCAGACTTTTAGCACATCGCTTTTCGATGTCAAGACACATCAATACTTCTAATTGTCAAAATCCTTGACAAAAAACTTTTTAATCGTAATTTTCTTTGATTAAACGTGGAAACTCGGATTTTTTGACCGTCCTACTGGTTTTAACTAATTTCCGCGTATCATCAGTTAGAAACTTTTTAGGGAAAGTGCTTAAACTTAAACACATCTTTTGTGGAAAGTTATTCCGCGCCCGAATTTCGTTCCAGGCTGTTTTCAACTAATTACCAAGCATCTTACGATTATTTTTTAGTATCTGTCAAGAATTATTTAAGGTTTTTTATTTTAATCAGATGCTTAAATTCTATGATTTTGTGATTAAGGAATTATCCGTCAATTTATGGTTTCTTTTCCGTCAGGTTTGCGATAAAGTTTATATTTTACGATTTTCTCCGATTCATCGTTAATTATTACTTTTATTGCAGTTTTCTGTATGGGAATCACGCTTGTTCAACTTCTGATTTTCGGTATTTTTGCAGGTTTGGCAAATGTGCTGGGCGGTTTGATTCTTTTTCCGCCTGGAATCCAAAAAAATTACAAAAAACTGCTCAAATATATTTTGGCGTTGGGCGCAGGTTTTATGCTCGCCGTTACTTTTATTGATATTTTGCCCGAAGTTATCGGGCTGTGGCAAAAAGAAGGAAGTTCTTTTAACGGCGAAGTATTGATTTATCCGATGGTTTTGCTGCTTATCGGTTATTTGATAACGCAATTTTTTGAACACACCATCGCGCCGCATTTTCACTTGGGCGAAGAAATGCACAGTGACCATCTGATTTCGACGTCTTCGGCTTATACGGCAATCGGCGGTTTGCTGATTCACACATTTTTCGACGGAGTTTCGATTGCCGCCGCCGCGCAGGTTGATTATCGCGTCGGGATTTTAGTTTTTTTTGCCGTCTTCCTGCATAAATTTCCCGAAGGTTTTACGATTGCGTCAATGATTTTAGCGGCAGGAAAAGGCTTAAAGGAAGTTTTGTTTGCCACATCCCTGGTTGGATTGACAACTTTTCTCGGCGTTTTGCTTTATTATTTCATCGGCGCAAGCGTCGGTTTTACGGTGGCGTATGCGCTTCCGTTGGCAAGCGGTGTAACGCTCTATGTCGCGGCAAGCGATTTGATTCCCGAAGTCAATCATCACGGCGGCAAAAATCCGCTGGTTTCAATATCGGTTTTCGCGGGCGTGGCGTTATTTTTCGTGTTGCATTTTATTTTGCATTCGTTTTTGGAGCGATGATTTTTTTTAACGCAAAGGAGCAAAGACGCAAAGTTCTTAAAATTTTTGGTAGTGTTTCACAATTTATGCCGAATGATTTTTAGATACCTTTACTTCGGAATAGATGAGAGATGAGAGATAATAGCTGATAGATTTTTTTGGTTTTATCTCACATCTCTCATCTTTCATCTCTCATCTATTCCGAATGGTTTTTTCTATCAGCATAAATTGTGAAACACTACCAAATTTTTTACTATTGATTTTCACTTTTTAATTTTGCCTGAAAAATCTTTGCGTCTTTGCGTTAAAAAATTCTCAGGAACACCGCGCGAAAAAATTCGTATTAGCTTATGAGTTGCCAAAATAGTATTATTGAAAAATGAAAACGATTCTTCCATCGGCAAAATTAAGTGTGTTTCTCTTTGTTCTGCTTTTCGGCTTAACAATTCAGAATACGTTTTCGCAAGACTCAAAGCCGTTTTCCAACAACGAATCGCCTTTGCCCGCGCCGACTGCGCCCGTCAACGATTACGCCGGAGTTCTCGATGAGAATACAAAAGCGCAACTCAACCAACGCATAATTGAATTCCGTGACAAAAGCAATCCGCGTGTCGAACTCGCCGTAGTGATTGTCAAAACGACCGGCGACAGAGATATTTTTGATTATTCGCTGGCAGTTTCGCGTGGCTGGGGCATCGGCTCAAAAGAAACCGACAATCCGAGTGCGTTGCTTTTTGTGGCGATTGACGACCGCAAATATTTTACGCAAGTCAGCCGCGATTTGGAAGACGAATTGCCCGACGGCTTGGTTGGAAGTCTGCAACGCCAATATCTCGTTCCCGCTTTTAAACAGAGTAATTACGGCAAAGGCGTTTCCGACACGATTGATGCGTATATTCGCACGATTCAAGCGAAACAATCGGGCGAACCTGCGCCAATCCAACCGCAAGAGAAAAATAACAAAAAAAGCAGCAAGTCTTTTGTCGGTAGCGCGGGTTGTTTGATAATTCTTTTTATTTTAATGATTATAATTTTCAGTCGCGGCGGCGGACGCGGCGGCAGAGGCGGCGGTTCAGGCGACGGCGGTTCTTCTTGGCTTCCTTTTATATTAGGTTCGATTATCAGCAGTTCAAGCGGTTCGTCTTCAAGCGGAAGCAATTGGGGCGGCGGTTCATCGGGCGACAGCGGCGGCGATTGGGGCGGATTTGGCGGCGGCGGCGATTTCGGCGGCGGCGGCGCGGGCGGAGATTGGTAAAGGAATTTTGAATTGCGGATTACGAATTTTTGGTTGAACGAGAATTTTAATTTATGAATTCGGAAGAACGAGTCGGAAAAGCAGAAAGGCGAATTAAAACGGTTGAAGATGCCATTATTTTGCTGACGGTTTTAACTGACAGCCATAACGACAGATTAGAAACCTTGTTAAAGGATGATGAGAATCTCAACGCAAAAATTTCTGCTTTGATTGATGCTCAAATTAGTAGTGAAGACCAAATTCAAAGTATTAACGAGGCACTCGATAAATTAACGGCGTTGGTAAAAATAGCGCATCAGCGGCTCGATATTCTTGAAAAATAAGCATTGAAAATCTTTGGGCTTAAAGTATGTCATTAGCAAAAAATCAATTCGACTCTTTTATAGACGATTTAAGAGCGACACACGGCAAAAACCTGGTGAGCGTAATTTTATACGGTCCGGCGGCGGCGGGCGATTTTGTGTCGCGCCCATCGGACTACAATTTGCTGATTGCTCTGCATAGCATTACGCCCGAGGATTTGCGGAATGCAAACGCCTGTATGCGCGAATGGAACAAAATGGGACATCCCGTTCCCGTCTATTTTACGGTTTCAGAATTGCAAAATGCGGCTGACGTTTTCCCGATTGAGTTTCACAATATGGAACGCGCCCGAAAAATTCTTTACGGCACGGACGTTTTGGCAAATCTAAACATTTCCGATGAGTATTTAAGACATCAAACCGAATATGAACTCCGCAGCAAATTGATAAAATTGCGCCGCAGTTATATTCCCGCGTCCGCTTCGGTTGAAGGTTTGATAAATTTAATGGCGGAAAGTCTTTCGAGTTTTGCCGCGCTGTTCCGCGCCGTTTTGCTTCTGCACGGTTTTGAGCCGCCGGTTACAAAACACGAAATTGTGGCATTAACCGCCGTGAATTTGCAGATTGACGGCAAACCGTTTGAAAAAATTTTTAACATTCGGGAAAATAATTTTGCCAAAACGCTTGATGAAATTTCTGCCAATCAGCTTTTCGCCGATTATTTGGAACAGATTGAAAACGTCATCGAAGCGGTTGACAGGTTGGAAAAATCGTAAATCGTTAATGGTTAATTGTGAAAAACGATTGCCATTAACATAACAATTAACAATTAACTTTTTATGAGGGAGATAAAAATGAAAAAAATAGTTTTATTAACAGTTGCGTTGTTGGTCGCCTTTGGTTTAAGCGGTTGCAGTTATAATTCGCTGACCGCCGAACAACAACAGGTCAGAGGCGCGTGGGCGGATGTCGAAAGCCAACTCCAACGCCGTGCCGATTTGGTTCCGAATATGATAAAAACGGCGCAGATGGTCGGCGTTCAGGAACAGGAAGTTTTCGGGCAAATTTCCGAAGCGCGTTCGCGTCTTTTAAATGCTACCGCCGCCGCGCCTGCCGGTGAAAAAACGCCCGAACAACGTCAAGCCGTGATTGACGCGGCAAACAGTTTTGGCGGAACTGTCGGACGGCTTTTGAGTTTGCAGGAAAGTTATCCGCAGCTTCGTTCGAGCGAAGCATTTATGAAAGTGCAGGACGAACTTGCCGGCACGGAAAACCGCATCGCTACCAAGCGCGAAGATTATAATAAGCGGGTAACGGCTTACAACACGATGCGAAATCAGTTTCCGGCGGTTATCACCGCGGGTTTGATGGGATTTAAAGAAGAACCGTTTTTCAAAGCGGAAGAAGGCGCAAAACAAGCCCCTGATGTTGGCGACGCAAATTCTTTGCGAAGAAATAATACAACAACTGCGCCTGCCGCAAATAAATAATCCGAAACCTGGAGCAAATTTCAAGAGGCTTGCTCACTTTATTCAAGTGGCAAGCCTTTTGTGATATTATCGCATCGGAGTTTTTATGGAAAAGAAAAACGGAAAAAAGAAAATAATGCCGAACGGTTTGCGCGATTATTCGCATCTGCCGCGGGCAAAGGATTATCCGCAAATCCCTTTGGAAGAAATGTCGCCTGAAATGCAAAAAGCGGTTTTAGCGGGAAGAGAAGCAATAAAAGCAATAGCGGAGGCTTTTGATAAAGGTGAAATATCCAATGTTTGACACTTCCGTTTTCTCGCCTTATCGGAAACGGATAGATAAATTTATACCTGTTTCCAAATTTTCGTTAGTCGTCTTTTACGAGTTAGCGGCAACCAATATTGACGACGGCACAATTCAAAAATTGGAAATGTGGAAAAACACTTTGAGTAAAGTCAATAGTTTGATTACGCCGACGCAAACTGATTGGATAAACGCGGCAAAATCAATCAGACGTTTGCGAAAGTTGAAATTGATTGACAAAAATATGCCTGCAACTATTTTGCAAAACGACGCGCTGATTGCGCGAAGTGCTTACACGCACGATTGTTTCGTTGTTACCGAAAATGTTAAAGATTTTACGCTTTTGCAAAAGGTGATGCCGAAACTCGAAGTTATTCCCGCCAAAGAATTTTTCAGTTAAAATCCGCGCGAACTGCACATCGCGCAATGGTCGCAAGGCTTGCCCGTCGGTTCATACGGGCAAGCCTTTTCATTTTGCAAATTATTGATAAATTCGTCGGCGACAATCTCGGCTACGTCAAATTTTTCCTGACTCGGATGACTTTTTGAAGGATGAAGGACGAAGGATGAAGGATGAACAAAATCGCTTGAGCTTTTATTTAATTTTGCTTCGATGTTTGTGAGTCTTTCGTTAATTTTTTCGACGCTCGATTGTAGAGAATATAAATCGGCGTCTTGCGCTTCAGCTTGCAAAAGACGCGCAATTTTCCCGGCTAAATTTTGAGTTTCGTCTTTATTCATCAGAAAATGTATTCCGAACTTTTGCCTTTTTACTTTTTACTTTTGCCTTTCTTCTCATCCGGCAATAAATCAATATAATCAACCACGCCGACAATCGCCGAATCAATCGCCGCGCCTTGTTTTCCGGTCGAAGCGGTTGACGCGCTCCAGCCTTCCTGCACAATTAAAACAATATCGCCTTCGCCCGCGCTGACCGAATCAAGCGCGAGACAAGTGTAATCCATATCCTTGCCTTCGGGCGTAATTTGTCGGCAAAGCATCACACGCGAACCTTCATAACGCTGATTTTTCTGCGTGGCGACGACATTTCCGATAACTTTAGCTAAAAGCATTATTCAGTGATGAATAGTAAATGATAAATGGTAAATTTGTTATTTTGATTAAGCATTTACCGTTCACCATTAAAAACGTGCGAATCCGAATCTATAATGCCGACAATCGTGCAATCGGTCGGCGTGGAATCACGTTTGAACGGAAAACTCGCTTCTTTGCCGCGACACCAAAAAACCAGTTCGCCTTCGCCCGCACCAACCGCATCGAGCGCAACCATCGGTTTTCCTTTCGGCTCTAAATCCGCATTTAAAGTTTGGACAATCAGAAGTTTACGCGCTTCGAGCGTTTCGTTTTTAATGGTGGAAACTACCGTTCCGATGACGCGGGCAATCTGCATTTTTTTAGTTCATTGAGTTTATTGAGTTTGTTGAGTTTGTTGAGTAAAAGACTTATTCTCAAGGAACTCAACGAACTCAATAAACTCTATTTACTATTCACTTCAAAAGAATCAATCACACCGATAATTGCCGAATCAACCGGACAATCCTTATTGCCTTCCGCCAGACGCGCCGACGAACCTGCAACAACTAAAACCTTTTCGTGAAAGCCCGCGCCAACCGTATCAACGGCGACGACATAACCGCTCTGGTCTGTGCCGTCGAGGTTTATCGGTTTCACGATAAGAAGTTTTTTGCCCTGCAAGCGTTCGTCCTTTTGCGAAGCAACGACTGTGCCTATAATTCGTGCGATTATCATTTTTTTCGTAAATCGTAAATCGTAAATCGTGAATCGAACAAAAACTATTTACGATTCACGATTTACGATTTACGCCTTTATTCCAATCGGCATCACGGCATCAACGCTGCCGTGCGGACGCGGAATAACGTGAACCGAAACGAGTTCGCCGACCCGCCGCGCCGCTGCCGCGCCTGCATCCGTCGCCGCTTTAACCGCCGCGACATCGCCGCGCACAATCGCCGTAACAAATCCCGCGCCGATTTTTTCATATCCGACGAGTTCGACATTGGCGGCTTTAACCATCGCGTCCGCCGCTTCAATCATCGCTACGAGTCCTTTGCATTCAACCATTCCCAATGCTTCTTGCATTTAATTTTTGCTCCTAAATTTTATAAATTAGATTACCATAATCTTGTTTTTGAAGTTTTTCCAAACTGACTTTAATGGCAATTTCCCACAAACTTGCGATGCTGACATAAATTTTATTTGCCGAATCTTCAATCAGATTCCCGGCAAACAAACTCAACTTTTTATTGCCGTTCGCAACCCGAATAAATGTGTGAGTATCAATCAGTAAATCCATTTACATATACTCCTCGAAATCTTCCAAAGGCTCGTCAAAATCTTCGCGCATCGTTATCAAACCTTTTGCCAAACCGATTTTTCGGCGTGACTTTTCTTTTTCGACAATTACAAGTTTCACCGCGATTTGATTCTCGCACTTAATCACGACTTCCTCGCCGTCAATCGCCGCCTGAATCAGACTCGACAGAATTGTTTGTGCTTCCTTTACGGTAACTTGCTGCATTTCTTTATTCCTTTTGAAAATTTATCCCTTGATAAATTTCGTCAACCTTTAAATCGCAGTCAAAGGATTCGAGTTTGAGCGTTTCACCTGCAACATATTCACTTTGAAACCAAAATTTTTCGTTGTATTTGGTAAAGAGTGTAACAAATTTTTTGCTTTGCGAAACTAAAAGATATTCCTTTAAATTTTCGATTGATTTATACGCTCTGAATTTTTCGCCCTTATCATAACTTTCGGTTGATTTATGCAAAACTTCGACAATTAAAACAGGATTAACCAGTAATCTTTGATTCCCTAATTTTTCATAAATCGGCTGCCCGCACAATGCCGAAACATCTCCGTAACGATACGGCGGCATTTTCGGAACTTTGATTTTTACTTCGGAGGAAAATACAAGACAGCCTCTTTCATCGAGTTGGTTCCCGAGAAGCCGTCCGATTCTGTTGCCCAAAAGCGCGTGTTCGGGACTTCCGCCGCATATTTCAAAAACTTCGCCGTGAAAATACTCGAAGCGACCTTCAGCATTAAAGTCGAACTCCAAATATTCCTCCAATGTCATTTTTACTTTCGGAAAAGGCTGCATATTTTGATGGTGAACTGAAAGTAATGCTTTTTGAAAGCATAAATTAAACTCCTTCAGCATTACTTTTAGTTCACTATTACTTTTTCAATATCCGGTTTTCTGGAAATGAATCAATCATAAAAGAAGCATTATCAAAAGTAAATTTTTGAATACAAATAGTTTAGTAGAGTAGAGAATATCCTACTGCTGAATAAAAGCAGTCGGAACGGGTTTATCGGTACTTGCGCCAAACTGAATCCCGGTAAATCCAGCCGCGCCGCGCTGAATATACCAAATTCCATCACGGAATACAGCAACATCAGCTTTGCCGTCGCCGTCATAGTCGGCAGGTGTCGGTAAATCTGTTGAGATTCCAAACTTCACTCCTGTAAATCCCGTTTGGCTTCTTAGCAGATACCATGTACCGTTTGATGGACGGAAAACAGCGACATCCGTTTTACCGTCGCCGTCATAGTCCGCCGGAACAGGTTTGTCATTTGAATCTCCAAACTGAATTCCGGTAAATCCGGCGGTGCTTCTCATCAGATACCACGTTCCGTTTGCCGGACGAAAAACAGTGTAATCAGCTTTCCCGTCGCCGTCGTAATCTCCGACAACGGGTTTGTCCGTTCCCGCACCGAATTGGAAAGCGGTGAATTGATTGGTTGCCAGGTTATAGATATACCAGACACCGTTCGACGGTCGCCAAACAGCTAATTCAGCTTTGCCGTCGCCATCAAAGTCGGCGGGCTGCGGAATGTCATTTGAATCACCGAAGGCGAAGCCGGTAAAGCCGGCACTCGAACGGTTGAGATACCAAGTGCCGCTGCGATAAACGGCGAGATCAGTTTTCCCGTCGCCGTCATAATCCGCCGGAACTATTTTGTCAGTTGAAACGCCGAACTGCGCCGCGCTGAAACCTGATTGTGAATTGAGCAGATACCACACGCCCCTGTCAGGAAACCAGATGTCGGCTGCGGGACGAAAAACTGAAACATCGGCTTTGCCGTCGCCGTCAAAATCAAAGGGTGTGCGCTGCGCTGCGGCATTTGTGTTGATTGTCCAGTAACGATTTTCTTTTAAAACCTGTTGCGGATTGTTGCGAACTAAAGGTGTCAGATCGCTAACTTCTGCGCTGACTGTATGATTGCCGGGTGCGAGTGTTTCACTGTTAATAGTAAACATCGTTCCGCTACCCGTTTGTTGTCCGTCAACCAGCCACTTAATATTCAATGTATGAGTAGATGGCTGTGGTGTCGTAACGGTAAAAGTCTGTGATTGATTGCTGCTTAAACTAACGGTATTTCCGGCAGGCAAACTGTCGTCAATCGGCGACACGAAATTATAAAGCCGCTTGACGTGCTGCTCGGTATTGATTTGTTCAAAAGGACGATAAAATTGGCGCATTTTGCTGCTGTAAGTAGGACGATAAATACTTGTTTCGCAATGTCTTCCGCCGAGATACAAACCGGGAATTGAAAAATCAAAAGTTGTCGTCGGAATCGGAGTAATCGGATCAATCCAGTGATTCCATTTAATCTGAGAGCGAATTGTTTCTCGCGTCGCATTCGCTTCGCTCGGTTCGAATATAAAAGTACAATTCGTTCCGAAAGTGGTGTATTCGTCGGCGAGACGCGCGAAACTGTGTCCGAGTTCGTGCAAAATTGTTTCGACTGAATCCGCTCGGGCTGCCGATACGACGGGAACTTGTCCTCCCGCGCCGCCGGATTGCGGATCGTTGACCAAGACCAAAATCACGTCGTAGTGGGAAGCGGGCAAAGTGCGGAAGATGATGTCATATACTTTGACTTCGTTAATGCAAATGTAACGTAAAAGACCACCGCAATTGTAAGTGGAATCAAGCGCGGTATCCACAAAAACGGGCGGATTTCTTTCCGGGTGGTCTGCGCCTGATTGGTTGCTGACGACATCAATCCGGTGGACGTTGAAGTAGCGTTGATATTCACGATACGGCTCCTGCGCGAAAACACCGTTCATAAATCTTTGCACATCGGCGCGATACTTATCCATTTCGGCGGCAGTGTATCCGTCGCCCATTACAGCAATATCGTAACGGTTTTGCGAAATGCCGTTATTGATAATAGTTTCAAACGGTTCGGCACGGACAATCGCAGCAAAGCCCAAGAAAAGTAAGCATAAAATAAATATTTTGAGCAGCGAGCAGGAAAAAAAGTGAAGCATAGTGATTACTCCTCATTTTGCGGCTGAAGCGACAAACAAATTGCCGATTAATTTTAGGCTGTATGATTGACCGTCCCAGTCAGGATGATAAAAACGCAGTTCGGTAATCGTTTCGTCCGCCGGATATGAAACCAGCAATTCGGCATTCGTGCTATACAGCGTTTTGCCGCTTATAAGTCCATTAGCATCGGCAGTTTCAGCCCGAAGCAGACGCGGATCAGACATCAAATCCCACCACAACACTTGATTGTTTTGATTAACCATGACAACCAGCACTTGAGTCGGTGAAAGTTCTAAAGACCTTTGCCGAGCCAAACCTCCACGATTCGGCTTAATTTCAAGCAGCGACAGCGAACCTTCCTGAGCCATTTCCGTAGTGAACGGCTGTTTCAGTGAAGCTGTACCTGCTGATTTCCATCGCGCCCGAACCGTTCTGGACTGATTGACGCGAGCCGGCAGTAAAGCCGCTTTATCAACGCTGATACCGTTGCTCGAAAGCAAAGATGTCAGATTTTCAATATTGGAAATTTCACTCTGCGGCAATATTTGTTTAGTAATTTGTTTATCGCTCTGAGCAGCACTCAAATAAAAGTGCGCCGTTTTCCATAAACTCAAACAAAAAACAGAAATGAAAAAAATCCCAAAAAATCCCAAACGAAATCTGCGGCTAATGTTAAGAACTTTCATCTCAAAATCTCCTGCACGGTTGTTTATTTTAACAACGATGAATTTATTAAAGGAACATTCAGCATCAGCTTCCATGTTCTAACCAAAACTTGATATAGAAGAATGGTCACACACCACAGAACAAAAATGTAAACAATCGGGTTTTCCTTCTTTCTTTAAAGTTCTAATAATCTAATACTAAACTCCTAACCGAAGCCCGGAGTTTAGTATCAGATAAACCTCAACTATTGAACAACATTGAAAGATGGAATAGGAACATCTCCGTTTTGCCCAAAAGCAATGCCAATGAAACTTTGACTTGAACTGTTGATTCGATACCAGGCACTATATGTCGGATTCATCGGATCAACTATTGGACGAAAAACCGAGATGTCGGCTTTCTCGTCGCCGTCAAAGTCGGCTGGACCCGGAATATCATCGGATTGTCCAAATTGAGCAGCATTAAAACCATTTGTTGACTGCTGAATATACCAAGTACCGTTTGATGGTCTAAATACCGCGATGTCGGTTTGATTATCCCCATCATAGTCGGCAGGCACAGGTCTATCAGTGCTGGAACCGAAAGGAACTTCAGTATATCCTGTATTGCTTCGTTGTATCTTCCAAGTTCCGGCACTGAAAACAGCACAGTCGTTTTTACCGTCAGCATCGAAATCACCAATCAATGGCTTGTCGGTACTGGTACCTAATTGCATTCCACCAGATTGATTATTTACCAAATTATAAGTGTACCAAGTTCCGTTTGAGGGACGATATAGAACAAGTTCGGCTTTCTTGTCACCGTCAAAGTCGCCGGGAACAGGAATATCACCGGCAGACCCGAAACCTATGCCGAGAAAGCCTTGCAAACTTCTTTGAATATACCAGGTTCCGTTTCGGAATACGGCAATGTCAGTCTTTCCGTCACCATCATAATCGGCAGGCGCAAGTTTGTCCGTAGTCGCGTCACCAAATTGAACACCATAAAATCCGGCATTTGATGGTTGGATATACCAAAAATTATTCGACGGTCGGAAAACACTAATGTCAGCTTTATTATCCCCGTCAAAATCAAATAATTTATAGTAGACAGGAGGTTCAGGCTCAAAAATTAAGCAGTCATTAGCGGTAATGAAATTTGTAATTTCATTTATCGAGTAAGGACAGAAACTTACAGTTAAATTAGATACAACCGGAATCATTATCGTGTTGTAACAATCTCCACTATTTGCTACATGGTGTCCGCCAATATTGTGTCCAATCTCGTGAGCTGCCAGTGCAGTCTGAGCCGCCAGTGAAAGTTCAGGGTAGGGAGAATCAACATATCCACTCAATCCGTAACCAGAAAGTGGATTTACACATAAAACTCCTGTCGCAGAAATTCCTTCACCTCCATATTTTCCTGTAAATAAATGAGCCAAGTCTCTTGTGTATGGAAATTGAAAGTATGGATAATTATTGTTCCAATAAGTCTTAAAGCTATTTAATGTGTTTGTGGTATTCCCTGTTGGATAAGGGTCATATCCAATCCAAGAGTGTTGATAAGTCACTCTAACGGTAAGTTTTAAGTCCCGTCGGTAAATTACATCAACACCATTGATTACACTCACGATATAGTTATTTGCCGCCAGTTGGTCATTCCCGAATCGCTGTACCCACTGGGAATCGGCTTCGGTTGCCAATTTTACAATTTTAATACCATTCCATTGCGGGGAATCTGTAAAAGACATAACAGAATCATTAGTTCTTTTTAATTCTCCGGCAACAGCTTCGTCCAGTCCGCATACAAAGTCGTCTTTTTTAACTTTATCTTTGGATTTATATACCACTTTCTCATCGGCACTTGCGTAAGATGAATACTTTTTAGCAGACTCAAGGTAATAATCCTCTCGCCCAATGGAAAAAAATCCTTCGGTTATTTTTCCATCTACAGTAAAGGCTAGCACCGAATCCTTTTCTCCGATGAGCGTTCCCGTGTAAGTAAACAGTTCGGATTGAGGCAGGCTGTGAACACCCGTCTTATCCGTGTATTCAGCCATATATTCTTTTGAACGGATTTCATTTGGTATCAAAATAAATTGAAAAGTTTTACCGTCAACATCAAATTTAAACGGTATTTGACTCTTTGCTTTTTTTAATGCTTCTTGGTCTTCAATTTTGACAATGCTGTATTTATTGAAGGAATTTCTTAAATCGGCATTTAAATTTTGTCCAAAGATTGAAATCGATAAAACCGCTAAACAACACGATACGAAAATAAATCTAATCATTTTTCTTCTCCTTTTCTACAAACCGGAAAGAGAATTCCACTTCCGGAGTCAAAAATGAATTGTTGAGTACCTACGTTCGCTATATAAATAGCAAATGTGAAATTTGTGTGTGCCGATAGAAGTAAATTTCGCCGGATGTTCGACTTTAACTTAATTGGTTCAAACTATTTTGCTTTAACCGATATGTTTCTGTGAGCCTGAAACATATTTTAGGCATTAACAAAAATAACAAAGTATGGAATATTAAGTGCCGAATCTCCGTCTTCTCCCCAAGTCTGAGTTATAATTCCGCCATCCGAACTCCTTAAAACATAGAATGTATGATTACTTGTCCGGTAAACAGCTATGTCCTGCCTGCCGTCGCCATCATAATCGCCTCTAATCGGCTGGTCAGGTTTGTCTCCTGAATTTACTAGACCAAACCCAAATCTGGTTGCCGTTGAAGTATTGTTCGCCGGGTTCAAAATATACCAGACCATTGGGTTGACATTTTTACGAACCGCGACAAAATCGGCTTTGCCGTCACCGGTATAATCGGCGGGCGGAAGGTTGCGATCAATAAGACTGGCATCGCTGTAGCCCCATTGACGAACTAAGACCAATCCGCCGGTTATCGCGTCGCCGATGTAATAGGTCAGACTGCCGTTGACATCAGCGGTAAAAACCAGTTCATCTTTGCCGTCGCCGGTAAAGTCTGCTCCGGGTAATACGGTGTTTATATTGAAACCTAAACTGAAACCGAAATTGACCGCTCTCATAATATTGCCGTTACTGCCAAGCATATACCATGTAAGCCCCCCTGTGTCGTTACGCCGCGTAACGGTATAATCCAACTTGCCGTCACCGTCATAATCACCCTGGGCAAATGAACCGTCAGATTGCGTTCCCCACGGCACTGCTCGCTCAAGCGTGACTCCGCCCGTGCCGGTAGGAAATTGAGCCACATAAAATATACTCTGCGAACCCGGACGATAAACCGTCAAATCGGTTTTGCGGTCGCCGGTGTAATCTCCCGCCAGAATAGTATCGGTTATACTCCCGTAATCGAAGATACGGATAAAAGCCGCACCCGGAGTGGAATTAGTCTGATTTCCGAGAACTTTCCATCTGAAAGGCTGACCCGGCGAGTCCGTCAGCGGGCTGATTGTCACCCAATCGGTTTTGCCGTCGCCCGTAAAGTCTAAATATGTGCCTTTGTTAGTTTGAGCGACGACTGAGTTTGCCGTCCACAAAACGATAATCACCAATCCGAAGACGGCGAAAAGCGTCAACAGTGTGGGCGGATGTTTTCTATAATTTTTTAAGAACATTTGTTTGTTCCTCCAGGAGTTGTTAATCTAAGGAAAAAGACTCATAAGGTAAATCAAAAGAGGAGAGAGAAACTTTGTAATTAAATTGAGCGAATCGGAAATGATAAGAGTCAACTATTTTCAGATATTCATCGCTTCTACTCTTGATTCATATTTTAATCGAATAACAATACCTTCGCCAAAATTTTAGGGAGCAATTTTGGTAGCTACATATTGTGGTTGCTCTGTTTGACTTACACAATATATGACCTCGATTTTGCCGTTTCACCTGCCAATTTTAAAATTGGCGAAGGTATTGGAATAATAAACTTCTTTTTTATAAAAGACAAGGATTTTTGGTAGTGAACTGTAATGTGTCAGTAATGAGTTTTGACTGGAGCGCGGGGCGTTCTAACTTGCAGGTGAAGCGCAGAGCGCGAAAAAGCCGCGCACTATAAAATACCGCATTAGCAGCGATATTTTGCGCCATTCAGACGCAGGACGATTTTTCTCGCGCAGAAATAATTACAAGAAATTGTGTCAGCGGCGGTTTTTCAGATAGTATTGCTTTTAGCTCACTATCCATATTTTTACTTTGAATCGGCGACTTGGGCGAGCAGTTCAATCAGTTCGTCGCGTGTGAATGAAATTTTTGCACCGCTTGAGTTTGGCTTAGTTATCGAACTTCCGTCAAGTTCGCATTTAATATCCGCGTGTTCCAAATATCCACACGCCTGACAACGCGCCGCTTCGGTCAAATAACCCGCTTTTTCACGGATATTTATCAGTTTTGAAATCGCTTCTTTCGGCAAATCGTTCGCGCCGCCGAGTGCGCGTGAAAGGATGGTGATTTTCGCCGTGTGTTCCAAAGTTTCGAGTCGGTCAAACGCTTGCCATAAATCCGCGCCGTAAGCAACCGCGCCGTGATTTGCCATCAAAAGCGCGTTGTGATGCTCGACAAACGGCTTCATTGATTCGGTCAATTCATTCGTCGAAGGCGTTCCGTAATTTGTTAGCGGAACACAGCCAAGTGTTAAAATAACTTCCGAAAGAATCGGCGCGTCAATCGCCAAACCGGCAACCGAAAAAGCCGTCCCGTGCGGCGGATGCGCGTGGCAAACGGCGTTGACGTCGGGACGCATCTTGTAAATCAAAAGGTGCATCGCCAGTTCCGACGACGCTTTTTTATCGTTAAGCGGTTTTCCTTCTAAATCCGTAATCGCCAAACTATCTTCAGTCATCCGACCTTTACAAGTCATCGTCGGCGTGGCAAGAATCCGATTTTCGTCCAGGCGAATACTCACATTGCCATCCGATGAAACGACATAGCTTCGTTCATACAGCAATTTTCCGACTTCAATAATTAGACTTCGCGCTTGTGATTCTTCCATTAAGGTTTAATAAATAGAAAACCTGTATTCAACAATTTTTGTGTCTGTAATCGGTTCTCCAAACATTATTGAAGGTTCGAATTTTATATTTAGTGCCGCCTCTATAGCTTTTTCCGTTAAACCATAAGGCAACCCTTCAACAGGGGTCACATTTCCGATTTGACCTGAAGCTAAAAACATTACACGAAGACGAACAACACCGACTGTCTGATTTTGCCGCGCCGCATCCGTATAACCTGGCTCTGGTATTGAGATGATTCTTAGCGGATATGTTGTTGTTCTGTAAATGAGTGATATACCACCGATGTCATCGTCCTCTCCTTTTGACAGAGAAGTTTCTTGCATTATTTCGTGTAATAAGCCTGTTGCAAAAACGCCGATTAACACTCCCAGCGTAAATGCGATAATTCTTTTCCAGAAACTTTTACAGCACATAATTTTATCCTCCCAAAAAATTAACCACAGATTAGCACAATCGAACACCAATGGAAAAACTCCGCTTCGCGTTCAATCGGCTAACCTGTGGTCTTTTTTCTATTCGCCTGAAATTATCTGCCCGGATAAGGCGCATTCTTTACTCGCGGCGGAATATCGAAATCATTCTCGAAAGCATAATTTGTCATCTCGCGCTTGTCTCTTTCCGACAATTCTCTTTTGAGCCGCGAATTTTCTTCGCTTAGTCGTTGGATTTTAGATTCCATCGTCCGATGATATTCACGATGATTTCTAAAATCACGCCTAAATTGGAAATTCGGCGCGGAAATCGAAACAAAGAAACTGGCGATAAACAATCCGACGGCAAATGTCAGGAAAAATGGAACAACTCTTTTTACAAATCCTCTGCAACACATAAAATTTACCTCTTAAATTATTAAAAATCTTTGCCTCGATTAGTATAGCGCAAAAAACTCTGAAAAGTTGCAAACAAAATGTAATTTTTCAGAGTTTTTCTAAAAAAAATCACAAACGCCGCTAACTAAACGTCGCTTGCTCTTCCAAACAAGGTGAAATTCGGTGTTGCATCGGATTGTCCCGAACCGCTTTGCAGAGTGTAGCCTGACGCGGAGAAAAGTTTGCCGTTCGGATTATGTCGTCGAACCGTCAGATAATCGCCGTATTTTTGGTCATTCGGACCACGAACGCTGGCGAACGTGGAAACTCCTTTTCTCGTTCCGGTCAAAATCCCGACAACGTGCGTCGGAAACTTCGTCGCGCCGCCAATCATATACGAAACTCCGACTTCCCGCTTAGTGTTCGTTGACAAAGCGGCAAAGCCGACCGCTAAGTTTGCATCCCACAAATTTATATTTTCAATCAAATTCAAAGTATTAGCATTGATGCGGGCGATTTGGATAAACGGATGCGGGCGATTATTCGCGCCGCCCTTGCCTGAAATCCACGAAAACCACAATCGCCGTTGGTTGCCAGACTCGGCTCGCAAACGTGCGAAGCGGTGTCTGCGGTGGCAACATCTTCGAGTTTGACGTTTTTTACCAACGTAATGTTATCGGTTGCCGCCATCGGCGCGGCGGCGGTCATCGAATCATTCATTGACTTGGCGGAAGCCAGCGACTGCGGTTTTGAAAGTGCCATCGCACGGGTCGGATTTATATCATTTACGTCCTCGCCGATTGGCACGGGCGGAATCTCGCGCCGACGGTGGATTTTTTTTCTGGAAACAAATTTGTAGGCTTGTTCGAGATAATCAACCTCAAGCACGGTTACTTCTTTGATGTTAAGTTTTGTCGCTTTCAGTTTTTGAGCAGCAGGTTTGGATGTTATTTTTGGATTTGAATTTTCGGTGTTGTTTGATTTAGTAGCCATATTTTCCTCCTACGTCCTGTGAATTTAAAGTCTAATCTACAAATCAGACGTGGGAGTTTCTGAAACTAAATGTGATTACCGAAAATCATAATCCGATTTTCAAAAGTGTCAAGCGTTTTAATTTAAACCTGATTTGAAGGTAAAAGGAATAGCCGCGAAAAAGCACACAATTCACAAAAATCTTTTTGATATTCTTTTAATTTTTTGTGAATTTTGTGCCTTTTCGCGGCAAAAATAATTTGAAGTTTTTTAACTCAAACTTAATTTAATATCCGAGTTTAATCGAATCGGAAGGAGTTTCGTCTTCGACTGATTTGCCAATCGGAGTTTTTGGTGCTTTTCGTCGCGGGTGAATTTGTCTTTTTTCTTTATTGCCCGGTAATTCTTCACAATAGGAAATTTCCAGTTGTTCGGCAGATTGCGTCGGCATTTGTTTCACCGAAAGATTTGATTTTTCGGAAGCCGGTTCGTTCTTTTTTCTTTGATTTGCCATTTTTCACCCTCCTTGTTCAATGGACAAAATAACTTGTTATTTCCCGTTGGAATTTGTCGGTTGAGCTAAAAAATATGAAAGGCTTTCCAGCGAAATCGTCAAATCAACGGTTTTCAATTTCACGTCGTCTTCGACCTTGAGCGGTGTCGGCGCAAAATTCATCACGGCTTTGATTCCCGCTTTCGTAATTTGCTCTAAAACGCTCTGGGCAAATTGGGCGGGAACGGCGATAACCGCTACATCTATTCTATCTCTTTCGGCAACTTCGGCAAAATCTTTGATGTCAAAAATTTCCACATTGCCGACTCTTTGCCCGATTTTTTTCTCATCGGCATCAAACAGCGCGGCAACCGTAAAATTCGATTGCGAAAAGCCGTAATAATCGGTCAATGCCGTTCCCAATCTTCCCGCGCCGATAATCGCTACGTAATGCTCTTTCTCGAGTCCGAGAATTTTTGTCAAATCTTGCCGCAAATTTTCGACATAATAACCGACGCCGCGCACACCGAATTCACCGAAATACGCTAAATCCTTGCGAATCTGCGCCGAATTAAGATGAAATCGCTCTGCCAATTTGTCGGATGAAATGGTTTTCGCGCCTTCCGCCGTCAGTTCATTTAAACAGCGCAGATAAATGCTCAAACGATTTGTTGTCAGTTCCGATATTTTTTCGACTTTCATCTTTCTTTATTGATTATAAACTTATTTAAGTTTGTGAAAACATTCGCAGTCTAAAAGATGACGAAACCGTTTTCCGCCGTTGCCCTTAAATTTGTTATCCTTTACAATTTGTGTTTCAAGTGTGAAACATAAGGAGATAAAATAATGTCCGAAAAAAAGAAATCACAACTCAGCGAGTTGTCCAAACTCGGAAAGAAATTTTATGAAGAAAAGTTGAAACTGATTTTAGAGCCTGAACATAACGGCGAATTTGTCGCTATTGAACCTTATTCGGAAAGATATTTCGTTGATAAAAACAGTACTCAAGTGGCATTAAAGGCTGTGGCGGAAATGCCTGACAAAAGATTTTACTTTGCCCGAATCGGTTACGAATATGCTCATAAAATCGGAGGTTCATGGCTGAAGAAAAAGGCGTAGTCAACGAAAATCTGGAAGCGATTTTGCAGATTCGATTATTAAACGGTGCGATGATTGACTGCGTTCTCGATACGGGTTTTAATGGTTCTCTGCTTTTGCCGCGTGAATTCGCCGAAGAAAATTCGATGCTCTTTCTCGGACCTGAGAAAATAATGTTAGTTGAGGAAATTTCGGCTGAGATTGAAACCGCTTTGGTTAAAATAGATTGGCTCGGTGAAGAAATTTCGATACGCATTTTTGTCAGCGAAACCGACGATGCTTTAATCGGAACAGAAATGCCGGTTGATTCGATTCTCGAAATTGATTACAAAAATCAAACGGTCAAAATTACAAAATGATTGCATATCTTTCAGGCAAATTATTGGAAAAAGAAGCAAACACGGTCATTGTTGACGTGAACGGCGTTGGCTACGACGTAATGATTCCACTTTCTACTTTTTATGATTTGGGCGAAATCGGCGAAGATGTTTCTCTCCGCATTTTTACATATGTGCGCGAAGATACGCTTCAACTTTTCGGGTTCAAGACGATTCGTGAACGCGAACTTTTTCTGCTTTTGATTTCGGTTTCAGGCATCGGACCAAAATCCGCGATTACGGCACTTTCGGGAATGAGCGCGGACGAAATTATCAGCGCGATTCGGCAAAATAATCTGGCGCGTCTGAATTCGATTCCGGGCGTTGGGAAGAAGACGGCGGAAAGATTGGTCATCGAACTGCGCGACAAAATCGTCAAACTCTCGGCAGTGGCATCCGAAGAAATGAAGTCGGAAGGCATTCCGCAGATGTCGGGCGATGATGTTTATGACGACGCGATTTCCGCGCTGATAAATCTAGGTTATCAACGCAATGCCGCTGAAAAAGCGTTAAAGCAGGCAATGCAGGAAGGAACTGAAATGTCAGTGCAGAAATTACTCCGAAGAAGTTTGCAGCTTCTGGCGAAAGGTTAATGAATCTTGAAATTATCAGCCGTGAACCAAAAAACGTGCGCTCTCGAACGCCGCTTCTTTTCGTTCACGGTTCGTGTCACGCGGCGTGGTGTTGGGACGAAAATTTTCTGCCGTATTTTGCCGACCAGGGTTTTAGTTCGCACGCCGTCAGTTTGCGCGGACACGGCGCAAGCGAAATTCCCGAAAATTTCAATTGGACTTCCGCCGCCGATTATGCTGCCGATGTTTCTCAAGCAGTTTCACAATTTGCGAACGCGCCGGTTTTAATCGGACATTCACTCGGCGGTTTTGTCGCGCAGAAGTTTCTTGAAAATCACGATTTACCGGCGGCAATTTTGGTCGCGCCGTCGCCGGTGGGCGGAATGTTTTGGTCGGGTTTGAAATTGCAGTTGCAGCATCCCTGGCTTTTTACCAAAGTCGCTTTCAAGCGCGATTTTCAGATGCTTTATAACACGCCGGAACGTGCGAAGGCGTTTTTATTTTCGCCCGACGCAGACGATGAAAAAGTTGCGGTTTATGCGCGGCGTTTCGGAAAGGAATCGTATCGAGGCGCGATGGAAATGATTTATAATCTGCCGAAACCAAAGAAAATAAAAACGCCTTTGCTTGTTTTGGGCGCAGAAAATGACGTGATTATTGCGCCGCGCGAAATCGAGAAAACGGCTCGCGCTTATAATGCCGATTACAAGATTTTTCCCAATATGGCGCACGATTTAATGCTCGAAAGCCGTTGGCAGACGGTTGCCGATTTTATGATTGGTTGGCTGCGAAAGATAGTCTAATGTCCAAAGTCCAAAGTCGGAAACTAAGACTTAACCTTGGACATTGGACTTTGGACTCTGAAGATATGAGTGAAGATTTTGAAACAAACGACAACCGTGCGGGAAACGCCTTTGACGATGAGGAAAAGCAACTTGAACTTTCCTTGCGCCCGACGCGGCTCGGCGAATACATCGGGCAGAAAAAGGTCAAAGATAATTTGAAAATTTATATGCAAGCCGCGCTCAAACGCCGCGAAGCACTCGACCATATTTTATTATTCGGTCCGCCGGGCGTTGGCAAAACTACGCTTTCAAATATCGTCGCCAACGAAATGGGCGCGGAACTCAAATCAACGGCGGGTCCAATTATTGAAAAAGCGGGCGACCTTGCCGCGATTCTGACCAATCTTGCCGAAGGCGATGTTTTGTTTATTGACGAAATTCACCGCTTAAATCCGGCGATTGAAGAAGTTCTCTATCCGGCGATGGAAGATTACAACCTCGATTTGATGATTGGACAAGGCACGGCGGCGCGTTCGATAAAATTAGAACTGCCGAAATTTACGCTCGTCGGTGCAACGACTCGTCCGGGTTTGATAACTGCGCCTCTGCGCGGCAGATTCGGCATCGTTTTTCATCTCGATTTTTACAACATCGAAGATTTGCAGACGATTATCAAACGCTCGGCGGATATTTTAAATGTCGAGATTGAAGAAAACGGCGCAAAGGAAATCGCCCGCCGTTCACGCGGAACACCACGCATCGCCAACCGTTTGCTGCGGCGCGTCCGCGATTACGCCGAAGTTGATTACGACGGGCGCATCACCGACGAAGTGGCGAAAGACGCGCTCAACCGGATGGAAGTTGACACTTACGGTTTGGACGAAGTTGACCGCAAATTATTATTGACGATTATCGAAAAGTTCGACGGCGGACCTGTCGGATTAGGAACAATTTCCGCTTCAATTCACGAAGAAAAAGATTCGATTGAGGAAATCATCGAGCCTTATTTGATTCAATGCGGCTTTTTGAACCGCACGCCGCGCGGCAGAATGGCGACGCGCCTTGCGTATGAACATCTCGGCTTGGATGCCTTGCTGAAAATTCAAACGCCGAATTTGTTTGAGTAAATGAATCATAAACTAAAAAAGGCTTTGATTGGAGAGTTTAGTTTCAAACGGTTGGTGCGTTCGTTTTTGATAATTTCAGTCTTACTTTATTTTATTGCAATGATTTCCGCTTATTCGTTTGCCGACAGTATTATTTTCCAACCGCAACCGACTTTTTATCAAGACGACGATTTAATAATTAAACTTACAACCACAAACGGCGAGAAAATTTCTGTAAAGTATTTTCAAAATCCTAATGCCGAATATACGATTCTTTTTAGTCACGGCAACGCCGAAGACATTGGCACGGCAACATCTTTTTTGAAAGAATTGCAAACCGCGGGATTTTCTGTTTTCGCTTACGATTATCGCGGTTACGGAACAAGTGAAGGCAAACCAAGCGAAGAAAATTCATATCAAGATATTGAAACGGCTTATAATTATCTGACGAATGAACTAAAAATTCAGCCCGAAAAAATAATTATTCACGGACGCTCGCTCGGCGGTGCGGTTTCAATAGATTTGGCTTCGCGCAAAACCTGCGGCGGCTTAGTTGTCGAAAGTTCTTTTGTTTCCGCATTTCGTGTGCTGACAAAATACAAAGTTTTTCCATTCGACAAATTTCAAAACCTATCCAAAATCAAACAAGTTAAATGCTCGATTTTGTTTATTCACGGCAAGCAGGACAATATAATTCCCTTTTGGCACGGCGAAAAGTTGTTTGCGAATGCTAACGAACCAAAGTTTTCGTTTTGGCTGGATGAAGCAAATCACAATAACATTTTCGTAAAATCAAAAACGAATTATTTACAAGCAATTCAAAATTTTTCCGAAACATTGGTTAAGTGAAATTAGGAATCTTCAGCTAAATAAAAAATAATTGTTTGTTTTCAATGTTTTATTTTCGGCGGGCATTTGTTAAAATATAAATGTCTTTACGCATTTATAGCGATGAGGATTTATAAAAAATGAAAGTTTTACTGGCAGATGAATATGGATTTTGTTTTGGTGTAGAACGCGCCGTCGAGATGGTCGAAGAAGCGTTGGGTGAAGGCGATACGGTTCGCGCTTTAGGTCCGCTGATTCATAATGACCAGGAAATGGCGCGGCTTGCCACGCGCGGAGTTTCAACTATTAGCGAACCTGTGCAAATCAAACGCGGCGAAACTGCCGTTATTCGCGCTCACGGCGTAACGCCGCAGGTCGAGCAGGAATTGCGCGAAAAGGCTTCAAAAGTTGTTGATGCGACTTGTCCTTTTGTAACGAAAGTGCAGAAACTCGCTTCACGCGCCGCCGCGCAAGATCGCCACGTCGTTGTCGTCGGAAATCCCGACCATCCTGAAATGATTGGCGTTTTCGGTTACGCGCCCGAACATACGTTTGTTATTCGTGATGTGGCGGAAGTTGCCGATTTGCCAAAACTCAGAAATCCTCTGGTTGTTTCGCAAACCACTATAAAACTGCAAAATTTTCTCGATGTCGCCGAAGCGGTTAAGCAAAAAGCGGAAGGTGAAACGCAAGTTGTCAACACGATTTGCTCGGCGACACGCGACCGACAGGATGCGGCACGCGCACTGGCGGGCGAAGTTGACGTTTTTTATATTATCGGCGGTCGTCATTCATCCAACAGCCGCAAACTTCTCGCAGTGTGTTTGGAACAATGCAAAAAGAGTTTTTTGATTGAAACCGAAGATGAAATCAACGCGGAAGATTTGCGCGGCGCGGAAAAAGTAGGCGTAACGGCTGGAGCTTCAACGCCGAATTGGTTGATTGAGAAAATCACAAAACGACTTGAAGAAATCGGTGTGGAAAATGAACTGGCTCTGAGTTAAAACTTAAATACATACTTTGCGGCTGTAAATTTTGCCTTTGAAACACATAATCTCAAAAGTCTTATGGTGCTTATAGTTTGTTTTATAAGCGCGAGTATAACTTTCGGGCAAAACACGACCGGACAAATCAGCGGCACTGTAACCGACCAGAACGGCGCGGCTGTCAGCGGCGCAAATGTTAAAGTAACGAATCTGAACACGAATTCAACACGCGAAACAACTGCTAATGCTGACGGCAGTTTTGCTTTTCAACTGCTGCCGCCGGGACGTTACCGCGTCGAGATAACGGCGAGCAATTTTCAAAATTTTCAAACCGAAGCTATTGTCAATCTCACGCAGACGACGGCGATTGACGCGCAGCTCGGTGTCGGCGGCGGCACAAATACGGTTACGGTCGAAGCCGAAGCACCTGTTTTGCAGAGCGAAACTTCGCAAAACGGGCGCGTCGTAACGGGCGAAACGCTGCGCCAGCTTCCGCTTCCAACACGCAATTTCCAACAGCTTTTGACTTTGCAAGCCGGAGCGCAGTCGTCGGTTTCCAACACGACGGAATTGGGACGCGGCGACGCGACGATTTCCGTCAACGGTCAACGCACGACCTCGAACAGCGTCCGCATCAACGGCATTGACGCAAATTCAATCGGCACAAACTCGACCCCGAATATCTCCGTTCCCGCGCCTGACAGTTTGCAGGAATTTATCGTCCAAACATCGCTTTATGACGCTTCTGCGGGCAGAAACGCTGGCGGCAACGTCGAGGCAATTACCCGTTCCGGCTCAAACGATTTTCATGGCAATATCTACGAATTTTTCCGCAACAAAAGCCTGAATGCGAACGAGCCGTTTATTAAAGCCCGCGGCTTGGAACGTCCCGTTTTGTCGCGCAATCAATTCGGCGGAACGCTCGGCGGCAGAATTATCAGAGACCGCGTGTTTTTCTTCGGTTCGTATCAAGGAACGAGAGAGAAACGGTTACTCACTCTTAAACAGCTTGACTTCGCCGCTTATTCCTGCCGGTTTGACCGATGCAAATCGAACGGCGGCGGGACTTGCGGCAGCTTTCGGCATTGCTAACGCGGCGACCATCAATCCGGTGGCAATCAATATCTTGAATGCGCGGCTGCCAGGCGGACAATTCGCTATTCCGTCGTCGGGCGCGACCGGTCTTACGGCGTCAACGCCGGTTCTCGTGCCGCAGTCGGGCATCTCGCGTTTCCGCGAAAATCAATTTAACATCAACGGCGATTTTGTTATCAGTGATAATCACAATATTGCCGCCAAATTTTTTGTCGCCGACAATCCGACGACACAGGCAAATTATAACTTCGCGGGACTCGGCAACGGCGAACGCCAGCTAATCGGTTTCGGCGGCGATTTGACGATAAAACAAAAACTTTATTCGATAACGGACAATTATATTTTCTCGTCGAACGTCGTCAATCAAGCACGTATCGGCTTTAACCGTTTGCGCGTAACGAGCGTGCCGGAATCGCGGTTTTCCAATCGGGCTTGCCGTTTTCGGTCGTTACGTCGAATGATACTTCGATAATCAGCCGCGCCAATTTCAATCCGAATTTCAGCGGCGATATTTATACAAGCGGCAATGTTTCACAGCGTTTGAACGGGTATTTCAACACGGCGGCTTTTGCTCCTTCGTGCGCCGTCGGCGCAGTTTCAACCAATGTGAATCTGCCGCCGAATCAGAGAGTAATTTGCACGGGCGCGGTCGGCACGGTCAACAATCCGTTTTTCGACCCGAACACTCCGTTCGGCAACGTCCGCCGCAATTTTCTGACCGGACCCGGACAGAAAAACGTGGATATTTCGTTTATCAAACTCGTCCCGATTAGCGAACGCTTTCGCGGCGAACTTCGCGCGGAAAAAGCGTCGTGCCGGAAAATGTTTATCTGGCACAGTTTCAATCGGCGGCGGCGTTTGACGCGGAAGCGCGAATTTCACAAATCAAAGCCGAAACTTTAATTTTGACGGGCGACGCAGATGTAGTAGTGCCGCCGCAAAATTCGGTAAATTTAGCGCGGGCGATTCCGAACGCGAAACTCGAAATTGTGAAAAACGCCGGACATTTGTTTTTTATCGAAAAAGCGGACGAGTTTAATCGGATTGTTTCGCAATTTGTTCTTAGTCATTAGTCCTTTGCGAAAACAACTCCAAATATCGCGGCAAGCCTGTTTTCTATTCACGCGAAAATGAAAGCTGGAGAACGGAAAATTGGGAAGATTTTGAGGAGCAGGTTCACGACTTTGCCTGCGCTCTACTGGCAAAAAATTTGACGAAAGGCGCGAGTGTGGCAATTCTTGCGGGCAACGTCGCGGAATGGGCGGTTTGCGACATCGGCACAATTGCGGCGGGCGGCGTTGGCGTTGGTATTTATCCGACGAGTTCGGCGGAACAATGCGCGTTTATTATTAATCATTCGGACGCGGAATTTGTTGTCGTTGATACGCAAAAGCAGTTAGAAAAGATTTTGCGGATTCGTGATAATTTGCCGAAGGTCAAGGAAATTATTGTCATCGAAAGGCAGAAGCCCGCGCGTGAGCAAGGGCTTAGTGATTCTCATCGAATTTGCGCCTTTGCTGCCGCACGGGTTTTTGATGATTTCCTCGCTTTTGGCAAACAAAACCGCGAAAAGTATTTATCGAAAATCGAGGAAATCGGTTTTAACGCTCAACCCGACGACGCGGCGATAATGGTTTATACTTCCGGCACGACGGGCGAGCCGAAAGGCGCGATACTTTCGCACCGATATATTTTAAATTCGTGCAAATCGCTCAAGCAAACGATTCCGATTTACGATACGGACGTTTGTTTTTCGTATTTACCGTTTTGCCACGTCGCCGAGCGAATTTCAGGGCTTTATAATCGTTTGTATAACGGCGCGAGCGTTTATTTTGTTGACGATTTGACGAAACTTTACGGTTTTATGCTCGAAGTCAAACCGACGATTTTCGCTTCTTTGCCAAGATTTTTCGAGAAAATCTATGTGAAAGTCATCGGCGAAAATGGAAAACAGGTGAACGCGCAAATCGTCAAAGACGCTTTCGGCGGGCGCATCAGATTAGCGACGTCGGGCAGCGCACCGCTTCCGAATGAAATCGCGGATTTTTTCGCCCGAAACGATTTGCCGATTCTTCAGGCTTACGGTTTAACGGAAAACATCTGCGTCGCGTTCAACCGCGCTGACGATTTTAAGTTTGAAACGGTCGGCAAACCGATGCCGATGTGCGATGTAGAAATAGCGGCGGACGGCGAAATTCTCGTTAAAAGTTTGATGATGTTTTCCGGTTATTATAAAGAGCCGCAGAAAACGGCGGAGATGTTCGATGAAAACGGCTGGCTGAAAACCGGCGATTTGGGTTCGATTGATGCGGACGGTTTTGTTAAAATCACCGGGCGCAAAAAGGAAATTATCGTTTTGTCTTCGGGCAAAAATATCGCGCCCGCGTTGCTCGAAAATCTGCTGAAGGAAAATCATTTAATCAGCCAGGCATTTATCTGCGGCGACGGCAAAAGTTATCTGGTCGCGCTGATAACTTTGAATCAAATTGAAACCGAAGCGTTTGCGCGGATGAACAAAATTAACTTCTCCGATTTTGCGGATTTGACGCGCAAAGATGAAATCGAAAAAATCGTCGCTGCACAAGTCGAAAAAACAAACGCACGGGTTTCTTCCAGTGAAACGATTAAAAAATTCAAAATTTTGGAGCGCGATTTTCAAGCCGAGCTTGATGAAGTTACGCCGACATTGAAACTAAAACGCAGCATTGTCAGCCAAAAATTTGCGAACGCTCTGGAGAAATTATACAAGTAAATCGGCTGGGAGCGCAGGCATCTTGCCTGCATTGAGCGTCGCTTCGATGCGAAAACTGCTCGTCGGCAATCACAGCACATTTGTTATTTAGCGCATTGCTTCGCGCTTTCGCGCTCAGGGCAGGCAGGATGCCTGTGCTCCCGGCAGAGACATTTTACAAAACTTATGAAACAAATAATTATCGCAACATTTCTTTTATTGCTGTTTTCATTTGCCGTTTTCGCGCAAACTGCGCCGCAGGAAAAAACGGCGACGGTTTTCGGCGCGAAAATCTATTATCTGGAAGCGGGCGACGCAGCGAAACCGACCGTCGTTTTGCTTCACGGATTAGGTTCGAGCGTCGTCAGTTGGCAATTAAACATCGCGGCTTTGTCGCAGAAATATCACGTCGTCGCGCTCGACCAAATCGGTTTCGGCAAATCCGACAAGCCGTTTTTGAAATATCGCGTCGGCACTTATGCGGATTTTCTCGACAAGTTTATGTCAGAAACTAAAATCGAAAAAGCGACGCTCGTCGGCAATTCGCTCGTCGGCTGGGTTGCGGCTTTGACGGCGATTAAATATCCGAACCGAGTGGAAAAAATCGTGCTGGCTAACGCTGCCGGACTAAAGCCGGGCGAGATTGATTTGAAGCAGATTTACGGGCTGAATTATTCGACGCGCGACGAGGTGCGGACGCTGCTCAAGCGCGTTTTTTACAACCAGGCGATTTTCGGCAGCGAAGCGTTTGTCGAAGAATCGATGCGCCAGCGCGTTCTGGTAAACGACGGCTACACCATTAACAGTCTTATCGAATCAATCAAACGCGAAGAGGATTTTCTTAATTTGCAGCTCGGGCAAATCAAACAGCCGGCTTTAATCATTTGGGGAAAACAGGACGGGCTTTTGCCAATCTCTGACGCGCAAACTTTCAAAGCCGGAATTCCCAATTCACAGCTTATAATTTTCGACCAGTGCGGGCATGCGCCGCAGATTGAAAAAGCGTCGGATTTTAACGCGACGGTTTTGAAATTTTTAGAAGGAAAATAAATTTTCGTCATTTGTCATTAGTCCTTTGTCCTTTGTTTTTTGTTTGTCCATTGAACATTACATCGGAAAGCAAAGGACGAATGACGAAAGACAAAGGACTAATGACAAATGCAATTAAAAATCGGAGACAAATTCTCCACCACGAAACAAATTACCGATTCGGTTGTTCGCGCTTTTGCCGAGCTATCGGGCGATTTTAACCCGATTCATCTTGACGATGAATTTGCCGCGAGAACGCAATTCGGAAAGCGCATCGCGCACGGAATGATTTCGGGCGCGTTGATTTCCGCCGTTCTCGGCTACGAATTCAAGGAAAGAAAAGTCGTTTATCTGTCGCAAACAATGAAATTTATCGCGCCTGTTTTTATTGACGATACTGTCACGGCGACGGCAACCGTAGTGAATATCCGCGAAGATAAGCCGATTGTTACAATTGAAACCGTCTGCACGAATCAAAAAGATGAAACAGTAGTTACAGGTGAAGGGAAGATTATGATTTTGCCGTAGTCAGTTTCCACTAAATAGCCTAAGTTACTATTTATGAATTGCCACTAGCTTCAGCTAGTGGACAAGATTAGACATAGTTGGCTTTAGCCCAAAAAATAAACAAAATCCAATTCCTTATTGCTTTAGCTCAATAATTTGGCTAAAGCCGAGAGATTGAGAGAATCCTATCTACTAGCTAATGTTCTTTGATTATTTAATCCGACAATAAAAAGAGAAGCGTTTTCGCCGGGAGCGCACGCATCCCTGCGTGCTATGTCGCTGAAAGCGGCGTAAAAGTATTACTCAATCAGGGCTTCGATTGCCACGGTTGTTTTCGCGCTTCGCGCTCAGCACGCAGGGATGCGTGCGCTCCCAGCAAAGAGATAGCTTTTTATTAGCGGATTTATTTTTCAAAAAACATAAGCTAGTGGCAATTCAGATGAACGAAACAGAAAAAACTTCCGGCTATGCAATTTACGCGCTCGCGCTGTTGATGTTTGTCTATATTTTAAATTTTCTTGACCGAACGATTATTTACATTCTCTTTCCGCTTATCAAAAAAGAAATGTCGTTTTCCGATACGCAGCTTGCGCTTCTTGGAACGACTTCTTTTGTTATTTTCTATACGGTTTTGGGAATTCCGTTCGGGCGGCTTGCCGACAAAGGTTCGACGCTTTTCGGCGGCGCAATTGCCTACTGGTTTCGCCGAAACGAGCGCGGCGGGCGGATGTTTTACGGCTCGCTGCTATCGCTCGTTTCCGTTCCGTTTTGGCTGCTGCTGATTTTTACCGACAATGTTTATCTGATTTTGCTCGCAAATTTTGTTTTGCTTGCGGCGGCATTGGGCTGGCGCGGCGCGGCGGCGGCTGACGTTACGGAAATTGCCGGAATAAATTTGCGCGGTCTCGGCATCGCCATTTATTTTTTTAGTGTGAACATCGCGGCGTATCTCGTCGGCTCAAATTTAATCGGATTTTTGAACGATAAATTCGGTGCAACCGAAAATCCGCAACTGATGCGTTACGCTTCTGGTTTGTCCGATTTCCTGCCTGTTGAGCGCGTTACTGCTTTATTTGGGAAGCAAAAATGGAAACAAACCGGATAATTTGATTTAATCACTTTGCCTCACAAGTTTTTCTTTAAGACTATAAATCAAAAAAGCCGGGTAACTGGAGAATTACCCGGCTTTCTTGATTTTAAAAGTTAATTATTGATTTACTTCGGCAAATTTCGGTAATGTAATTGCCCGATTTAGATAAACGCCAAATTCCGTTCCCGATTTGACTTCGGCATCTTCGCCTTTGGTTAATCTTTCACCGAGAAGTCCCGCGCCCGCGCCGAGAAGTCCGCCAATTAAAGCACCTTTACCACCGCCGATTGCGCCGCCGATAATCGCACCGCCTGCCGCGCCGCCACCGATGAAAATAATTTTGTCATTTTTTCTATCGTCGCCCGAAGCCGTTCCTTCGCTATCGCTTTTTGCTTTTTTAGTATCCAGGTCGCTCAGCGAACCGTTGATTGCGCGGCGTGTTCCGTTGGGCAATTTGGCTTCGACAAAACTTACGTCAATCGTTCCGGGGTCGCCGCCTTTTTTCGCTGGTTTAGCAGAATTAACACGCCCGATAACCGTGCTTCCCGTCGGAATAACGATAACGCCGTTGTCTGAATAAACCGGCTCGGTGACGGTGGTCGTAAAGGTATCACCGGCTCTTGCCGTTTTTGAACTAAGTGTTTCGTTCATACGGACGCGAAATTTTTCACCGCTTTGAACCGTGTATAATCTGACGACCGGTCTCGTTGTCGTTACTCTTCTAACCGTCGTTTTACGCTTAACCGTCGGTCTACGCTTTTGCGCCGCAGCCTCAAACGTGCCGAACACAAAAAATACTGCCAAAATCGCTGTTAAAACTCTAAAGTTAAATAAATTTTTCATCTCTCTCCTTATTGTTTATTAGAAATCTAAGTCCAAAAACCTCTTGGCGTTTGCCGTTTTTAAGACGTTGACTTGTTTTCAATCGTTGCTATAAATTATTCAATCATTGATAAAGCTCCGTTTAGACTAACATTTTCCGTGACAAAAATAAAAAATATTTTTTTGCGGAAATCTTGAAATTATGATTTATTAAGCATATATTCAAAGCAGTTAATACATTTTAATTTTCTCATTTCCGACTTAACCCTTAGCTTGCCCAAGCTGAGGGTTAAGTTGATTAAGGAGAGAAGTTTAATAAGTTTTTGCACGGAGTTTTCTTGTTATGCAGCTTTTCATACAAACTTTTCTTTTGTTTGCACTAAATTTTTTAGATGCGGTTTTAACTATATATTGGGTTCGGAATGGTTTTGCTGAGGAAGGCAATAGTTTAATGGCGAAACTTCTTGATGTTGGCGATCTTCCTTTTTTGGGAGTGAAACTTCTTGTCGGCGCGATTGCCGCGGTTGTTTTCTGGCGGTGGCGTAATCTGCGGCTGGCAAAATGCGGTTTGGTGCTTACTTTAGTAATCTATATCGGTTTGATGGGAATTCACTTTTTCACCGGACTTTCCGCGTTCGGATTTATATCGGACAATCTGGTTAATGATTTTTCTGTTTGGTCGCACACCTTTTTTGCTTTTATCCGATAATTAAATTTTCACAAAAAGACGATGGTTTCTTGCTTCGATGTTAATTGAAACAGGAAGCTATTTTTTTCGTAAATAAATACGCAACGCACTTTCAAAAGTTTTGCATCTTAATATCAAAATTTATATGGATGGAAAAAAAGGAATTATGTCAGGAAAAGCAATTTATCAATTATCGGCGCGTCAGATTTTATTTTTAGCTTTTGCATCGGCACTTATCGCTGTCGGCGTAACGGCTTTATTGGGCAATTTCGGAAGTTTTTGGCAGATGCGAAATAACGTCAATGTCGCTTTAGCGGAAACCGCACCGACCGGAATTTCCGAGCCGTCATTGGTCAGCGATGAGCAAAACAGCATCGAAGTTTATAAAGCACTGTCGCCGGGCGTGGCTTTTATCACTTCAACTTCTTATCAACAGGATTATTGGGGCGGCGTTCAGGAAGGAAAAGGTTCGGGTTCAGGTTCGGTAATTGACGCGCAAGGTTATATCTTAACGAATTATCACGTTATTGAAGCCGCGCAGAAATTATCGGTCAGTCTCGGCGGCGATAAAGTTTATCCGGCAAAAGTTGTCGGCGGCGACCCGGATACGGATTTAGCCGTTATTAAAATTGAACCGCCGCGCGAAGGATTGACTGTTATTTCATTAAGCGATTCGGATAAACTGGCAGTCGGTCAAAAAGTTTTGGCAATCGGCAATCCGTTCGGTTTGGACAGAACTTTAACGACCGGCGTTATTTCCGGCTTGCAGCGTCCGATTCGCGCCCGCAATAACCGTCCGATAGAAGGCGCGATTCAAACCGATGCTTCAATCAATCCGGGCAATTCCGGCGGACCTCTGCTTGATAAATACGGGCGGATGATTGGCATTAACTCGCAAATTTTATCGCCTGCGGGCGGTTCGGTCGGTGTCGGTTTTGCGATTCCGGTCAACATTGCCAAGCGCGTTGTGCCGCAATTGATTCAATTCGGCGAAGTCCGACGACCGAAACTCGGTGCAAATCTTTACAGCATCGAACAATTACAACAGCAAGGCGTGAGAGTTCCGATTGAAAGCGGTTTGCTCGTGCGAAGCGTTCTGCCCGGAAGCGCAATAGCAAATGCCGGCATTCGCGGGCTGTCGCAAGGCGGCGACGGTGAAATCGTTTTGGGCGACATTATCACGACAATTGACGGGGAAAAGATGAACGACCTGGACGACCTTTATCGTTTTCTCGATAAAAAACAAATCGGCGACACAGTTCAGATTGAACTTTTCCGCAACGACAAAACAATGACCGTTTCGGTTAAACTTCTGCCTTTGCCGCGGAGTTCGCAAGGTTCGCCCGGCATTCCGGGACGCAGATTCTAAAGGTCAAAAACAATAAAAATAAATTACAAAAAGGTAAAAGGCATCATATTTTGTCTTTTACCTTTTTACTTTTGCTTCGCTATTATGTGTGTTAATCTGAGTTTTCCGTTATGGAAAAACCTGAATTGAACGATTTTTACAATGACGGTTTCGGCTGGATTTGCAAACATTGCGAGCGCAAATTAAATGAGCAAAACGATGCGCCGGAGCAAAAACATTCGCGTTTGATGCGCGAAGGCGAAGCCGAAAGCAAACAGCCGCAACTTTCAAATCAAGCATTGGCAAAATGGACGGACAAAACGCAGCGCATACTAATTTGTCCGCGCTGCGGCATAACGGAACTTGTGGACAAATTGTAAATTGTAAATTGTGAATGAAAACCTTTCTTCCATTTACCATTTACCATTAATGAATGAAAATTCTCGATGTCGGATGCGGAAGCAATAAATACGAAGGCGCGATTGGTTTAGATAACAATCCGCGCACGGCGGCTGATGTCATTCACGATTTAGGCGAAGTTCCATATCCGTTTGCCGATAATGAATTTGACGAAATAATCTCACGCCACGCCATCGAACATATTCCCGACGTGATGGCTTTTATTACCGAACTTTACCGCATCACAAAACCCGGCGGACGAATAAAACTCGTTACGCCGCATTACACAAATCCCGATTGGGCAACCGACCCGACACACCGCAATCATTTTAATTCCTACTCTTTCAATACGTTTATGCCTGAACGACAAGTTTTTGATTTTTACACGGAAGTTACATTGAAACCGATTTATACATATGTTTCGTTAGCGAATCTATGGCGCGGTTTAGGCATTGAGTTTTTGGTAAATTTAGACTGCAAATCACCACGTCTACGTTTTACGCGAAAGTTCTGGGAACATTATTTAAGCTACATTTTTCGCGGCAAAGAATTGCAATTTGAATTTGAAGTAGTAAAAGAAACCATAAATTAACGCAAGGGAATAAACCGGACGGACAAAATAATATTAATTTACCTTAATCTTCTGGCAACATCTTGTTCGGCAGACTGGTTTTGCGAATATCCGAACACCTTTATTGCTTCTTTTGCGCCCGGAATCAATGCGGCAAGGCGTTTCGTTCAATCAATTATTGAATTTGAAACTGGAAGCCAAAAGCTGATGATTTTGATATAGTTCAAGCCGGAGATTTAACTTATGCCAAAGAAAAAGGAAACAACGCAAAGCTCGAACGGAAACGGCTTGCACGATTATTCGCATCTGCCTCGTGCCAAAGATTTTAAGAAACCGGAAAAACTTACCGAACTGCAAAAAGAATTAAAAAAAGCGACACACGAGGCGTTAAAGGCATTGGAAGAAGAAGAGAAAAAATATGGAATATCCGTTACTTGATACGTCCGTTTTTTCGACTTACAAAAAGCAAATAGATGCAAACTTTGATTCGTTTCATTTTTCGGTTGTCGTTTTTTATGAACTGATGGCTTCGATGATTGACGAGTCAACGATGAAAAAATACGAGTATTGGCTGAAAATTTTGGACAAAGCCGACAAATTATTGATTCCGACAAAAACCGATTGGATAATTTCCGCCAAAGCCGTCAGACGTTTGCGCCATCTCAAATTGATTGACAAAAATCTCTCCTCAACCGCCTTACAAAACGACGCTCTGATTGCCCGCAGTTCCTTTACGCACGTTTCGTCGTCACCGACAACATCCGCGACTACGCGCTTTTGCAAAAAGTAATGCCGAAGCTCGAAGTAATTCCCGCCGGAGAATTTTTCAATTAGTTTGCTATTTCTTATTGCTTGAATCAATGCGGCGAGGCGTTTCGCGCCGGTCAACTGTTAAATTTGAAAGTGGAAGCGAAAAGCTAGTATTCCAAATGTAATTATTAATTGGCGCATTAAGCAATGTTGATTTGTGTTATTATGAAAATCTCAAGGAGGTTTTGTAAAATGTCCGCCGTTTTAGAAATTGAAAGAGAAAAGACTTTGACCGCCAGCGAGAAAAAAGGTATTACGGCTAAAGTTCGCAAACTTCGGTCTTTGCTTGATGATGATAAAAAAGAGCAGCGCGAAACCTTTATCTATCTGAAAAAAGCATTGGAAGAAGACCGACCTTCCAACCGCCGACTTTTCAAATGAATGAAATTGTCCTTCTCGATGCCAGCCCGCTCGGAATGATTTCCAATCCGTCCGCCACGCCCGCCAATCTCGAATGTTACAACTGGATGGAATCTTTGATAATGTCCGGTTGTCGCGTGATTGTGCCTGAAATTGCCGATTACGAAGTGCGGCGCGAACTGCTTCGGGCAGGCAAAACCCGCGGTTTGGCGCGGCTCGATTTGCTCAAAAACACGCTCGACTATTTGCCTTTAACAACCGCTGTGATGCTCAAAGCCGCCGAACTTTGGGCGCAAGCCAGAAATCAAGGCACACCGACGGCAGACGCGAAGGCGTTGGACTGCGACGTTATTTTAGCGGCGCAGGCTTTGACGGAAAACGGCATCGTCGCCACCGAAAACGTCGGGCATCTTTCTTTATTTGTCGAAGCAAAAGATTGGCGGGATATTTTACCTGTTTCTTAATCTACGAGATTAAATCAATGCGACAAGGCGTTTCGCTCAATCAATTATTGAATTTGAAATTGGAAGCGAAAAGCCAAATTTATTATGCCTTCAACTTTTTATTTCTCGACTAATTTATTTCCGCTCAAGTTATAGCTTGTCTTTCCTTTGATACTTGGACAACAAGCGGCATCCTTATCTTTATCATAGGTCATCGTATCAAAATAAATTCTTCCATTCTTTATGGATTTAAACTCTGCATCTCGATAAAGTTTTGCCCCAACTTCAGTATCTGTTACTGCACTAAATGTTCCAGCATCATTTTTGAAAACAGCTAAAATTTGCGCGTAATAATTACCGCCTGTTTTGAAACCCATAACGGAAAGAACTGCTGCATCATCGTCTTCGTCATTATCGAGGTCTCCATAGAAAACTTTTCGGGATTCTTTGAATTCCTGAAACTCCTTAACTTTTGCTATACCTGATAAGTATTTGTTAATTACTGTTTGCAGTTGAACTTTGTCGGGCGTTGGAATCGGCGTTGGCGTTTCTTCTACATTTGTGTTTGTCGCAACAGTAACATCTTCAGAATTTGAATCATTATTGCTTGCCTGTGTTTCATTCAACTGCGCCATTTCACTTTTGTTTGAAGTATTCTGTTTTGATTGATTTGTCAAAAAATAAATACTCAAACCAATCGCACTTATTACAGCTAAAGAAATTACTGAATACAATAAAACTTTTGAGTTTTTACGTTCTTCACTTTGTCCGAAATTCGGCATTGAGCGAACAACAGTTTCATTTTCGTCTTGAGAACTTTGAACGAAATTGGGCGCGACTTCCTGCGTCGGCGGAATTTCCGAAGCAGAATAATTTTGTCGTAAATTGGACTGAATAAAATCAGAAACCGATTCGCCGCGCAAAATTCGCCGTAAGTCATCGCGCATCTCACTCGCCGTTTTGTAACGATTTTCGGGCAGTTTCGCCAACGTCTTGGCAATTACATTTTTCAAACTTTGCGGAACATCGGCGGGCAAAGGCTCGAATTCGCGCATCATTATCGCGGCAATCAGCGCGGACGGTTCTTTGTTTGGAAACGGCAGCGTTCCGGTCAAAAACTGATACAAATTCACGCCCGCCGCCCAAACGTCGGTTTGAATCGAGCGTTTGCCGTCGAAAGATTCGGGCGACATATAGGCGAATGTTCCCGAAACATTTTGGCTTTGACTCGAAACCGTCGTTCGCAAAGCGCGTGAAATACCGAAATCCGCCAGACGCGGTGTGTTGCCTTGAAGCAAGATGTTGGCGGGTTTCAAATCGCGGTGAATAATGTGGCGCGAATGCAGAAATTCCAATCCGTCGAGAATTTTGATGGTCGTTTCAATCGCTCTTTCAACCGACATTTTGCCGTTTCGCTTGAGCCATTCGTCGAGCGAACCGTCGGGCGCAAATTCGCTGACGATGACGATTTGCCCGTCGTATTCGTCGGCATCAATAATCGGCAAAACATTCGGATGTCCGCTTGCCTGTTCCCACAGCGTCGCTTCCTGTTTGATGGCTTCAGGGTCAATTTGTTCTTCGTGCGGCAATTTGACGGCAACTTTTGTCGTAACGAATTTAGCGCGTCTTTCAGCCAGCCAGACTTCACCAAATCCGCCTTTCCCAAGTTTGCGGATAAGCGCGTAAGGTCCGATTTCTTGCCCTTCTCGAAACATTGTGTTTTTAATTCTCAACCTCAAGCGCGATTTTTAAGGCTTGGTTTAATTCTTTGATTTTTTGTTCGGAAAGCGAACCGATAAAATTGGTCAGTTTGGATTTTTCAACGCTGATAAGGTCGTCGCAGTAAATACTGCTTTCGTGTTTTAAGCCTTCTTCAACTCCGACAACAACCTGTGTGGCGATTCCGTGAGAGTTTGAATAAATCGGCGCACAGATAACGGTTGAAAAACTCGTGTCAAACAGAGAATCCCGGCTGACCACGACAAAAACACGAAAATTTTTCGGGTCGCGGGCGATAGGTTTCTTTACTCGATATAGTTCGCCTCGTTTCATTTTGTTTGATTTACCAATCAACTTGATAATCTAAAACATCTATTGCTTCTTTGTTTAATTCTTCGGCGTTTCTATTGATGATTTCAATATCCCGCGCTTCTCGCCGCCCGCGTTCCAATTTGGAAATCAGTTCACACAAAGCCTTTTCGACAAACTCCGAACGATTTCTGTAATCTTTTGCAAAAGTGTCGGTTTTTTCTAAAACATCAACGGAAATTGTAATAGTTGTTTTGACTTTTGTTTTCATAGATTCAAAATTATAGCATTTGTCATTTAAGGTTGTGCTTTGATGTGAATGTCGCACTTGATTGGCTTTGTTTCTGCCGTAAATTTCGCCTCTTTTCACCAATCAATTTGATAACTCAAAGTTTCTAAAAGTTCTTCCCGATGCTCGTCAGCATAGCGGTTCATCAACTCGATTTCTTCCTCGCGTGTCAATTTTCGCTTTGGCGATTTTTGCTTTAGCTTCGGCAGATATTTGCGCAAGGCTCGTTCATAAATTTCCGAATGACTGGGAAAGTCCTTTGCCGCATTTTTAACTTGTTCGAGCAAATCGGCTTCGATGGTGATTGGTGTTTTTACTTTTGTGTTCATAATTCAAAAATACTTTTTCTTGTGTTTAAGGTCAACAATTTTAATCTGTGGTGAAAATTTAAAAAGTAGAAAGGACGGAGTTACTTTTTACTTTTTACTTTTTACTTTTGCCTTATTTTTCCTTGCGATACGGAATGCCCAGAGCCTTCGGCGCACGCGATAAGCCGATAAAGCCGGCGAGAACGATGATTGTCAAAACGTAGGGAATTATTTGGATAAATTGTATCGGAACGCTTTCGCCCGACGGCAGTTTGATATTGCCGAGTTGAATGGTCAAGGCTTCGGTCAGACCGAAAAACAGACACGCGAGAAGCACCGGAACAGGTCGCCATTTTGCCAGAATCAGCGCGGCAAGTGCTATATAGCCGCGTCCCGCCGTCATATTTCGCGTAAAGAGCGAAGATTGACCGATGGACAGATACGCGCCGCCCGCCGCCGCTAAAATGCCTGAAATCACAACGGCGGTATATCGCAATCTGATAACTTTCACGCCCGCCGCGTCCGCCGCCGCCGGATTTTCGCCCGTCGCCCGAAGCCGTAAACCAAACGGTGTTTTATACAACACATACCAACAAATCGGCACCAGCGCGAAAGCCAAAATCGAGGCAAGCGAAAGACGGTTAAAAAATTCTGGCAAAAGATTTACTTTATCAATCTGCGGAGTCGAACCCGACGAATCGTAAACCGCGCCGCTGATAACGGCGGGAAGTCCAATCATCAAAAAGTTTATTGCCATCCCGGAAACAACCTGGTCGGCTTGAAATTTGATACAGGCAATCGCATAAATATACGCCAAAGCCGCGCCCGCAACCATTCCCGCCAGCAGTCCGAGATATGGATTTCCCGCTTCATACGTAACAACCGCGCCGGTAAATGCGCCCGCTAACATCAAACCTTCAAGCGCAATGTTGATAACGCCCGAACGCTCGGAAAACATTCCGCCAAGCGCGGCAAAAATCAACGGCGTGGCAAGCCGTATCGCTGAAAAAATCAGTGCAAAAATAGAAATTTCGTTCATAAGTTTAAATAGTGAAAAAGGGGAAAAGGGAAAATGTGAAAAAGTTTTTATGCTTAAACATCTGTAATATTTATTGATTTTATATGGTTTGCAATTGAACCACTCAAAATTTTTGCTTTTTCCCGAAAACAACTGTGTTCGGAATCATCAATGTAGCCGACTTCAAAAGCAACATACAAAAGACTTCTTACTTAGTCGGACGAACCTTTGACAATATTTAGAAAATTGAGATGTTCCTTGCGCGAACGTCGTTCAAAACCTCTCGCTCAATTCTCTTCCTTTTTCACTTTTTCACTTTTTCACTTTTTCACTTTTGCGCGAATACATTTGCAGGCAAGCAACAAACAAAATGATAATTGCCTGCAAAACCCAACCGATGTCTTTGGAAATGCTCGGCGTGAAAGCGTCAACGAAAATTTCGCCGCGCTGGAGAACGGCGAAAAATAACGCTGCGATGAACACGCCGAGCGGATGATTTCTGCCCAACAGCGCAACCGCGATGCCGAGAAAACCCCATTCTGCGGAAAATCCGTCGTAATAACGGTGGCGATAACCCAGAACTTCGCCAATTGCAACCATTCCCGCGAGTGCGCCGGAAATAGTCATTGCAATAATGATTTGTTTTTGCGGCGAGATTCCGCCGTATTCAGCCGCGCTCGGATTTTCTCCGACGGCGCGGAGTTCGTAGCCCCATTTTGTTTTCCACAAAAAGATGTAGATCAAAACGCACATCAAAATTGCAATCAAAAACGCGATGCTCAACGGCACAAAATCGGGCATTCCGGGAATGAGTTGGCTGATTCGCGGAATGTGCGCGGCTTCGCCGATTTCGGCGGTTTGCAAAATCGCATCGCCCGGAATTTTGTAATGGTATTGGGTAAAATAACTGACAAGTGCAATGGCGATAAAGTTGAGCATTATCGTATTGATAACTTCGTGCGAGCCGAATTTTGCTTTCAAAATGCCCGGAATCATTCCCCAAATTCCGCCGACAACCATTGATGTCAAAATACAAAGCGGAACAAGTATAATCGCGGGCAAACTCATCCAGGACCAATTTTCTTCTTTGCCGAAAATGTTGACAACCGTGCCGCCGAATGTGATGCCGACCCACGCCGTCGCAAACGCGGCAACATAAAGCTGACCTTCCGCGCCGATATTTAATAATCCGCAACGAAATGCCACCGCAACCGCCAAGCCGGTAAAAATCAAAGGTGTCGCGTAAGATAATGTGTAGCCAATGTCTTTTAACGAACCAAATGAATTGGAAAGCAGTAAATAAAAAGTATTAAACGGATTGTCGCCAATCAGCAAAACAATTATTCCACCGACGACAAATGCCGCGATAACTGCGATTAACGGAGATAAAATTTCACGTATGATTTTCATTTTATTACTGTCAAAAAATAAAAGATATATCTGCTGCCAGAAGTAAAACCGTAAAAATGCCCCAACAAAATTCTTTGTCAATATATTCCTTCGGCAAACTTATTCTGCGGTAAATTTTGCGATTGCGAAAAACGGTATAGGTCAGATGAGTAATTATCAGGTAAAAGAAGTAAGTGATTGGAATGTCAGCCTCAAAGAACAAATTAATAAATACTAAAATAGTTGAAGCAGCCAAAAAACTCCAGTTTTGCCAGTGCTTGAGGCTGTTTTCCTCGCTTAAAACCCGCGCTTTTTCTTCTCTTTGTTCAGGCGAAAGCAAACGCGCGTTTCGTTTCTGAAAAAAAATAATGGCAATAAGAGCTAAAATATTTAAACTCCAAAAGGTTGATATTGGTATTCTTATCATAAGTTTGTTCGCCGGAAAGATTTATCGAGTAGCGTAGCTAAATATACATTTCAAAACGAAATGTGTCATCTAAAAATCTACAAAAAGTTGGAATTTTTACTTTCTAAATTTTTCTTACCAGATTTGACAGAAACACACTCAAATTTTATTATTGTATAAGACTAATAAACGGAAGGTAATTTGAGAAAATGAGATTTGACAGATTTACAATTCGCGGACAAGAAGCGGTTCAAGAAGCAATCGGAGTTGCCGAAAAGAATCAGAATCAACAAGTCGAACCCGAACATCTGCTCGCTGCGATGCTTGAGCAAAAGGAAGGAACTTTGCGCCCGATTCTTGGAAAAGTCGGCGCGAATGTTCCGACAATTATCAGTGAAGTCGAAGCGGCGATTGCCAAATTTCCAAAGGTTTCGGGCGGACAGCAATATTTTAGTTCGCGCTTTAATACGGCGTTTCAAAACGCGCAAAAAGAAGCTGAAGCGATGCAGGATGAATATGTTTCGACCGAGCATCTTTTGTTGACGATTGCCGATGAAAAAGAAGGCGACGCGGGACGAATTTTGCGTTCGCACGGCGTAACGAAAGAAGATTTGCAAAAAGTCATCGAGCAAATGCGCGGCGGTTCACGCATCACCGACCAAAACGCCGAAGAAAATTTTCAGGCACTTGAAAAATACGCGATTGATTTGACCGAAAGAGCGCGGAAAGGAAAACTCGACCCGGTCATCGGGCGCGACGATGAAATTCGGCGGACGATTCAGATTCTTTCGCGTCGAACGAAAAATAATCCGGTTTTAATTGGTGAGCCGGGCGTTGGTAAAACGGCGATTGTCGAAGGTTTGGCGCAGAGAATCGTGTCGGGCGATGTTCCCGAAACGCTCAAAAACAAAAAACTCGTGTCGCTCGATTTAGGCTCAATGCTGGCGGGCGCGAAATATCGCGGCGAATTTGAAGACCGTCTGAAATCGGTTTTGAAGGAAGTCGAAAATGCCAACGGACAGATTATTTTGTTTATTGACGAACTGCACACGGTTGTCGGCGCGGGCGCGTCGGAAGGCGCGATTGACGCATCGAATATGCTCAAACCGGCGTTGGCGCGTGGAACTTTGCGGGCAGTCGGCGCGACGACGCTTAACGAATACAAAAAATATATCGAAAAAGACGCGGCACTCGAACGCCGTTTCCAACAGGTTTATATCGCCGAACCGTCGGTTGAAGACACGATTTCGATTCTGCGCGGATTAAAAGAAAAATACGAAGTTCATCACGGCGTAAGAATCAAGGATTCGGCGATAGTTGCCGCCGCGACGCTTTCCAATCGGTATATTTCCGATAGATTTTTGCCTGACAAAGCGATTGATTTGGTTGACGAAGCGGCAAGCAAAATTCGGATTGAGATTGATTCGCTTCCACAGGAAATTGATGAACTTGAACGCGAGATTTTGCAATTAGAAATCGAACGTCAGGCATTGAGCCGCGAAACCGACGAAAAATCGAAAACGCGGCTTGAAGATATTGAAAGACGGATTGCCGATTTGCAGGAAGAATCAGGCGGAATGAAGGCGAAATGGCAGTCGGAAAAAGAAGAAATCGAGAAAATGCGTGGTGGCAAGGAAAAACTCGAAGCAGCGAAATTGCAGCTTGAGCAAGCGCGGCAAGCGGGCGATTTGAACAAAGCCGCCGAACTGCAATACGGCACGATTCCCGAACTCGAAAAACAACTCGGCGAAGAACAAAATCGGCTTGCCGAACTGCAAACCGACGGCGTTTTTTTGAAAGAAGAAGTTGACGAGGAAGACATCGCGGAAGTCGTGGCAAAATGGACGGGCATTCCCGTTTCCAAAATGCTCGAAGGCGAGATGCAGAAACTCGTTTCGATGGAAGAAAATCTTCGCCGGCGGGTTATCGGACAAGACGAAGGTTTGCAAGCCGTCGCCAACGCCGTGCGCCGTTCACGCGCCGGACTGCAAGACCCGAATCGCCCGATGGGTTCGTTTATTTTTCTCGGTCCGACCGGCGTTGGAAAAACCGAAACGGCGAAAGCGTTGGCGGAATTTTTGTTCGACGATGAACGCGCGATGGTGCGGCTCGATATGTCGGAATATATGGAAAAACACGCGGTAGCGCGGATGATTGGCGCGCCGCCCGGATACGTCGGTTACGAAGAAGGCGGACAATTGACGGAAGCCGTGCGCCGTCGTCCGTATTCGGTTGTCTTGTTTGACGAAATCGAAAAAGCACACCCGGACGTTTTTAATATTTTACTGCAAATTCTCGACGACGGCAGATTGACCGATTCCAAAGGCAGAACGGTTGATTTTAAAAACACGGTTTTGATTATGACCTCCAATTTAGGTTCGCGTGAGATTCAGTCTTCCGCGCTTGTTGATACGCCGTTGAAGGATATGATTTTGGACGTTTTGCGAAACCAATTTAAGCCCGAATTTTTGAATCGGATTGACGACATTGTTGTTTTCAGTCAACTTTCACGCGAAGAAATCGCGCAGATTGTTGATGTTCAACTTGAAAAATTACGCAGAAATCTGGCTGAAAGAGGAATTACGATTACATTAGAAGATTCGGCAAGAGAATTATTGGTAAAAGAAGGTTATGACCCGAATTTCGGCGCACGACCTTTGAAACGCGCCATCCAAACGCTGATTCAAAACCCGCTTGCCGTCAAATTATTGAACGGCGAAATCGGAAGCGGACACATCGTTAAGGTTGCGGCTGAAAATGGCGAAATGAAATTCACACCCGAAACTGCGACGGCAACGGCGTAAGATTTGAGGGCAAGAAAAAAACTTGCCTTCATTCGATTTCCATTTGGGTTGTCGAAGCGTTATATTGAAGGAGTGAAGACGTATCGAAAAGGAGATATAAAATGCCCGTAATTTCAATGTTTTACGGTATTATCGTGCAGTTGTATTTCTTCGACAACGAACGCTATAACTTGCCGCACATTCATATTCGCTACGGCGAATTCACCGCGTCAATAGCGATTGAAACGGGCGAACTTTTAGCCGGAAACTTTCCTGCCTGACAGTTAAAATTAGTGTAGGCGTGGATAGAAATTCACCGGGACGAATTGATGGCAAATTGGACGTTGGCGATTGAAGGAAACACGCCCTTCAAGATTGAACCTTTGCGATAAAATATTATGATTCAAGATGTTGTCAGCTTTGAGATTTTGCCTGAATATCAAATCAAGATTGTGCTTTCTAATGGCGAAAAAGGCATTTTTGATGTGAAACCGTATTTGGATAGAGGAATTTTTACAGAACTAAAAGACTATAATTATTTCAGAAATGCGCGAATCGAATACGGCACGATTACCTGGACGCACGGGCAGGACTTTAGTCCTGAAACGATTGAGTTAAAAATGAAAAAAGTAAATTAACAAATAATGTGCGAACGGAAATTCAATATTGCATTGACGCAAAAGGCAATAAAACATCGGTTATTGTTCCATATCAAGATTGGGAAAAACTCAATAATCAATATAAAATTTTGCAGAAAAAAGTGCGTCTTTTAGGCGGTATTCAAGGTGCAGTGAAAGAAGTCAAAGAGGCTCGCAAAAGCGGCAAAAAACTTCAAACTTTATCCGAGTTTATCAATGAAAGTAGAGGTTAGAGTTACTAATAATGAGCATTTTTGGAAGAAAGAAAAAAATGAACGAACAAGATTTTAACAACGAAGAAATTTTAGGCGAAACGACGGAAACTCCTGCGAATGACGAACGCCGCTTTGAAGAAGAAAAAACAAAAGTTAGCGGCAAAGACGAAAAAACCGAAAAAACAAAATCGGCGGAAATCATCAACTTAGAAAAACAATTAAACGAAGCGCGGGCGCGTTATCAATCGGCGGAAACGAAACTCGTTGACGTGCAGAAACGATTTGATGCCGCCAAAAACAACTTGGAAAAAGAAACCGCCGAAATGCGTCAGCGTTTGACGAAAACGATTGAAGACCGCGCCAAACAAGGTCAATTTAATTTTCTGACGACGCTTCTTCCCGTTTTGGATAACTTAAATCTGGCGATTAACGCCAGCGAGCAGGATTCGTCGTTTGAACATCTTGTTCACGGTGTCAAAGGCACGGCGCGTTCTTTTGAACAAGCGTTGATGAGCGTCGGCGTTGAACCGATTCAAGTTGTCGGCGCGGATTTTAATCCCGAACTGCACGAAGCGGTTGATATGGTTTCGGTTGAGCCGGAAAATGACGATAAAATCACCGCCGAATACGCACGCGGTTACAAATTCGGCGACAAATTGCTTCGTCCGGCTAAAGTGCAGGTCGGCAAAGCAATGGCGCAATCGGCTGGCGAATAATTTTGAGGAAAGTGGTTATGAATCTACAATTATTAAATGCTGAAGATTTGGGCGTGAGATTGGAAATCGCCGGAAACTTACCGATTTGGGAAGCCTCGCCGCTTTATAAACATCAGAAAGAAGTTGACCGCATTCGAGATTCGATTAGAAAAATCGAAACGGGGGAAAATTCTTGCGATTGTGTTGATGCCGCTGATGTCTATGTGCAGTTTCCCGACGGCTCAATAAAGCGTCCTGACGTTTCTATTTTTTGCCGTGAACCGTCGGAAGACGAACAAGAGGAAGCGATAAGACAAGTTCCTGAAGCAGTCGTTGAAGTTATCAGCAAAAATTATGAAGTGAAGGATTTGGAAATCTCGCCGCCGATTTATCTGGCAAACGGCGTGAAGGATATTGTTGTTTTTAATCCATACACGAATGAAATCGTGCATTTTCGCAAAGATGAAACGCGGAATTTGACTTCGCCTGCGGCAATTGAATTTGAATGCGGTTGTAGTTGTGTGGTTTAGAATCCGAACAACGAACAAACGACAAACAACAACTAACAAAAACGATGTATCCAGAACTTTTCCGCATTGGCAGTTTCCCGATAAATACTTACGGTGTTTTGCTTGCCGTCGGTTTGTTATCGGCGTTGTTTGTCGCTGCAAAACTCGCCGAACGCGACGGCTTGCCGAAAGAACGGATTTACGATTTGGGTTTGTGGACGATTATCGGCGGGCTTCTCGGCTCGAAAATTCTGATGTTCTTCACCGAAGATAACGTCAATATTTTCTCGCTCGATTTTCTGCGTTCCGGCGGCGTTTATTACGGCGGATTTCTGGGCGGAATCGCCGCGCTTGCTTTCCTGATTCGATATTACAAATTCAGTTTCTGGAAGGTCGCCGACGCATTTGCTCCCGGCGTTGCGCTCGGACAATTTTTTGGGCGGCAAGGCTGCTTTTCCGCCGGATGTTGTTGGGGAAAACCGACGGATTTGTTTTGGGGCGTTCATTTTACCGAACACGCGCACGAATTTACGGGCGTTCCGATTTATACCGAAGCAGGCGAAAATGCTTATCTGCATCCGACGCAGCTTTACGAATCGTTTGCGATGCTGATTGTTTTCGGTATTTTGGTTTATCTGCACAAAAAGAAACGCTTTAACGGGCAGGTTTTAATCGGCTATATGATTCTTTACCCGATTGTCCGTTTTACAATTGAATTTTTCCGCGACGACCCGCGCGGCAATCTTTTTGGATTAACAACACTAACCGGACTTTCAACTTCGCAAATCATCAGTCTGATTGTCGCCGTCGGCGCGATTGTTTTTATGATTTACCGTTTGCGAACAGCTAAAAACTTTGAGGTAAATTAAATTTTTTTGCCCGCGAAAGACACGAAAGATACGAAAATTATTTAATCCTTTTTCGTGTGTTTCGTGTCTTTCGCGGGCAATTTTCTTATGAACGAAGAAAATTCAAATTTCAATTTTCAAATCGAATCAGAAGATGTCGGCAAACGTCTCGACGCTTTTCTGGCGGAAAAAATCGAAGATTGGTCACGCGCACGTCTGCAAAGATTGATTGATGGCGGCGATGTTTTGGTTAATCAAAAAGACGCGAAATCTTCCTATAAACTGCGTTCGGCGGACGAAATCGAAGTCGAACTAACCGCGCCGATTGTCGAAACGGTTGAGGCTGAAAACATTCCGCTCAATGTCGTTTATGAAGACGAACATTTAATCGTCATCAATAAACAAGCGGGTTTAATCGTTCACGCCGGAATAGGTGTGCGAAACGGGACGTTGGTTAATGCGCTGATGTATCATTTTCAAATTCAAAATTCAGAATTCAAAATTCAAAATGATTTATGGAACGCAGACAAAGACCAAAGACCAAAGACCAAAGACCAATATCGTGCCGGAATCGTTCACCGCCTTGATAAAAACACTTCCGGTTTAATCGTCGTTGCCAAAACGGAAGCGACGCACGAAACACTTTCGCAGCAGTTTCACGACCGCCAGGTTTATAAGTCCTATGTTGCGCTGGTTCACGGTTCTGTCAGACGTGAAGGCGGAAAAATCGAGGAAAAAATCGGGCGCGACAAGTGGAACAGAATGAAAATGTCGGTTGCAAAAAATGGACGCAACGCTTTGTCTTTGTGGAATGTTCGCCGGAGATTTGAGAAATTTACGCTGCTCGACGTTGAAATCAAAACCGGCAGAACGCATCAAATCCGCGTTCATCTCGCTTTCTTAAATCATCCGGTGGTCGGCGATGAAACTTATAACGAAGGTCGTGATAATACGATTGCCGATGTAAAAATCCGCAAGGCAATTCAAGATTTAAATCGCTTTTTTCTCCACGCCGAAAAGTTATCTTTTACGCATCCGAAAACAAAAGAAAAAATGGATTTCCACGCGCCTTTGCCACAAGAATTAGCAAACCTGCTTGAAATTATTCAATAGACATCATCGGAAATAAAAAAAATCAATTGACGAGGGCTTAAACTATTCATTGTTTTAACTATTCACTATTTTTCCGGGAAATCAGCTAATAGTTAATAGCGAATAGCGAACAGCACTTGCTTCTTTGCTTATTCCCGATAATGTCTAATAAATCTTCACTATTCCGGCGGACTGATAAGTTTGCCCGAAAGCCAAAATTGTCCGCTCACGATTCCGCCGATTTTCGGTTCGTTCGGAACTAATTTCACGTCGGCGACAACGTCAACTTCGCCGCCTGATGTTTCCACCAAAAACCAGTAAAAGTTTTCGCCGGATAGTTCGTTTGTTTTTAACTCAAATTCTTTTATTTCGCCGGACAAAATGCTAATTGGTCGCGGCGATTCAATCGGCTCTGTATTATCTCTGGTCAAAAACATTCCGCTGGCGAAAAACGAATTGACCGACATTTGCGTTTCCGCGTCCTGCACATAATAAAATTCTACTTCGTTATTAAAAACTTTGAAATCGTTTGAGGCAAAAGCCGTTAATTGAATCTCGCTGATTTTCGGAAACTCAATTTCGCCGATTGTGCGAAAATCAGGCACGTCAAAAACAAACTCGTATTTGCCCGATTCCGCCTCATCTCCCGGATTTGCCCAAGCCTGGAAACCGCCGTCGAGTTCCGACGCGACGCGCTCAATCGCTTTCATTAAACTGACTTTCCTTCTGCTTTTGCCGTTAAAATGCGGATTAAAACCAACGAGTTCCTGCTCTACGTTGCCTTGCAGATAAATCTCTGCACCTGAAGCATCACTAAATCTCAAATAAAATCCGTGCGGACATCTGATTGATTCGACATACTTGATTGTTTCGGTAATCAGAACATTAACGTCCTGTTCATTTTGAACGGGAAAACCAATATCAGATAAATTACTCATACATTTATTGAACCACTAAGAGGTTGTTTAAATATTGAAAATTCCCTGTTTTTGTCGCCGTCGGTGACTAATTTAATAGCATTGGGAGCATCTGAGGCGTGGGCAGTGAAAAGCGTTTTTGTCGCTCAAAGTGAACGAACATCGGCGTTGATTATTCGACACTGACAGCGTCGGAATGAATTATTATTCAATCCGCCTTTGTGTCGCTGACGCTTTACCCGACGCTATTAAATTTATCGCTCTCGGCGATTTTAAGGAAAATTTAAACAACCTCTAAGCCAAGCGGAAAGTTAATAATTTTCCGCCTGGCTGAAATTGAAATGCTTTTCGTGAAATTTTTCTTCCGACCGCAAATTATTTTATTGAGAATCCGTCTTTGCGTTCTCTTTTTGCTTGTCGGTCAACGAAATGCCCATTTTTTCTAAAGTTACTTGATTGAGTGTTCCGGTTGATTTCAAACCGTTGGCTTCTTGAAATTTCTTTAAGCCGTCGCGGGTTGCATCATCGAGTTTTCCGGTTTCTTCACCGCTATACATTCCTTTTTGTTTAAGCATTTTTTGGGCTTGCATCACTTGCTCTTTTGTGGCGCGGAAAATCATTCGCTTCGGCTTGTCCGTTTTATCGTCCTTGGTCGCGTAGGAATTCGGCGAAACGGGTATTTCTTTTTGCTTATCGGTCAATCCGATACTCATTTTTTCGAGCGTTGCCCGATTCAATGTGCCGGTTGCTTTTAAGCCGTTCCCGGATTGATATTTTTTCAAAGCGGTACGCGTGTCCGGGTCGAGTTTGCCGGTTGCTTCGCCGTTATACATCGCTTTTCCCTTGAGCATTGTCTGCGCCTGCGTTATCTGGTCTTTGTTAGCGCGAAAAATTTGTTTTTTAGGTTTTCCTTCTTTGGCGGATTGCGTCTTCGGCGTTGGTGTCGCTGTCGGATTTGTTTGAGCGTTAGATGCAGCGACAAACAAAATTGACAAGAGTATAACAAAAATTATTTTTTTCATTTTTTTCTCCGTTAGAATGAGTGGTTTTGCGGTGATTCAAAGGTAAATGCACCTTGAGCAATTCAAACAGCAACTCCGCATTACTTATGAATCACAGTCTTTGATTGTAGTTTCACTACGCAGTATCTACTCAATTACTGAGCCTGTCAAGACTTTTTTTCGGAAGCCCGGAAAGGAAACTCAACAATGGCTAACCTACGTCAATTAAATGAAGCCTGTGCGTAATTCGACTTTAGTAACTAACTCACCTTACGCGATTTCGGTTTTTGTCGCTGAAAGCGACGAACATTATAGCCCGGCGAGAATCGCTGGGTCAGTTAAAGAGGAGGAATTCCGTCGCTGAAGGTGACGAACAATTTTGCGCCGATTGTTGCTCGCCT
>JBPCPU010000231.1:0-21426 GCA_050998795.1 Pyrinomonadaceae bacterium
CTTGGCACGGTTTGTGCGAAAAACACTGTCGTTTTCAAAGAGCGACGTGATGCACGAGATATGTTTGTTTTTATTTCTGCATCGCTACAATAATGAACTTGCTCTCTCTTTTGATTGAGCCACTACCCCTTTCTTTTCTACTTTTGTGCTTTTGAAAGTCATCTCCGGGTATTTTTCAACTTCAAAAAAGTCCGCGCTTCGCAGATGATTGTCGCGCGGCGCAACGCCTGTGTCTATGCTGGTAACTTTTGCCGTAAAATTTACCGACGACTTTGAAATATCTTTCGGATCGTAATTGATTGTGCCGTTAAAATCTCTGAAACTGCCCGCAACATCAGTGATTCCCATATGTCTTATTCTAAAACCGATATAAGAATGTCGCGGGTCAATGTCGTAATTTCCCTGCATTTCTGCGGCAGTAAATTTCGTATCGGTAACAAATTTAGCGGCAAAATCTTCCGCCGCCGATGTCCGCGAAGACATACCGACGTTAAATAAAATCATCAACGCGGAAAATGTTAAAAGTCCGATTGCCAGAAAAATTGTTCGTTTAAGTTTCATATTTTCTCCTTTTTTACTTCTTAATAATTGTTTGAAATTTGCAAAATTATTTCAATTTAGGGTTTGCGATGCAACTTTTGTATAATTACTTTGAAAACTCGCAATCGCATAAGTGATAGAAATAAATTATACACGATTTGACTTTCAATAATCTATCATTTGTCTGTGAAACCGGGAAAATAGTTATGATGAACAAAAAATTTAATCGAATTGTTTTGATGGTTTTGGACAGCGCGGGAATCGGCGAAATGCCCGACGCGGAGAGTTGGGGCGACAAAGGCGCGGATACTTTGGGGAATATTCTAAAGTCGCGCAAAGTCAGTTTGCCGAATCTGCAAAGGCTTGGTTTGGGAAATATCAGACAATTAAACGAACTTCCCGCAATCGAAAATCCGATTGGCAGTTACGGCAAATGCACGCTCAAATCGAACGGCAAAGATACGACGACCGGACATTGGGAGATGGCGGGCATCGTTCTGGAAAAAGCGTTTCCGACATTCCCGAACGGTTTTCCGCCGCGTGTAATTGAGAAATTCGTCGCGGAAACAAATGTGCCGGGCGTTTTGGCAAATGTTCCTGCTTCGGGAACGGAAATCATCAAACAATTTGGCGAAGAACATATAAAAACCGGTAAGCCGATTGTCTATACTTCCGCCGATTCGGTTTTTCAAATCGCCGCGCACGAAGAAGTTATTCCTGTCGAAAGACTTTATGAAATCTGCGAAACGGCGCGAAAGATTCTCGACGGCGCAGATAAAGTCGGGCGTGTTATCGCTCGTCCGTTTGTCGGCGAAACTGCGGAAACATTCAAACGCACCGAAAACCGCCACGATTACGCCGTTCCGCCGCCGCCGGACAATCTCTTGCCGCTGTTAAAAAATAAAGGTTTAGACGTTGTGTGTATCGGCAAAATCGCTTCGATTTATGATTCGATGGGCGTAACCGAAGATTTAACCGCGAAGAATAACGACCAATCAATTGACCAAACGATTAAGGCTTTGAATGCCGAATCTCGCGGATTGATTTTTAGCAATTTAGTTGATTTCGATATGCTTTACGGACATCGCCGCGACACGGAAGGCTACGCGAAAGCGTTGGAACATTTCGACAATCGTTTGCCCGAAATTCTTGAAGCATTAAAAGACGACGATTTATTCATCATCACCGCCGACCACGGCAACGACCCGACCAAAGAAGGTTCAGACCACACACGCGAATACGCGCCGCTTCTCGTTTATGGCAAATCCGCCGAACAAGGCATAAATCTCGGCACGCGCGGAAGTTTAGCCGACATCGGACAAACAATTGCTGAGAATTTTGGCTTGGAATTAAAAGACGGAGTGAGTTTTTTGAGCCGGTTTTAGAAATAAAGTTTAGAGTCCAAACTTCTGCGTGTCTTTTAATATAACGTCAGTTCGGGATAAGCCGTCGAAGACGGCGGCGTATTTGTAGCCCACAGCACAAACTGTGGGAATGAATTAAGCCGTCAAACCAAGCTGTCGAAGACGAGCGACATAAATTTATGCCGCCGTTTTCAACGGCTTTGCATGAATCTACTTTTCCCATAGCTTGCGCTATGGGCTACAAATATGCGCGTCGGTTTCACCGACTCAAATTTGATTTCTTGCCATCAATACATTCTTATTAAATGAATCTAATTTTCTCTGCGTCCTCCGCGTCCTCTGCGGTTAAATTTTATCTTAAATGACAAACAAAAAACCGACGCTTTTTCATATCAAAAACGTCGGCTGAGAAAATAATTTTTACAATCGTTTATTGCGTAACCGTAAATTTAGCAGTCGGTTCAAGCATTTGATTGGAAACGCGGTCACGAATTTTAATTCTAAGTTCGTAATCGCCAACCGGCATTTGCGTCGTTGGAAGCAGTCTGGCAAGCGTCAATCGTTGTCCGGCGTCGCTTAAACCTTCCCATTTTTCCGGTTGGCGCAAAACTTCTTTGCCGCCCTTCATCAAAATATATTCAACGTCAACCGCCGGACGAAGCGTCGTTTGGTCAATTCCCGCGTTATAAACTTGCAGATAAATGCCGACATCCTGACCTTTTTTGTAAACAGCGGCAAGATTTGGAACTACCTTTGTCGTTCCGATAACGAAACTTCCGCCAATATCACGCTCCGTCGTCGAACGAAGCGTCGAAGCTAAAATCAAGGTTGAAGTCGAAAGTTTGCTGTCGTCATATCTCGGCACGGTAAAACCGAGATTGCGAATACCGCGATTTCCCGAAACGACGTCGCGGACAACAACATCAACTTTATAAGTTCCGGGCGTTAAAGCAATCGCTTTTTGATAAACGGATTTTCTGTCTTTGGCTTCGGCAAGTTCATCGGTTGTCGCAGATGTGGTCGCCGAGTCTTCAAAAACACCGGAACGCTTGCCCGAAACCGCCGTTATACGACCGAAAATATTCATTCTCGCAGTTTGAATACTGCCGACCGGTTCACTAAAAACCAATTCTTTATTACTTGCCTGCACGGTAAATGTCGTAATCACGCGGTCGTCGGACTGGCGGAAAAAGTCAACGCGCATATCAAAATCAAGCGGATTGTTGTCAATTACACCTGAATTACCTCCGGCAAGTGATTCTAAATCGCTGAATTTAACTTGCGGCGGACGCTGCAGAGCAGTTTGAATTTCCAATTTACGAAATGGGTTGTCTTGTTCACGCCCGTAATAAGTTTGTCCTGCACCTAACTGCCGGTCGCCTTTACTGCTGATTCCGAGTTGCTCGGCGGTTGTCAATCCGCCGCCCGGAACTGTGGCAAGCGCGTCTTTTTCATAGGCATTTCGCGCAATCCGATATTCGCCTGTTCCGGTCGGGTCAACAAATTCGATTTCAATTCCATCGCCGACATTATCGAGATGACGATAAAACCAGGTTTCAAACGGATAAGTTGAAGTCGAGCCGCCGCCTTCATAGCTCGGACGGTCATACGAGCCGCCGGAAGGATGAGATTCCACGCCGTCCGGCTTGCCGTAGGCAATGTAAATGCGTCCTCTGTCTGTTTTCCAACCCGGAATGCCGGAAGCGTAATGCTCGTTGGCATACGCAATGCGTTCGTAGTATTCTTCACGATACTCGTTTTCTTCCGTATCGGGATTCGGGTCGCGTCGGCGCCAAAAATTTTCGATAAAGTTTTCGCGTTCTTCGTCGGTTTTCAAAACTTTAAACGCCTTTCTTTCATCACCCGTAATGATGTAAGCAACATCATTAGAAAGCCATTTTTTATAAACTTCTTTTACTTCAGGCTTAACAGTTCGCACCTTGGTTGTCGGGTCCTGGCTCGATTGGTTTTGGGCAAAGCCAATCGAAACACTTGCCGTCAAAATCGAAACTGCTAACGCCGCACTGCGAATAAATGTTTTTTTAGACATAACGGTAAAAAACTCCTTGTGTTTGTCGCCGGTAAAAATTGCTTTTCCGCTTTCCTGATAAATTTTGCTTTTTAGATTTTAGACAGAATTCCTTATTTGTTCAAGATGCCGTAAGATGTTTGAAAGGTTGCCTAATGGATAAAAGAGAGAAGCGACTTTTAGAGAATTTGCCGCATCAAAATAAACTTATCGTTAATTCTTTCGTCAATGAAGGAAGCGGACGGATTATACTTTTCTCCGTTTGAATTGATTTGGTATGTTATAATTCCAACATTATGGGACAAATAACGATTGAAATTCCGCAAAAATTGAATCGAACTTATCGGCTTGTTTCCGAAAATTCGGCGCAGGAAGTTTTATCAAATCTCGATACTTTGGTAAAGCGTGAAAATTTCGCCGGGCAAGATTTGGGATTAGCCGATGATAACGAAGCCGCCACCAGAAATAAACGAATGGAATGGTTGAAGGCGAACCGCGAAAAACACGCCGGACATTACGTTGCGCTTGACGGCGATAAATTGGTCGGAACAGGCAAAACCATTCGGGAAGCGAATGAACAAGCCAGACAAAACGGCATCGAAAAACCGTTTTTGGTGCGCGTCAGCAGCGAAAACGAAATTCTTTCGGGCGGTTGGTAAATTTTATGTATCAACTTGATTTTGAAAAACTGCTTTCCTACGACATCGGCGAAATCGGTATTAGTTTAGACGTAACATTGAAACTCTCAGGAAAAAGTATTTTTTTGACTGCAAAAATTGATACAGGCGCAACGCATTGCATATTTGAACGGCAATTCGGTGAACAGCTCGGGTTAAATATTGAAACCGGCATTGTACAAAGATTTTCAACGGCGACCGGAACTTTTCTCGCTTATGGTCATAACGTAACGCTCATTACCGAAGGTTTGGAATTCGATTCGTATATTTTCTTTTACGCCGACGAAAATCATAAACCGAATGTGCTTGGGCGTTTTGGTTGGCTCGACCGTATCTGCTTAGGTTTGATTGATTATGAAGGAAAACTCTTTTTGAATTACTACGAATGATTATTAAGATTCTGTAAGGCGTTATGAAAAATAAAATTTCCCTTTTCCTGTTTTCGCTCGTCTTGATGCTTTCGCTCGGAAATTTTGAGCGCGTTTTGGCGTGTATATGCGGACGTGCAAGCACTTGCGAAAGATATAACTTTGCCGGTGTTATTTTTGTCGGTAAAGCTATTGCTATTGAAAAAGAAACGAAAGGGACAATTCAAACTGAATCTACCATTTTTGAAATTGAAGAATTATTTTCCGGCGAGAACAAACAACAAATTAAAGTAAGAAACAAAAGCGGATTTAGTTGTGATGTCGGATTTGAACAAGGTAAAACCTATTTGGTATTTGCCGGTGGCGATAAAAAAACCGGATTTGGAACGGGATTTTGTTCAGGAAATTTACCGATTGAATATGCGGACGAAGAATTGAGCAATTTGCGGAAGTTGATTTCTTCTGATGAAAAAGGAAAACTCTCCGGCACAATTTTAGAAAAACTTGAGAAAAGAAACAAAGACGAAAATAGAGTTCCAGTGCCAAACATTCAGGTAAATGCTCGGGAAATTGACACGGGAAAGACCTACAACACTTTTTCTGATAAAACAGGCAGATATGAAATCTCTGTTCCGGCGGGTAATTACAAGATAAATCTTACTGTTCCCGAATATGCGAAAATTGAATATTTTAATGAAAATGAAATTTTTAAGGTCAAAAATCGAGGCTGTGCAGAAGGCTTCTATGTTTTAACCAATAACAACAGAATTACTGGAAAGTTGATAGATTCAAACGGAAAACCTGTTTCTGATATAAGAGTCGAACTGCTTTCATTAGACGAAAAAGAAAAATCATATCTTCGGGGTATGAGCGGTGAAACTAATGATAACGGTATTTTTACAATTGAAGAGATTCCGACAGGCAAATATACTCTCAGCGTTAACTATAATTCTTTTCCTCAATCTAACAGTCCGTTTCCGACAGTTTTCTACCCGAATAGTTCAAATCGTGAAAATGCAATGATTTTTGAAATCGGTTTGGGACAATCAATCGGTGAGATTGTTTTTCGCTTACCTTCAAGGTTAACCGAAAAGGAAATACGAGGCGAAACTTTTTGGGAAGATGGAACTCCGGCTAAAGATGTCGAGATTATGTTGGAAGACGATGAATTTCGTGGTTTTAGAACAGGTTGTTATATGCAAAAAGTTAGCGAGGAAAGCCTTGCGGGAAGTCCTGTAAAATCAGTAGGCTATTCTTTAATCGGTTTGGGCTGCGACTTAAAAACAAATAAATCAGGCAAGTTTTTATTAAAAGGGTTTAGCAGTCGAAAATACCGAATCAGAGCAGAAACGGAAAAAATAATTAACGGTCAAAAAATAGACTATGAAGTTGAATCAGAACTTTTTACTGTTGACGAAAATCCTGTTCCATTAAAATTGACATTAAAGAAAAAGTCCGAGAAGAAAGACAACTAAAAGCAAGATGAAACCATTCAAAATTCGCCACATCGAAATCAATCCGCCGTTGATTCTCTCGCCGATGGCGGGCGTAACGGATTACACTTTTCGCCGTCTTATCAAGCGGCGCGGCGGAATCGGTTTATCTGTTTCGGAATTTATCTCGGTGGAAGGTTTAACGCGCGACAATCCGAAATCGAAACGGCAGATGCGGTTTGCCGAAGAAGAACGCCCGTTTGCCGTGCAGATTTTCGGCGGACAAGCGCCGCGAATGGCAATGGCGGCGGAAATGGCGGAAGAAATCGGCGCGGATATTTTGGATGTCAACTGCGGTTGTCCTGCTCCGAAGGTAGTTAAAAACGGCGGCGGTTCTGGATTGCTGAAAGATTTGCCGCGCCTGGAAGAAATCTTAAAGGAAATCAAAAAATCTATTTCGATTCCGCTGACTTTGAAGTTGCGAACAGGTTTTTCCGATTCGACAATCAACTGCGTCGAAGTCGCAAAAATGGCGGAACAATGCGGCGTGGAACACATTCAACTGCACGGGCGGACAAAGGAACAAGGCTACAAAGGTTTGGCGAATTGGGATTTGGTAACGGCAATCAAGGAAGCCGTTTCAATTCCGGTTTCGGGCAACGGCGATGTAACAACGATTGATTTTGCGCTGAAACGCTTTAAAGAAACAAACTGCGACGGCATCTTAATCGGGCGCGGCGCGATGCAGAATCCCTGGATTTTTCGGCAAATTCAGGACGTTATCGAAGGACGCGAACCGTATCAGCCGACGCTCGAAGAAAAACAAGCGGTTCTGCTGGAATTTTTTGAACTTCTGCTTGAAGATATGCCGGAACTTCCCGCGCTCGGCAAAATGAAACAACTTGCCGGACAATTTACGAAAGGTTTGGTCGGCGGCGCACAATTTCGCCAAACGCTTTATCATTCGCATTCGCCGCAGGAAATTCTTAATAACATTGGTATTTATTTTAAGACATTAGCAGAAGGCAATACTTTCGGCGATGGCGAAATCGAAGCCGATAAGGATTTGGAATTTGATTCGTGCGACGCGGTAAGCAATGAAAATTCCACTTGCTCAACCGGGCAAACTTCGTGTAATGTGGCAATCGCCACTTAATTTTTTCTGAGGTAAAATTATGAATATTATGAAAACATCAGCACTTTTCGTGCTATTTCTCTCAATTTTTTCCGTTTCGTCCTTCGCGCAGAAGATGAAAGCCGAAGATGTCCTGGCAAAACATCTTGAATCTATCGGGACAGCAGAAACCCGCGCTTCGATTAAAAGCCGGATAGCGGTTGGCGATGCCGTCGTAAAATTCATCTCGCAGAAAAATCAGACATCTCAAGGCAGAATCGTTTTAGCTTCCACTGGTGAAAAGAATTTTTTCGGAATGAATCTGAACTCTTTAGATTATCAAAGCGAAAAATTCAGCTTCGACGGCAAAAAAGCAAAGGTCGGATTTGTCCGTGCGGGAACACGCTCAATTTTGGGCAACTTTGTTCTTACCAACAATATCTTGTTGGAAGCAAGTCTTCTTGCCGGAACACTTTCGACCTCCTGGGCATTGCTCGATATGGCAGATAAAAAGGCAAAACTGTCATTTGACGGTACGAAAAAAATTGACGGTAAAGAGGTTTATGCTATCGGCTATTCAGCCAAGAACGGCGGAGATATTGATATAACATTGTATTTCGATAAACAGACTTTTCGCCATGTTCGCAGCGAATATAAACGAATCTCTTCCGCCGGAATCGGGACGAGTCCGGATCAATCAAGCCGATTTAGCGAAACCCGTTTAAAGGTAACGGAAGATTTTTCAGACTTTAAGGACGAAAAAGGTCTAACCTTGCCCCATAATTATCGTATTTTTTATTCGATAGCGGGACAAGGCGGCACAACCGAAATTGAATGGCAGTTTAATTTAACGGAATTTGCTTTTAATCAAAAAATTACCGACAACACTTTTGATGCTGAAGCAAATTAGGTAAAAATTATGAATTTGCAAAAAACTATTTTTTTCACATTGTTACTTTTGTTGTCTTCGCTTGCTTGTTCTGCACAGACAAAAGGCAAAATTACGCAAACTTCTACCAAAGCGACTGCGACTGCGATAAAATCTTCGCCCGCTTTTGCCGAGATTCTTTTGCGAAAAACCGAGCGCACCGCCGAACTTGAAGAATTATTGATTGAGTACACCGAAGAATTTCCGAAAGTCAAACAACTTCGCTTTGAACTGAATCTACTAAACAAGGAAATGGACAGAATTCTGGCGGTCAATCCGTCTGACGCTTCAAAATTGACGCTGGCTTTGGGAAAATTGATGTTGCGAAAAATCGAATTTGAGATTGAATATGCAAATTTGCAGAAACAATATAACGATGACCGCCCGGACGTGAAGCAGGCAAAGCGCAAAGTCGAAATTTTTGAAGCGGCAATTATTGAGATTTTACAATAGATTTTATTGTTTCGGTTTTGTAAGTAAATGAATTACAACTCATTTTTATCAATTCTTATCTGTATTTTTCTTGCCTTTGCGTCAAACGGCGCGGCACAATCGCCGGGCAAAATTTTGAAACAGGCGACCAAAGCGTTGGGCGGTGAAAAGGTTTTGCAGAACCTTAAATCTTCACAAAAAAAAGGCGCGATTACGCGGTTAAAAGACAATTCCGGCGGTCAATTTGAAATGCAAGCCGCACAGCCGAATTTTTATAACGCGAAGTTCGATTTAAACGGATTTGAAACGGAAACAGGTTTCAACGGAAAATCAGGCTGGCTGCGTGATTCGCGCGACGGTTTGCGGACTTTGACGAATGATGCGAGCCGCGATTTTCAAGCTGAAACCCATTATCGCAATAATCTCTGGCTTGATTATAAAAGGGAAAGGGCAAAAATCACTTCCGGCGGGCAAGCGAATATAAATAGCAAATCTGCGAATTCCGTTATTTTGACCACTGCCAAAGGCGTTCAAATAAAATTGTATTTCGAGGCGGCGACAAATTTGCTGATTCGTGAAGAAATTCCTGCCGGAGATTTGATGAAAACCTTTGATTACAGCGATTATCGAATTATTGACGGCATCAACGAACCTTTTACAATCAGTGCAAAAATCGGCGAAGATAGTTATTTAATCAAGCTCGAAAAGGTTTCTCACAACCGCCGGGTTGCGAAGGAAGATTTTGACTTTCCGAAAATTTCCGGTGAACCGCTTCCTGATATTCCGACGCTTTTGCAGCAGCTTCAGGCAAATGAAGACAAGATTGACGCGATTTTGGAAAACTATTCCTACACGCAAAAAGTCATCAGCCGCGAACTCGGCAAAGACGGCATTTTACGCGAAACCGAATCGGTAACTTTTCAACTTTCCTTTTATAAAGGCAATCGAATCCGAAGATTAACGGAAAAGAACGGGAAGCCGCTTTCACCCGGTGAACAAGCGGGAGAAGACAAAAACGTGCAAAAGCGCGTGGCGGAAATCGAAAAAAAGATTGCCAAACAGGAAGCAAAAGCAGTTGACCAATCTTCCGACAAAACGCCCGAAGAAGAAAACAGACGAGTTTCGATTGCCGAAGTTCTGCGTGCTTCAAATCTGGTAAATCCGCGCCGTGAACGATTTCGCGGGCGCGACGTCATTGTTTTTGATTTTGAGCCGAATCCGAATTTCGATTTCAAAAATGCGAAAAGTTTTCTCAAATTTTTCGGCAAAGTCGGCGGCGTAATGTGGATTGACGCGCAAGATAAACAAGTGGCGCGAATCGAAGCCGTTTTGTTTGACAATTTCAAAGTCGGCGGCGGACTCGTGGCGAATTTGAAAAAGGGTGCGTCTTTTGCCATTGAACAAGAGCGCGTCAACAATGAAATCTGGCTGCCGTCGGTCGCCGGTGTAAATTTGTCGGTGAAAGTTTTGCTGGTCAAAGGAATCAATGTCAATCAAGTCGTCAAATCATTTAATTATCGAAAATTTAACGCGGAAGTGAAAGACTCGAAAGTTGATGAAGTGAAACAGCCTTAATTTTAGATTTGCGATTGACGATTGAGAATCCGAAATTCATATTTATTTGTTTTGAAAATTCAACGTCCGTTTGCAACTTCATAAAATTGACTTTAGACTTTGGGCATTGGACTTTAGACCACAAAACTATGCGACGCGCAATTTTTCCCGGTTCATTCGACCCTTTAACTAATGGTCATCTTGACATCATCAAGCGTAGTTTGCCGCTTTTTGATGAAATTATCATCGCCGTTTTGAATAATCCCGAAAAAAATCCGATGTTTTCCGTTGAAGAACGCTGTGCGTTGATTAAGGAAATTCTGCCCGCAGTCAAAAACGGTAAATGTGAATTGATTGTTAACAGTTTTTCCGGCTTGACTGCCGACTTTGCGCGGCGGAAAAAGGCAAGTGCGATTGTGCGCGGCATTCGCGCCATATCCGATTACGAATACGAGTTGCGAATGGCTTTGATGAATCGCCGTTTAGAGCCGGAAATCGAAACGGTTTTTTTGATGGCGGCGGAAGAATATTCTTACGTTTCTTCAAATTTGATGAAACAGGTTTTCACGCTCGGCGGGCGCGTCGAAGGTCTTGTGCCGGAATTAGTCGAAGCAAAAATGCGCGATAAATTAAAGAAGATAAAATGATTAAAAAATTGTTGATACTCAGAGTACAGCACGCGCAAATTACTATTCCGAAAGGAACTGAAACGCGAGCGCGGGAGTTTTATTGTGATTTTCTCGGCTTGGAGGAAGTTCCGAAACCCGAATCTTTACAAGGTCGCGGCGGATTTTGGCTGCAAATCGGTGCGTTTCAAGTTCACGTCGGCACGGAAGACGGTTTTGACCGCACAAAAACAAAAGCGCACGTTGCCTACGAGGTAGAAAATTTGCATGCCTGGCGCGAAAAATTTATCAACAATAACATCGAAATCATCGAAGGCGTGCCGATTCCAAATTATCATCGTTTCGAGTTTCGTGACCCGTTCGGAAATCGTGTAGAATTCTTAGAAAGTTGTAAATGGTAAATGGTAAATGGTTAATTGATTTCGTTTGACCATTGACCATTGACCATTGACCATTATGAACAATTTTCCCGTATCCGAAAATGTTTCCAAAATGCAAATTTCTTCGACGCTGAGAGCCGGGCAAATTGCCGCCGATTTGCGCGAACGAGGCTTCGACATAATTGATTTAACAGTTGGCGAACCTGACTTTCAAACACCCGATTTTATTAAGGAATACGCCTGGAAAGGTTTGCAAAAAGGCTTGACGAAATACACGCCGACGGCAGGCTTGAAGAGTTTTCAAGAAGCAATCGCCGAATTCTACGCGCAAGAATTTAACACGAGTTTTTCGCCGAAAGAAATTATCGCCACCGACGGCGGCAAACAGGCGCTTTTTAATGCGGTTTGCACTTTGATAAATCCGTCGGACGAAGTTTTGATTCCGAAACCTTATTGGGTAACATTTCCCGAAATTATCAATTTCGTCGGCGCAAAAAGTGTTTTTATCGAAACTGAAGAAACGAATTTTATTTTAACGGCGGAACAAGTCAAAAAAGCAATCACACCGAAAACAAAACTTTTAATCGTCAATTCGCCGAATAATCCGACAGGTCGCGTAATTCCGCCCGTTGAAATGCGAAAAATTGTCGAAGTCTGCGCGGAAAATAATATTTATGTTTTGACCGACGAATGTTATTTGTTTTTCGCGTATCCGCCTGCCGAAGTTTTTACGTCGGCGAGTTTGCCCGATGAACTCAGAAAATACGTCTGTGTTGCGGGTTCGTTTTCCAAAACTTACGCGATGACCGGTTGGCGAATCGGCTACACCATCGCCAATGAAGAATGGTCAAAGCAAATGACAAAACTGCAAAGTCATTCGACGTCGCACCCGACATCTTTTGTCCAATATGCTTGCGCCCGCGCGATGGAAAGCCGTGAAAAATCTTTAGAAGCGGTCGGCGCGATGCTTGCCGAATACAAAAAACGCCGCGATTGGCTGATTCCCGAACTGCAAAAAATCAACGGTTTCAAATGCGAAATGCCGGAAGGCGCGTTTTATGCGTTTGTTGACGTGCGCGAAATGCTCGGCGACAAATTCAAAACTTCCGTTGATGTTGCCGATTTTCTTTTGAACGAAGCGCATGTGGTCGTAACCGACGGCGCAGGTTTCGGCGCGGACGGATTTTTGCGATTTTCTTATGCGACTTCGTTGGAAAATTTGCAAAGCGCGGTTGAACGAATGAGAGAAATTTTGTAATTCAAAATCGGCTAGTATTTCAAATTTTATGATGGAGAAATCACTTCGGAATAGATAATAGATTCGAGATGATAACTGACAGATAAAATCTATTATCTGTCATCTATTATCTATCATCTATTCCGAAGTAAAAGTCCTCGTCATAAATTGTGAGACATCACCCAAAATCGGATGATTAAAATTTTGACAAAGCACGAAATTAGTCGCCGTCATCTTCCGTCAAAGGTTGTCTGATGTATTTTTGCGAACTGTGCCGAATGTGAAGTATGTAAACGGTTTCTTGGTCAATTGTGATTAAAATTCGATATTTGCCATAAATTAGTTGTCTGATTTCCTCATAAAAAAGTCATTTTCAGGCGCAAGCGAACAGCGAAAAGGATTGCTTTGCAGAGATTCAAGAGATTTTACCAAACCTTGTTGAAAGCGTTTCGCGGCTTCGGACAAATGTTCCTTGAGCCACAAAATCACTTCTTCGGCTTCAACTTCGGCGGTTGTAGTAATTTCAATTTTGTAGATTTTACTCATTTGACAAGCCGTGTTTTGTTCGCATCTTCTTGTCAAATTGTTCTAAAGACGCAGTTTTTTTCTGATTGACATCTTCTAAACCTTGTCGAATACCTTCAATCGCTTCGGCGCGGTCAAGCAATTCAAGCATTTTTTGATAACTTTCCGCATCTTGCACGACAATCTGAGCCTTTCCATTGACGGTTAAAACGACGGGCGAACCGCTTTTTTTCATTCGTTTGACGAATTTGGACGTATCCCGTTTGAAGTTTGAGAGCGAATCAATATCACGAACAATATCTAACATATTAAACCACCTTTGTGCTAAATTTGAATTAAATTTAGCACAGAACTTAACTTTTTTCAAACTTACTTCCCGCCCGTCATCAGCAAACCGATTTCTTCATTTGAAGTCGTTTTCGGGTCAACTTCGCCGACAAATTTTCCTTTGCTAATCACCAAAAGCCGGTCAGCCAAAGCCGTAACTTCTTCGAGTTCCGCCGAAACGAGTAGAACCGCACTTCCCGAATCTCTTAAATCAATCAGTTTGCGGTGGATAAATTCGATTGCGCCGATGTCAACGCCGCGCGTCGGCTGCGAAACGAGAAGCAGTTTCGGCTTTAATTCAAATTCCCTGCCGATAATAAGTTTTTGCTGATTTCCGCCCGAAAGCGATTTGGCGGAAAGCTGCGGATTCGGCGGGCGCACGTCGAAATTTTTGATAATTTCACCGGCACGTTTGCCTATCGCCGATTGATTTAAAATTCCGATGCCGCTTGCCACCGGCGGACGATAATGAACGCCGAGCATCGAATTTTCCGCCAAATCAAAATCAAGCAAAAGTCCGCGTTTATGGCGGTCTTCGGGAATGTGCGCGATGCCGAGTTCTTTGCGTTTTCGCGCCGAAACATTTGTAATATCCTTGCCGAAAAGTTCAATCGAGCCTTGTGAAACCGAAATCAAACCGGCGATTGCTTCAATAAGTTCGGTTTGCCCGTTGCCTTCGATGCCGGCAATACCGACGATTTCACCGGCACGGACGTTGAACGAAATTGCACTCAACGCTTCGCCGTGCGCGTTTTTCACCGAAAGATTCTGCACATTTAAAACATTTTCGCCCGGATTTGCATCTGTTTTTTCAACACGCAAAAGCACATCGCGCCCGACAATCATTCTGGCAAGGTCTTTGGCAGTTGTTTCCGACGTTTTTACGTTACCGACAACTTTCCCGTCGCGCATCACGGTTACATCGTCGGAAATCGCCAGAACTTCTTCGAGTTTGTGCGTGATGATGACAATCGTTTTGCCCTGCCCGCGCATCCGGCGCAAGATGTTGAAAAACTCTTCGACTTCCTGCGGCGTTAAAACTGCGGTCGGTTCATCCAAAATTAAAAGCTGCGCGTTGCGGTAAAGCGCTTTTAGTAATTCAACTCTTTGCTGCGCTCCGACGGACAAATCTTCGATATACGCTTTTGGATTTACACCCAAACGCAATTCCTCGGACAAAGCCGAAATATCCGCGTTTGCCTTATCCAAATCGAGATTAAACGCGCCGCCAGTTTCTGCGCCAAGCACGATGTTTTCAGCAACCGTCATCGTGTCAACGAGCATAAAATGCTGATGAACCATCCCGATTCCGAGATTTATCGCGTCTTCGGGCGATTTGATATTCACCAGATTGCCGTCAACCAAAATCTCGCCGCCGTCCGCCGTGTAAAAGCCGTAAGCGATACGCATCACGGTTGATTTCCCTGCGCCGTTTTCGCCGACAATCGCGTGAATCGTGCCTTTTTCGATTTTAATTGAAACATTATCGTTAGCGATGACATTACCGAATGTTTTTGTAATATTTTTGAGTTCAAGCATCTGAATTATATGTACTTAATTTTCTAAATCCCAGAATTCTTTACTTAACATTAATCAAATCATTTTCAATAGTTTCGCTGTAGATTTCACCTGTTTCACTGTTGAAAACAACATATTTTGTTGGAACGAAGTAGAGTCCAGCATTAATATATGCTTGAACTTTTACAGGAAAACCATAGATTGCAACTCTTAAATTTTGTTTCACTTCTTTAGCCTTTTCAGGGGACATCTTAAAACTTACTTCTGGATAATAAGTTACATAATCGAAATGTTATTTTTATCAAATCCCTAATGCTTTCTTTCCGCGTCGCGTTCGAGAAAATCTTTCTCTAAAGCAAGTGTGATAAAAAATCCGTTAGCTTTCAGTTTTTGCAAAGTTTCGGCAAAATCGAGCAAACCTTTTTCGGCGGCACGTTCTAAAATTCCGAGTGTTCCGACAACGGGAAGATTTCTTTTCAAAGCGGCTTCGCGCCCGCTTCGTTCGTCTATCAACAAAACATCGGCTCTCAGTTCTTCGGCTAAAACAATTGCTTCGCGTTCACCTGCATCCAAATCGTCCAGATCAATATCGAATAAAAATTGCGCTTGCCTGACTTCAAGCCACCCGGGAAGATTTTCGATAAATTCTTTTACCGTTTTCGGCGTTTTATCGGCTTGCAATTCTCGAAAAACAGCAGACGGAATTATGACTTTTCCCAAAAGTTCGGGCAACACGAAAATTTTGCCGACGAGAATCAAATAGTTTATCGGCGTGGCATCCGAAACAACAATCATCACGGCGCAAGCTCCCGTAACAAATGTCTTTCGCGTTCGGCATCCTCAATCGAATAATCAACCCACGCAACTTCATTTTTCGCCAAGAAATCCAAAACTTCCATCCGCGACTGAAAACCCAAAATTCTTCCGACCTGCGCCGTCGTCAATTGCTTCGATTTATAACCTTCGAGCGCAACGGCTTCTAAAACTTGGCGCGAAGTTTCTTTATTTTCGGGGCTGAAAACTTCGTCGGGAATTTTTATCTGCACATTCATAATTTAATTTTACATTATTTCGCCATCGCATCCGTAACTTTTATTTCGCCCGCCACGATTTTCTTTTTCGCGTCTTCTACTTTTTGTAAAGTTTCCGGTGAAATCAAACCTTTATTATTTTCATCCATCGCATACGCCACGCCGTCTTTGTCGAGTCCGAAAGCGTGAAAGCCGCCTTGGAATTTGTCTTCTTTCACTTCTTTTACGACATCATAAACCGCATTATCCACGCGCTTGACCATTGAAGTTAAAACGTAACCGGGTCTTTGCCCGTTTTGATTTGAATCAACGCCGATGACAAATTTATTCGCTTCGCCGGCGGCGTTCTTGCCGTATTTCTCAACCGCGTCAAATGCTCCAAGACCGGAATTTCCCGCCGCCGTAAAAATAACGTCCGCGCCCTGGTCAATCTGACGTAGTGCCAACTCCTGACCTTTACCCGGATTATTCCAAGCTGAATCGGTTACGCCGACATAACTATCAACAACACGAATGTTCGGATTAATTGAACGTGCGCCTTCTTCGTAACCTGTTTCAAATTTATGAATCAGCGGAATATCCATTCCGCCCACAAAACCGAGAACGCCGGTTTTTGATTTTGCCGCCGCAATCATTCCGACCAAATACGAGCCTTCGTGTTCGCGGAAAACCAAAGACGCGACATTTGGCAAAGGCTTTCCGTCTTTGTCCAAAATCACGCCGTCAACAATGGCAAATTTGATATTCGGATAATCCTTTGCGACACGCTCCATAATCGGACCTTGCGCGAAACCGACGCCGATAATCAAATCGAAATTCTTTTCGGCAAACGCCCGCATCGCCGGTTCAATCGAAGTCGGATTTCCCGGTTCGACGTCGCGCAGAACAATATCCAAATCCTGATTGGCACGTTTTACACCTTCCCACGCCGCCGCGTTAAACGAACGGTCGTTCTTGCCGCCGATGTCGAAAACGATACCGACTTTAATTTTGCCTTTGTCAGTGGTTGCTTCGGTTGCGGTTTCGCACGAAGACAGAATAAACACAGCCGTTAATAGAATCGCAATGATAGATAAATTTTGAATCTTCATAATGTTTGTAGGGGCAGGTCTTGTGCCTGCCCTGCCGTCCTGACGGCAAAATTGATTGCGAATCAGGATTTCCCGAATACACTAAACTTTCCAATCTTAAATAAAATTCCTCTTACCGGCTCAGATTTGTTTGCTACGCAAACAGGGCAGGCACAAGACCTGCCCCTACAATGAAAATTTCATTGAATAATTTCCTTAACCAGTTCAAATTTTCTCGTCGGCTTTTCCAGACTAATTTTATACGCCATTTGCAGTTTTGCAAGCACTTTCGCGGCTTGCGCTTGATTGCGGCAAAAAAGCGTACCGAGCGGTTCGTGTTCGATGACTTTATCGCCCAACTTTTTATCGCACGAATAACCGACGGCGTAATCAATTTTGTCGTCAATTTTGATTCGTCCGCCGCCGATTAAAGAAACCGCTTTGCCGATTTCGCGCGCGTCAATCTCCAAAATATAGCCGCTTTCGGGAGATTTGATTTTTACTTCGAGCAGATTTTTATTCAAAAGTAATTCGGGATTATCGCAAATTTTTGGATTTCCGCCTTGTAGTTTGATGTTTTCCTTAAACTTTTCCAATACTTCGCCGCTTTCCAAAACTTCCTTTATTTTTGTTTTCGCCTTTTGAATTGAACTTGCAATTTTGGTTAAAACCAAAATCCGCGCCGCGAGTTCGATTGATAAATCAAGCGTCTGCTTTGTTTGTTTGTCGGTTTCATTTCGCAAAATGTTTAGACACTCAAAAACTTCCAGCGCATTGCCGACATATTTGCCGAGCGGTTGATTCATATCGGAAATTACGGCTTCGGTTTGTATATTAAAAGCAATTCCCGTTTTGACCAGTGCTTTGGCGAGTTTCCGCGCTTCGCGTTCGCTCTGCATAAATGCGCCGCTTCCGGTTTTCACGTCTAAAACAAGCGCATTTAAGCCTTCCGCCAATTTTTTCGACATAATCGAAGCGACAATTAAAGGAATTGATTCAATCGTCGCCGTCGCATCGCGCAAAGCGTAAAGTTTGCGGTCGGCGGGAACGATTTTTTCCGTTTGTCCGGTCATCGCAAAACCACAATCTTTGATGACTTTCCTAAATTCTTCGATTGGCAGATTGACGTTGTAGCCTTCGATTGATTCGAGTTTATCGAGCGTTCCGCCCGTGTGTCCGAGTCCGCGCCCGGAAATCATCGGAACAAAAACGCCGCACGCCGCCGCCATCGGCGCAATCAGTAGAGAAGTTTTATCGCCGACTCCGCCCGTCGAATGTTTGTCGGCAACCGGAGCATCTATATCGGAAAAATCCAAAATCTCACCGGAATTAAGCATTGCTTCGGTCAGGTCATTCTGCTCCGATTGACGTAAACCGTTAATAAACATCGCCATCAATAGCGCGGAAATTTGATAATCAGTCCAGGTTTTATCTATTACGCCATTAATAAAAGCATCAATTTCAGCAGGCAAAAACTTCCCGCCGTCGCGTTTTTTTCGGATTAAGTCTTGCGGATTCATCTGTGTAACTTTATCAAAGTTCGCGCATTCGGCATAATTTTGTCAAAAAAATTTGAAATTTACTGTTTATTTTTTCGACGCGATAAGTCATAATATATCCATTATGATGAAATTTATCACAACAATCGGCGCATTCTCCCTAACATTTATTCTTTCGGTGGCATTGGTCGGGTTTCCAAAGACGAATTATTTTCCTTTTGAAACCGTGAACAATTATCGAATTCAACAAAACATCTCGTCTTTATTAACGCAGGATATAAGTAACGGACGTGAAAGAGATAGAAAAATTTACAGTCTTGATGATACAGATTTCTCGTCCGATTCAGTTTATCTTTCTCCTGAATATGCGGAAACCATTTCCGAATACGTTAATGAATCGTCAAGCATAGATGATTCTGATTTGCCGACTGATTTTCAATTAGCCTGGCAAAATCATCTGCGAGCCTGGCGCGAACACGCGAATTTTCTTAGCAAACCTAAATCTCATTGCAAAATGCAGAAATTTAACAGCGAAGAATTTTCCCGTACTTTTGCCCGCCAGGACGAGGAAATAACTGTTACCTGGAGAAAGGTTTTGTCGGTTGCCGGAAAATATGGCGCGACTGTTTCATATCGGTATTATTAAAAGAATCAAGGTGGCGGCTTTTTATTGAGTGATTTTTATTTTTCGCGCATCATCGCCGTCGCCTTTTATTTCCACGCGAATTACTTTGTCGGGAAAAGATTTTTGGCGAAGTTTTTCCGCCCATTCGATTATCACAACCGCCGTTTCAGTTTCTAAAATTTCATCCAGCCCGACGGCAAATCCGACATCAGATTTTTCATTTAACCGCCACAAATCAATGTGATAAACATCAAATTTTTTAGTCTTGTATAAATTAACCAGCGTAAAACTCGGACTCGTAACTTCGTCAATATCGTAATCGAGCGCATACAAAATTCCTTTTGTAAAAAGCGTCTTTCCCGCTCCAAGCCCGCCCGAAAGCAAAATAACTTCGCCGCCTTTTAAGGCTTCACCAAGTTTTTCGGCAACTACAAAGGTTTCTTCAGGCGAAAGACTCTCTACTTTTTTATTAATCATTTGTATTATTTGCGAATGCACAGTTTAATGTTTATCTTTAATTACAATTGTTAAATTCAATCAAAGAAAAAAGCAAAACTTTGATAATAGCAAATTTTTATGACAGACATATTCCGCTAAGTATAACGACAAACAATTATTATCAAAAGCGGATATTTTATGCCCGAATTACCTGAAGTCGAACTTGTTGCAAACTCTTTAAATAAACTCGTTAAAGGTCGTAAAATTTTGATTGCGGAACTTCTCAGAGAAAGACTTGCGCCGGAAAGTACGCCGCAGGAATTTGCCGAAAAACTAAATAACGCGGCGATAAATTTTGTTCACCGGCGCGGCAAACACATTCTTTTTGATTTGGATAACGGACAAACTATTATCGCGCATCTGCGAATGAGCGGACGGTTTATGCTTTTGCCGTTTGACCGCGAGAATCCGAAATATACTCACGCGGCTTTTTATTTTGCGGACGAAACGCGGCTTGTTTTTCAAGACCAGCGACATTTCGGTTTGATGAAAATTGTCGAAACTGCCAATTTGGACGAAGCGAAAGAAATCAAAAAACTTGCGCCCGAACCTTTCGGCGATGATTTTACGCCCAAGTATTTCCGCCAAGCATTAAAAACATCAAAACGAAGTTTGAAGGAATTTCTGCTCGACCAGACAAAAGTCTGCGGTTTAGGAAACATCTATGCTTCGGAAGCGATGTTTTTGGCAAAAGTTAATCCGCAGATTTCCGCCGACAAACTTTCCGCTAAAAAAGCTGATGTTTTATTTGAAAAAATCCGCGAAGTTCTGCGCGAATCAATCGCGCACGGTTCGACCTTGAACGTCAATCCCGAAAACATTGACGGCAGTTATTACGGCGGCGGTTATGAATTGCGTTGGCGCGTTTATAATCGGGAAAACGAGATGTGCGTAAATTGTGAAAAATTGATTGTGCGATTAAAACAAGGCGGACGCTCGACATATTTTTGTCCGCGCTGCCAGAAGAAATAGTTTTTCACATTTCGCGCATTCGCAATAGAGTTAACACCAAAAAAGCCGTTCGCATAAACAAACCTAACGGCTCACGCTAAATGGCGTTTTGCTGGGAGCGCAGGCAAGGATGCCTGCGCTCCCAGCTAGTCAAATAAGGAGAAATGAATGAAATTTAAATCGCTTTTACTAACTGCTTTTCTAGCAATTTTTTTGTTTCCGGTTCAATCTTTTGCCTGCGCTTGTTGCGCCGAACCGGGTTTTTACAGCATTTGGACAGGAAAACCGGACAGGTATTATCTGGAAGTTTTGGAGAAAATAAATTTTGCCGAAAATGCCAAACTTTATCTGAATGCGGCAGGCTTTGATTCAATCAAAGGGCTGGACGCTTTAACCAAAAATCCCGCCGCAAGTGAATTGGGAAAGTTTAGTTTAACCGACATTTTCGCCGCGAAAACTTGGAAATTAAACTTTAAAGCCGACAATGGCAAAACCGGTACGCTCATTCTGCCATTGCCCGCGCAAATGGTGAGTTTTAAAGTGGATATTCACGATTCGGACAAAAGAAACAACGGTAGTGGCTCAATCAAAAGAGAGAGCAAGTTCATTATTGTAGCGATGCAGAAATAAAAACAAACATATCTCGTGCATCACGTCGCTCTTTGAAAACGACAGTGTTTTTCGCACAAACCGTGCCAAG